>CALWMX010000072.1 GCA_944382105.1 uncultured Butyrivibrio sp.
GTCGCCGCGTCACTGGTATGATTCGGATACAATTATTATTTCAAAAATATACAATGACCCGGATGAAGGCTACAGGCAGCTTGGAGGATGTACATTTGAAATCAGGGAGTATATTTATTCGGAAGGCAGACTGGTTCCGGGAGAACTTGCAGTTTCCCGTATTACAGTGCCTGAGGACGGCTACACGCTTAGCGGACTTGAGACAGACCGGATATACGGACTGAAAGAGCTTTCATCACCGGACGGTTTTACGGTTAATCCGGAAATTCAGTATTTTTATATTCAGAGCAGTGAGGAATTTGATGCGCCGGACAATGTGAGAGCGCTTATTTACGGAAGCACGTTGTTTTTTGAAAACGAGCAGGGCGAAAAGGAGACAGAAACGGAGACAGAGACAGAAACGGAGACAGAGACAGAAACGGAGACAGAGACAGAAACGGAGACAGAGACAGAAACGGAGACAGAGACAGAAACGGAGACAGAGACGGAAACGGAGACAGAGACGGAAACCGAGCCGTACACAGACGGCGAGCCCGCCGGTGAAGAGGAAACCACGGAGCCGGTAACAGAACCGTCCGCGGAAGAAGACCCTGACAAAAACGCTGAACTTGAAAATGACGGGAATATTAACGGAGGGGACCCTAACCATACCGTTGCCTATTTTATGGCATTGATTATCAGCTTTGGCGTGGGTCTTGTAACGGAACTGCAGATAGTTTTTACATCGAAAAGGAACCGTCAGTGAGAATGTAATATGAACCGTCGGTAATACGAACAGCTTATAAGATTTCAAAAAAGCAGCCCGAGTATGGGCTGCTTTTTATATAACCGTAAATTCGGGTTGAATATCAGTCTTTCTGTTTTTCAAGGTCTTCAAATATGTAATTGAAAACAGGTGCCATTCCTACAAATTCGCATCCGTAAGAGTATTCGTCATCTTCAAGGGCCTCGCAGCGGATTATTTTTACTACGCAGTAGAGCTCTTTTCCGTCAATGTTCAGTACGGCGTTAAAATAATAGTTCAAAGGAAGAATAGATTTGGATATAAAGCCTATGCCGAATCTTGATATGTCCTTAACCATAATCGGAGAATCAATCACAATTCTGTCGTTGTCCTGTACAAATAAAGAAGAAACTGTCAATACGAGCGTAATCTTTACCCTTTTGCTGCGCCTTTTTTCTGTCATTCTCATATCCTCCCATTTATTGGTATTTTAAGTATACATTATATTTTCAAAAACAACAATATTATTCATAAAAAGTTTTAAATGCGTTGACTTTGTAAAACCGTGTGTATTATAATTTAACTTATGGTGTTGTTTTACTTCGCCGAAATTGTCCGTGATGACAAAGGATACAATTTAACTAACAATGGAGGATTTTATAACATGCAGGAATTTAAGCCTTTTAAAGAAGGAAAAGTACGTGAAGTATATGATAACGGAGACAGCCTCATTATAGTGGCAACTGACAGAATATCAGCCTTTGATAATATTCTGAAGAATGTTATAACAGATAAGGGAGCTATTCTGACACAGATGTCCAAATTCTGGTTTGAGTATACAAGCGATATTGTTCCTAACCATATGATTTCAGTTGACGTTGCGGATATGCCCGAATTTTTCCGCAATGAAAGATTTGACGGAAACAGTATGATGTGTAAGAAGCTTGAGATGCTGCCTATTGAGTGTATTGTGAGAGGCTACATTACAGGCAGCGGCTGGGAAAGCTACAAAAAAGACGGAACGGTATGCTCGATTAAGCTTCCGGAAGGACTTAAGGAGTCGGATAAGCTTCCTGAGCCTGTATATACGCCGAGCACCAAGGCTGAGATAGGACTGCATGACGAAAATATATCATTTGAAAAAAGCGTAGATATTCTTGAGAAAATATATCCGGGAAAAGGAGCAGGTTATGCGGAGCAAATCCGCGATTACACGATTGCCCTTTACAAAAAGTGTGCAGAATATGCGCTTAGCAAAGGAATTATAATTGCCGATACCAAATTCGAATTCGGACTTGATGAGAACGGAGTCATTGTTCTGGGCGATGAAATGCTCACGCCTGACAGCTCAAGATTCTGGCCTCTGGACGGATATGAGCCGGGCAAATCCCAGCCTTCGTTTGATAAGCAGTTTGTAAGGGACTGGCTTAAGGCTAATCCTGACAACAATCTTCTTCTTCCGGATGATGTGGTTGCCAAAACTGTTGACAAATACAAAGAGGCGTTTGAGCTTTTGACAGGGCATAAATTTGACTAATTCATGGAGAGAGGACACAATATGAGTAAGAAGACAGAAATTCTTGATTCTGAATTTTCCAATGAGCTTCATGAAGAGTGCGGCGTTTTCGGAGTATATGATTTTGACGGCAATGACGTTGCTTCAACTATATATTACGGTTTGTTTGCGCTTCAGCACAGAGGACAGGAAAGCTGCGGCATAGCCGTAAGCGATACGGAGGGCCCTAAGGGAAGAGTACAGTCCCATAAAGACATGGGGCTTGTAAATGAAGCATTTAATGAAGAGATACTGGGAAAGCTTAACGGCAATATCGGTGTGGGACATGTAAGATATTCGACGGCGGGAAGCTCTACCAGAGAAAATGCACAGCCGCTTGTGCTCAATTATGTCAAAGGCACTCTGGCCCTTGCACATAACGGCAATTTAATCAATGCGCCGGAATTAAGGGAAGAACTGTCAAAAACAGGTGCGATTTTCCAGACTACCATAGATTCCGAGGTTATCGCTTACCATATAGCAAGAGAAAGGCTAAACACTCACAATGTGGAGGGCGCCGTCGCCAATGCCATGAAGAAAATCAAAGGCGCGTATTCGCTTATAGTTATGAGTCCGCGCAAGCTTATAGGGGCAAGGGATATCTTTGGTTTTAAACCGCTTTGCATAGGCAAGAGAGATAACGCATATATGCTGGCCTCCGAAAACTGCGCGCTTGATGCGGTAGGAGCAGAATTTGTCAGGGATGTTCTCCCCGGGGAAATAGTCACAATCACGCCGGACGGCATAAAATCAGATATGCTGTTCAATGACAGGAAATGTGCGAAATGTATTTTTGAGTATATATATTTTGCAAGACCAGACAGCAGTATCGACGGTGTAAGCGTTTATAATTCCAGAATAATGGCAGGAAGGATTCTCGCCGAGGATCATCCTGTGGAGGCGGACATGGTTGTGGGAGTGCCTGAATCCGGAAATGTTGCCGCACTGGGATATTCGCTTGAATCGGGAATACCATACGGGATTGCATTTATCAAGAATAATTATGTGGGAAGAACCTTTATAAAGCCTAAGCAGTCAAGCCGTGAAACAAGCGTAAGGATAAAGCTTAATGTTCTCACCGAGGCGGTGAGAGGCAAAAGGGTTATCATGATAGACGATTCGATTGTGCGCGGCACCACAAGCGCAAGAATTGTAAAGATGCTTAAGGATGCCGGAGCTGCCGAGGTACATGTCCGCATCAGTTCTCCTCCTTTCATGCACCCGTGTTATTTCGGCACGGATGTTCCGTCGGATGACCAGCTTATTGCCCATAATCATACGGTTGAAGAGATTTGCGAATATATCGGAGCGGATTCCCTGGGATATCTTGACGTGGGCAGGCTTAGCGAGATGGTGTGCGGCAGAAAAGATTACTGTGACGCATGTTTTACGGGAAATTATCCGATTGCTCCGCCTGCGGATGATATCAGGGGAGAATACGAAAAATAGCGAGCCATACCGGCGGTTTAATTACAATTAATGCTGTTATTGAGCAAGAAGGAGATTGAGATATGTCAACGGACAGATATGAAACGCCGCTTGCCGGAAGATATGCAAGCAAAGAAATGCAGTATATATTCTCACAGGACAAGAAGTTCAGGACATGGAGGGAGCTGTGGATTGCGCTTGCCGAATCTGAAAAGGAACTTGGTTTAAACATAACGGATGAGCAGATAGAGGAACTCAAAGCTCACAAGGATGATATAAATTATGATGTGGCAAGAGCCCGTGAGAAAGAGGTACGCCATGATGTCATGTCCCATGTTTATGCGTACGGGGTACAGTGCCCTAAAGCAAAGGGGATAATCCATCTGGGAGCTACGTCATGCTATGTGGGCGACAATACCGACCTTATTATAATGACGGAGGCGCTTAAGCTTGTCAGGGTAAAGCTTGTGAATGTTATAGCCGAACTTGCAGGCTTTGCAGACAAATACAAAGCCCTTCCTACGCTGGCATTTACCCATTTCCAGCCTGCGCAGCCCACAACAGTCGGAAAGAGAGCAACGCTTTGGATGATGGAGCTTAAGCTTGACCTTGATGACCTTGAGTATCTTATCGACTCGATGAAGCTTCTGGGCTCAAAGGGAACCACCGGAACGCAGGCCAGCTTTATAGAGCTTTTTGAAGGCGACCATGCAAAGGTACGCCGTCTGGATAAAATGATTGCGGAAAAAATGGGATTTTCCGGAGTATATCCTGTTTCGGGCCAGACCTACTCACGCAAGGTAGATACAAGAGTCGTCAATGTCCTTGCGGGTATTGCCGCAAGCGCACATAAATTTTCCAATGATATAAGGCTGCTACAGCATCTTAAGGAGATAGAGGAGCCCTTTGAGAAATCTCAGATTGGCTCGTCGGCGATGGCATACAAGCGTAATCCCATGAGAAGCGAAAGAATAGCGTCTCTGGCGAATTTTGTAATGTCTGACGTTATGAATCCGGCAATTACAAGTGCGACGCAGTGGTTTGAGAGAACCCTTGATGATTCAGCCAATAAGAGGATGTCAATTCCTGAGGCATTTCTGGCTGTTGACGGAATACTTGATTTGTATCTTAATGTTGTCGACGGACTGGTCGTATATGAGAAAGTAATAAACAAACATATAATGGCGGAGCTTCCTTTCATGGCAACCGAGAATATTATGATGGATGCAGTTAAAGCCGGCGGCGACCGTCAGGAACTCCATGAGAAAATACGAACTCTTTCCATGCAGGCAGGCAGGAGAGTCAAGGAGGAAGGGCTTGACAATAATCTTCTTGAGCTTATAGCGGCAGACCCTTCGTTTAATCTCACTCTTGAGGATTTGCAGCGTTCAATGGACCCTTCATTGTATGTTGGGCGTTCCAAGGAGCAGGTTGAAGAATTTCTGGAAGAAGAAATAAAACCGATACTTGACAAATACAGCGACGTTCTTGGCGTCAAAGCAGAGATTAACGTGTAATTATCATATATAATCAAGGAGGCAGCGCATGTTTGAAACAGTAGTGGAATGTCTTGTGAAACGAAAAATAACGCTTAAAGCATATGCGGGAAGATGCGGCATGATTTTTCTCGATGCACTTGTTCTTGCGATAATCTATATTATTGCGGCGAAAGCGCCTTTTATAATGGTTGTTGCGTTTCTGCTTGTAGTTTTATGCGCAGTATTTACATATCTTGTTTTCAGGAATACCGACGTGGAATACGAATATTCGTTTTACGACGGGGAGATGAGCGTTGATAAGATTATGCACAGAAGCTCACGCAAGAAGCTTAAGCGTTTTAATTTCAGCAAAATGGACTTTATGGCGCCGGAAGGTTCACGCCATCTGGGAGGCATAAGCAGCCAGCGCAAGCAGTACGATTATTCGGCCAACGATGAAAACCTTACATCATATATAGCGGTACTGTATGACGAGCGCAATAATGCGGTAGAGCTTAAATTCACACCTAACGAGGAGCTTCTTGAGAAGCTGACTAAAACATATCCCCGCAAGGTATATACGGACTGACCGGTAATTGACTTTTGAGAACAAGTTTGTTATATTCTATAAAATATATCTGTTTGTAAGCAGACATATATATGCAGAGTAATTACTATACAAATACAAAAAGTTCCGTCGTGGGACAGAAGAAAGGCAGGATTATCAAAATGGGTACAATAATTGGCGAAGGAATTACATTTGACGACGTTTTACTTGTTCCTTCATATTCGGAAGTAACACCTAACATGATTGAACTGGAAACACAGCTCACAAAGAAGATTAAACTCAATGTTCCGATTATGAGTGCAGGCATGGATACGGTTACTGAGCACAGAATGGCTATTGCAATGGCGAGACAGGGCGGTATCGGAATTATACATAAAAACATGTCAATTGAAGCTCAGGCGGAAGAAGTGGATAAGGTTAAGCGTTCGGAAAACGGTGTAATTACCGACCCTTTTTATCTGTCACCTGAACATACGCTTGAGGATGCAAACAACCTTATGGCAAAATACAGGATTTCGGGCGTGCCTATAACCGAAGGCAAAAAATTAGTGGGAATCATTACCAACCGCGATTTGAAGTTCGAGACTGATTTCAGTAAGAAGATTAAGGAATGCATGACAAGCGAAGGACTGATAACCGCCAAGGTGGGGATTACGCTGGACGAGGCGAAGTCAATATTAGCCAAGGCACGCGTTGAGAAACTTCCTATTGTGGATGACGATTTCAATTTAAGAGGCCTGATAACCATAAAAGATATCGAAAAACAGATTAAATATCCTCTTTCGGCCAAGGACGATCAGGGAAGGCTGTTGTGCGGCGCGGCAGTGGGAATCACGGCTAACATTATGGAACGTGTTGCAGCGCTTGTGGCGGCTAAAGTCGACTGCATTGTAATTGATTCGGCCCACGGGCATTCCAAAAACATAATCAATGTACTTAAACAGGTTAAGGCTGCATATCCTGACCTTCAGGTAATTGCCGGAAATATAGCTACCGGCGAAGCTGCCAAAGCGCTTATTGAGGCAGGCGTTGATGCTGTCAAGGTAGGCATTGGACCCGGCTCAATCTGTACGACGAGGGTCGTAGCGGGTATCGGAGTTCCTCAGATTACGGCTGTTATGGATGTATATGAGACTGCAAAGCAGTATGGAATCCCTGTTATTGCCGATGGCGGCATCAAGTATTCCGGAGACTTGACAAAGGCGATTGCAGCGGGGGCCGACGTATGCATGATGGGAAGTATGTTTGCGGGCTGCGATGAGGCGCCGGGCGATTTTGAGCTTTTCCAGGGACGTAAGTATAAGGTTTACAGAGGAATGGGTTCAATTGCGGCAATGGAAAACGGAAGCAAGGACAGATATTTCCAGGAAGGCGCAAGGAAGCTTGTTCCGGAAGGCGTTGAGGGACGTGTTGCGTACAAGGGTCTTCTTGAGGACACCGTATTCCAGCTTATGGGCGGATTAAGATCAGGAATGGGATACTGCGGAACGAGGACAATACCTGAGCTTAAGGAGAACGGAAGATTTGTAAAGATTTCCGCAGCTTCACTTAAAGAGAGTCATCCTCATGATATTCATATCACAAAGGAGGCTCCTAATTACAGTATAGAACAGTAATAAGGATAAGTGTTTAATTATACATATAGGATGTGGTAGAAGGTATGCGCTTCAGAAAACTAAAGATTGTGTTAATCAGTTCTTTTGTGGTGCTGGCCGTTGTGCTTGCAATAGTTGTTCTGCAAAAACTGCTGGAAAAAAACAGCGGCGGGATAAGGAACATAATAGACAATCTTGTGGATAACCAGGAGACTGCAACCGTTGATGCCTTTCTTCTCAGCGACAGTATAACGAAGGATTATCTCACGGTTAATGAATACTCAAGACCGGGCAGAGCCCTCAAGGAGGTTAATGCCATAGTAGTTCATTATGTGGGTAATCCCGGCACTACGGCCGCCCAGAACAGAAGTTATTTCGAGAATCTCAAGGACAGCCATGCGGCAAGCGCCAGCAGTCATTTTATAATAGGGCTTGAAGGTGAAATAATCCAGTGCGTGCCGCTTGATGAGATTTCATATGCTTCCAATGACCGTAATTACGACACCATAGCTATAGAGTGCTGCCATCCTGATGAGACCGGACAATTTACAACGGCAACGTATCAGTCGCTTGTAAAGCTTACGGCATCGCTGTGCAAAACCTACGGGCTCAATCCGGAGGACGGAATCATAAGGCATTATGACGTCACCGGGAAATACTGTCCTTTGTATTATGTCAATAATGAAGACGAATGGTATGGATTTAAGCTGGACGTCAAGGCTGAAATGGAATAGTATTACAAAAGGAGTAACCTGCAATGACATTAGATGACGTATCCAATATATTAGGATTTATCGGCGGACTCGGTATGTTTCTTTACGGAATGAAGCTTTTGTCCGGAGGACTGCAGAAGGCGGCAGGCGAGAAAATGAAAAGCCTGCTGGAAGCAGTGACCAACAGAAGGATAAAGGCGATACTGGTGGGAGCGCTTGTGACTGCCATTATTCAAAGCTCCGGAGCAACCACGGTTATGGTGGTAGGCTTTGTCAATGCCGGGATTATCAATCTGATGCAGGCAGTGGGAGTTATGATGGGCGCCAACATAGGCACCACAGTGACGGCATGGCTGGTTTCCCTTGATTCGCTTGGTTCGGCGGCGGCAATGGTCAAACCGTCTTTTTATGCACCGCTTATGATAGGCATAGGCGCGGCGTTTATAATGTTCTGCAAAAAACATAAGAAACAGACGTTGGGAGAAATAATCATATCGCTTGGTTTTCTGTTTTTCGGCCTTACGGCCATGTCAACTTCAATGGAGCCGTATATGAACAGTGCCTCTGTTCAGAACATGTTTCTGACGCTCGGCTCAAATCCTCTTTTCGGAATTCTTATAGGTGTGATAGTTACGGGGGTGATGCAGAGCTCATCAGCTTCTGTGGGAGTTCTTCAGACACTCTCAAGATTCGGAGTGGTCAATGCGGCAACGGCAGTGTTTATCTGCCTCGGCGCGGATATCGGCTCATGCTTTACTGCAATATTATCAAGCACGGGAGTGTCCCGTAACGCCAAAAGGGCAGCGGTAATCAATCTGCTTTTTAATATTTTCGGCGTTATAATCTGGGGAACGCTTATATTTATTTTCTTCAGGATTTTCCCTTCCGTACAGTCATATACAATGAGCGCCGTTACCATTGCAATATTCCACACGGGCTTTAAAATCGTAAATACTGCATTTTTCTATCAGCTGGCAGGAAAGCTTGTTAAACTTTCCCAATATATAGTAAAAGACAAGGAAGAAGTTCCTTCCGAGACGGCGGCGCCAAGGGATACCGCAATGCTGCTTGACGACAGGATACTTAACACTCCTTCGCTTGCCATTCAGGCGGTGAGCAACCATGTGGTCAGACTTGGAAAGATATGCTCCGAGAATTTGAAGAGGGGCATGGATGCCGTTATGTATAATAAATACGAACTTATAGAGACGGTGTTTGACACGGAAAAACATATAGACGACCATGTTGCCAATCTTTCGGATTTTCTTGTTAAGCTCAGCAACGACGGTCTTACCGACAGGCAGAGCCGTCAGGTTAAGGACCTTATGTACACGGTCATTGATCTGGAGAGGGTAGGAGACCATGCCGAAAATCTTGCGGAGCTTGCAGGAAAGCTCCGTGACGGGAATATGAAATTTTCGGAAGTGGGAGTTGAAGATTTGAAGCTTATGCGCGGGGCTGTTGAGGGTTCGGTTGACAGCGCCGTTGCCGCACGGGAGACCGGCAACATGGATATGGTAAGAAAATCTTTCAGATACGAAGATGAAGTGGACAATCTTGAGGAAGAGATAAGAGACAAACATATCGAAAGATTGTCCAAACGCCAGTGCAATTCGGAAACGGGAGTTATTTTCCTCAATATTCTTACTAATCTTGAAAGAGTGTCCGACCATGCTACCAATATAGCCGGATACGTAAAGGACGAAGCCTGATGTTTGAAAAATATATACAGGAAATTCATGAAGGCTCTAATGTGCGGAAAGCATTGACAGAGCTCAAGGCAATGTTGAAAAAGCCGGAAAACGCAGAGGCAGTCAAAAGCGAAAAAGGATACTCGCCGTCGCTTTTTTGTGAGCTGCTGGATAATTCCGATGCAAAAGTACGTAAAAATGCAGCCCTTGTCATGGGAATGCTCAGGGAGCCTGAGTTTGCAGAGCGGCTTGTAAACGCATACTGTTCGGAAGATATACTTTTTGTAAAAAGTTCATATCTTGAGGCTCTGGCTTCGTATGATTACTCTTTTTGCAGTGATATTCTGCTTGCCAGAAAAAAAGAATTGTCGGAGGGAAACTTCGATGAGAGTGAGCTGAAGCATGTATCTGCGGAATTGAAGCAGTTATCTCTCATGTTTCCGGAAGCCGAATATGCAAAACACAGATTCCATAACCCTGCTTCTCCGGCAAGAGTTGTACTTACAACGGGAAAAGACACTATACCCGCGCTTGAAGAAGCGGTACGTGAATGCGGTATAGGAGAGGAAATCCACAGAATATCATTCGGTGTGGCGGTGTCGGCAAAAGATATATCAAAGCTTGCACGGATAAGGATTTACAGGGAAATGCTTTTTGTGCTGAACGGCATGAGAAGCAGTGCGGCCGCAAAGCTGCCGGCAGATATTATGGCCGGAAATCTTATGGAACTTCTTGCTTCCACACATGATAACAGCGACAGGCCGTTCAGGTTCAGGATTACGTCGGGAGAAAATGCCGGGATAATTGCCGAAAAGCTTCAGGCATTGTCTAAAGGCCGGCTTGTGAATGCTCCTTCGGATTATGAAATAGAGTTTAAGCTGGTTCCGTCAAAAACGGGCGGATACGGGGTCTTTTTGAAGCTTCATACCGTGAAAGACATTCGTTTCCGGTACAGGGCCGATTATGTGGCGGCCTCAATGAAGCCTGTAAATGCTGCAATGATGGTTTATCTTGTAAGAGATTATCTGAAAGAGAATGCCGGTATATTAGACCCGTTCTGCGGAGTGGGAACTGTTCTGATAGAGCGTAACCGTCTTGTAAGGGCGGCGCACATTTACGGTATTGATATATATGGAGACGCCGTAAACAAAGCGAGAAAAAATACCGCAAAAGCCGGCGGGACTGTAATTAATTTTATAAACAGGGATTATTTCGATTTCAGGCATGAACATTTGTTTGACGAAATAATAACGGATATGCCGGTTATTGACAGGGAAAGTGCCGACGGCTTTTACCGGAAATTTTTCAGAAAGTCCGCCGAGCTTCTTAAAACAGACGGAATAATTATCATGTTTTCCGGAGAAAAAAATATTATTAAAAAGAATATAAGGATTAACAGTGAATTTAAACTCTTGCGTGAATTTGTTTTTAATGAGCATGACGGATTGAGTGTATATGTGGTTGTCAGGAGAAAAGGAGGAGGATAATATTATGAAAGAAGTTAATCTGCCTGAGCTTATAGAGTATCTTGTAAAAGAAGACGATTTTGTGAAGGCGGCATCGGGTATTTTCGATAAATGCAGTGATTATCTGGGTATTGATGAGCTGTGTCTTATGCAGATAAGCCCTGATATGGAAAACGTCACGGTAATCGCGTGTTCGGATGGCGGCGGAAGTGTACTTGGAGCCGTGGGGAACAGCAAAGCCCTGACAGATATGCCGTGGCTTGGCAATACCGTATGCGAGACGGCAATGGATAACGGAGGGTACGGTATATATATACCTGTTTTTCTCGGTGAAAGGGCTGCGATGTATGTATGCTCATACAATCCTGACGGGAGTTTTTCAAAGGAGCAGGTAAAGCTTCTTACACAGGCGGCGCTGATTTTGCAGAATATTGCGTTGAGAAAAAATTTTGAAGACTCGCTGGAAAATTCCTACAGGCTTCTTTGCAATATTCTGGACCATGTCCCTGCGGGAATTGCCGTGCTTGACAAGGAAAACAGCGATATTTTGCTGATGAACAGGACAGTAATGAATTCGGAGGCAATGCAGAATGCAGTGGGTTTTGTGCTTGCCAATTACGATATTGAATGCGAGATTAAATTTAAGGACATCTGCGACGCCGAATCAGGCAGATGGTTTGACCTTGATTTTATTTATATAGATTGGATACACGGAGAATCCGTTCTTATGTGTTCCGTGCTTGACGTTACCGATAAGGTCAGGGATAAGCAGAAGGCGGAGTATCAGGCAAATAACGATTATCTGACAGGTCTTTTCAACAGAATGAAATGTGAGCGTGATTTAAAGTATGCCATCCGCGAAACAATAAAAAACGAGACAAAGGGAGTCCTTATATATCTGGATTTGGATGATTTCAAGCAGATTAACGATAATTTCGGACATCAGTACGGGGACGTGCTGCTGCAGGGGATAGCTGCCGAACTTCAGGCGATAGAACCCATAACGCATAACTGCTATCGTCTTGGCGGCGACGAGTTTGTCATAATTCTGAGACCGGAAGCGTTTGATAAAACCGACGAGGTTATTAGTCAAATCAGCAGGATTTTTACCAAAGAATGGAATCTGATAGGAATAAAATACAACTGTACAATGAGTATGGGTGCGGCGATTTTTCCGGATGACGGCAGCCATACCAAGGAAATTATGCAGAACGCCGATTACGCAATGTATAAGGCGAAGAAAAACGGCAAAAACTGTTTTCTCTGGTATAAGGACAGTATTGACGAGAAAATGGCCGACAGAAAATATATGGTGGAGGAACTTGTAAATTCACTTGATTACGGTTTCAGAGGTTTTGTCCTGAGGTATTACGGCATCAGAAATCTTGAAGGCGACAGAGTTTACACGGGCAGCAGGCTCTTTTTCAGAAACAGGAACTGCGGCACGCTCAACAGCAGCCAGTTTATGGATATAGCCGAGTACAGAGGGCTCAGCGGAAGGATATCTGACTATCAGATGGAAAACATAACGAAGCTTGCGGGCTCCCTCAGGATATTTTCCGATATCAGAAGCCGCTTTATCGCTGAAATACCGCCCATGAACCTTATGTCCGAGAAATATGCCGAAAGACTGACCGCGCGTGTTAAGAAAAACAGGGCGGAGCCGGAGGATATCGTGTTGTGTATATCGGACACATTGGAATTCCGGGATGAAAAAAAAGTGGCCGACAACGTAAAGCATCTGAGGGAGCAGGGGTACAGAATTGCAATCTCGGATTTTGCCAAAGGGAGCATGTCCTTAGAGCATATAGTCAGATACGGGGCAGAGCTCGTTATTGTGGGAGAGCCTAAGGGGAAAGAAGAAAGGGATTCTCTTAAGGGCGTCATAGAGGCGCTTAAGTCGTTTTCCGAAATTTACCGTTTTAATATATGCGTTGGGAACAAGCTGATATTGATGAATAACTGAATAAATTTTATTATATGACGTAATAAATTTTATTTTCCCACTTGTATATCAGTATATTATGAGTTATAATGATTAGCGAAAAGTGATTCAATCTTCAGGGCAGGGTGAGATTCCCGACCGGCGGTAAAGTCCGCGAGCAGAAGCTTAGGCTTTGGCAGGAACCGGTTAGATTCCGGTACCGACAGTAACAGTCTGGATGGAAGAAGATACGTTTGAAAAGGTCTCGTATGCCGTATGTGAGCGGTGTACAGGCTGATATCGGCGCGCATATTCCATTGCACCTGAGTAATCAGGTGCTTTTTTTCGCCGTAAGGCGTCCCTGAACATAAAAAGACGGCTGTTTTTGCCGTCGGAATGTTAGGAGGACAAGTACATGAATAATTTTTTTTCACACTTTTCAAATCTCTGGGACAGCATAAGCTCCAATGTGATTTTTCTTTTGCAGTTTCTGGGGATAATTATAATCATTTTTCTTTTGGCTTATCTGGTTGAACGTGCAATCAGAAAGAAAAACCATGACACGGAGAAAATTCTGTCCACCAGAAAAGTGGCGGTCATCGGTGTTATGGCGGCGATTTCAGGCGTGCTTATGTGTTTTGAAATACCGTTGTGGTTTGCTCCGCCGTTTTACAAGCTCGATTTTTCAGAGCTGCCGGTGCTGATATGCGGATTTGCTTTCGGTCCCATGGCGGGAGTTCTTGCAGAAGCGGTTAAGGTTCTGGTAAAACTTCTTATCAAGGGAACATCAACGGCGTTTGTGGGAGACCTTGCCAATTTTGTGGTTGGCTGTTCATTTGTGCTTACAGCAACAATAATCTATCATATCAAAAAAAGCAAAAAGACCGCAATTATCGCGTGCATTGCCGGAACGCTTTGCATGACAGTGGCCGGAACTGCCTTCAATGCGGTATATCTGCTTCCTAAGTTCGCCGAGATGTACGGAATGCCCATGGACGCGATTATCGCAATGGGAACCGCGGTCAATAAGAATGTAAACAATGTGACGACCTTCGTTATATTGTGCGTAGCGCCGTTGAATCTTCTTAAATGTACGGCAGTGTCACTTATAACGATTCTTATATATCATCCGCTTCGGCCCATACTCAAGAAAAACACATAAAACAGTTGATTAAAACCTCTGTTTCATAGTAAAATATGTAACAGAGGTTTTTTGCTGCGCCAAATACGAAAAACGCAGGGCAGCGTATTACAATGACACTATTTTTAAAAGAGGAAATGATATGATAAAGTATGACGACCGGAAATATGATTTGATACAAAAGCAGAGAATCGAAGAACTCAAGTCCGACGGATATTTTTTCAAGCACAGAAAATCAGGCGCAAGAGTTCTTATTTTATCCAATGATGATGAGAATAAGGTATTCTCGATAGGTTTCCGCACCCCGCCGCCTGACAGCACCGGAGTGCCTCACATACTGGAGCATTCGGTTCTGTGCGGGTCTTCCAAATATCCGGCAAAGGATCCGTTTATTGAACTTGTGAAGGGCTCGCTCAACACCTTTCTCAATGCAATGACTTATCCTGACAAGACGGTTTATCCGGTGGCGAGCTGCAATGACGTTGATTTTCGTAATCTCACGGATGTATATATGGATGCGGTCCTCAATCCCAACATATATTCCAGAAAAGAGATTTTTATGCAGGAGGGCTGGCATTACGAGCTGGAAAGCGTGGACGGGCCGTTAAAATACAACGGAGTCGTGTACAATGAGATGAAGGGGGCTTTCTCTTCTCCGGATGATGTGTTAAGCAGATACTGTCTGAATTCACTTTATCCGGATACCTCATACAGCGTTGAGTCCGGCGGCGACCCTGAATGCATACCGGATTTGAGCTATGAGGATTTCGTTGCGTTCCATAAGAAGCTGTACCATCCTTCAAACAGCTACATTTATATATACGGCAATGCGGATATGGCTGAAAGGCTTGAATATCTTGACAGGGAATACCTTTCCAAATACGAATGTCTTCAGGTTGATTCAGAGATTTTGAAGCAGAAACCGTTCGATGCAATGAAAAGAGTTGAGGCTGTTTATTCCGTGACCGAGGATGAGGGTACGGAGGGCAAAACATACCTGGCATATAACCTTTCTGTCGGAGATACTCTTGACAGAGAGCTTTATATCGCAATGCAGGTGATTGATTACGCACTTTTTTCCGCGCCGGGGGCGCAGGTCAGGCAGGCGCTTATAGACGCCGGGATAGGCGACGATATTATGTGCTCGTATGAAAGCTCGCTCAGGCAGCCAATGTTTACCATTGCGGCCAAAAACACGGATGCGGACAGGGAACAGGAATTCCTTGACATAATTACGGATACGCTGAAAAAAGTTGTAAAGAACGGCATAAACAAAAACACCTTGAGGGCGGGCATTAATTCCATGGAATTCAGCTACAGGGAAGCTGATTTCGGGAGGTTTCCAAAAGGTCTGATGTACGGTCTCGGTCTTATGGACAGCTGGCTTTATGATGAGACAAAGCCTTTCATCCATCTTGGCAGAAACGACACGTACGCTTTCCTCAAGGAAAATATTGACACCGGGTATTTTGAGAAGCTTGTGGAAAAATATTTCCTTGAAAACACACACAGCTCCCTTGTTGTGCTTAAGCCCGTTGTCAATCTCACATCCGCCAATGACAAAAAAACAGCCGATAAGCTTGCCGAATACAAAGCATTGCTGACGGAGGAACAGCTCCGGCAGATTATAAAGGAGACAAAGGCGCTTAAGGAATATCAGTCGGAGCCTTCGACGGAAGCCGAATTAAATACCATACCGATGCTTACAAGGGAGGATATAAGCAGGGAAACAACTCCCCTCTATAACGATTTCAAAGATATCCTTAATGTGACTGTCGATCACCACAATATATACACCAACGGTATAGGCTATCTCAAGCTGTCCTTTGATACGGGAGCAGTGGAAACAGAAGATATTCCGTACATCGGGCTTTTGAGCAATGTTATCGGGTATATAGATACCGACAATCATACTTATGAGGAACTCTCCAATGAAACCGATATACACACCGGAGGAATTATGCCGGCGTTCAATGCCTACGAGACAATAGACGGCCGCAGTGTGAGCGCCAGATTTTCCATGGAATGCAAGGCTCTTACGGAAGAATATGATACGGCGTTTGCGCTTGTCAGGGAGATGATTTTCACCTCGCATTATGACGACCATAAGAGACTCCGTGAAATCATTGCCGAGGTCAAATCAAGACTGCAGAATAAGCTGATTTCCGCGGGCCATGTAATGGCAATAAACGAGTGTAATTCACAATTTTCGGAAACATCCAGATATACGGATTTGACGTCGGGAATCGCTTATTACAGGTTTATCTCCGACTTGTGCGATAATTTTGATGAGCGCAAAAATCTTATAACAGACAAGCTTAAGGCAGTTACCGGCAGGATTTTTGCGGCCGACAGACTGATAGTGTCGTTCACGGGCGATGATGAGGCATATGCCGGAATTGCCGGAGGACTTGAGAATTTTATATCAGGATTGCCAAAAACCGGCGGTGATAACGCGGAGCGTGATTTTGTTTTTGAAAGAAAGCGTATTGCATATAAGAGCGCGTCACAGGTAAATTATGTTGCCAGATGCGGAAGCTTCGGTTCCAAAGGCATTAAATACAATCCGTCGCTCAAAGTTCTCAAGACAATGATGGATTATGATTATCTGTGGACCAATATAAGGGTTAAAGGCGGAGCGTACGGCTGTATGAACGGATATTCTGTTGCGGGCAACGGATATTTCTGCTCGTACCGGGACCCTAATCTTTCGGAAACCATCCGCGTATATGAAGGCATACCGGAATATGTCAGAAATTTTACCGCCACTGACCGGGAAATGACCAAATATATAATCGGAACATTCAGCAGTCTTGACGCTCCTTTGTCGCCTCAGGCCAAAGGAAGCCGTTCATTCGAATCGTGGCTGCGAGGAATCGACGAAGATTTTTACCGCAATGACAGGCTTGGAGTGCTTGGCACATACCAGAAAGATATCAACGCTCTTGAAGATACCGTTCAGGCAATTCTTGACGACGGCTATCTGTGCGTAATCGGAAACAGCGACTGCATAGAAAAAGATTGTGAAATTTTTGACGAAGTACGCAATCTGTTATAAATACTAAAATAATAAAAACGGAAGAGGACAGTGAAGTGGAAACCAAATCAGGCTTTGCGGCGCTTATAGGGCGCCCTAATGTGGGAAAGTCCACATTGATGAACAGGCTTATCGGACAGAAAATAGCGATAACATCCGATAAGCCGCAGACTACAAGGAACAAAATTCAGACCGTGTACACCGATGAAAGAGGACAGATAATTTTTCTTGATACTCCGGGCATACACAAAGCCAAGAATAAGCTTGGAGAGTATATGGTCAATGTGGCGGAGAAAACGCTTGCGGATGTTGATTTGGTGCTGTGGCTGGTGGAACCCTCGGATTATATCGGTGCAGGCGAAAGACACATAATTGCACAGCTTAAGAACTGCAAGAAACCGGTTATCCTTGTGATTAACAAGGTGGACACAATAAAGAAGGACGAGATCCTGAGATTCATTGATACCTACAGGAAAGAGATGGATTTTGCGGAGATAATTCCGGTATCGGCGCTGAAAGGAACCAACACGGAGGATTTAATCGATACCGTTTTTAAATACCTGCCGCCGGGACCGTTGTATTATGATGAAGATACGGTTACTGACCAGCCCATGCGGCAGATAGTTGCCGAGCTTATAAGGGAAAAGGCGCTTCGCTGCCTTTCGGATGAGATACCGCACGGAATAGCCGTGACAATAGAACAGATGAAAGAACGCAAAGGCAACGGCGGAGAGCTTTTGTGGGATATTGAAGCCACGATTGTATGTGAGCGCGACAGTCATAAGGGCATAATTATCGGCAAGGGCGGTGCCATGCTCAAGAAAATAGGTTCGGCGGCCCGCTATGAGATCGAGCGCATGATGGAGCAGAAAGTCAACCTTAAGCTCTGGGTAAAGGTACGTAAGGAATGGCGCAACTCGGAGCTTTTCATTAAGAATTTCGGTTACAGAAAAGAGGAGCATTAATAAGAATGGCTGACCAGATAAAGGTCACGGGCATGGTCATTGCATCAGCGCCTATCGGTGAAAATGACAAAAGAATAGTGCTTCTGACTAAGGAAAAAGGAAAGATAAGCGCTTTTGCAAGAGGCGCAAGAAGACCCGGCAGCCAGCTGATGGCGCCAAGCGACAGCTTTGCCTTCGGAAGCTTCTATCTGGTATGCGCAAGAGATTATTATACGCTGGCAGGCGCCGAAATTACCAATTATTTCAGGGAACTGGCGGACGATTTGACGGCCACTTACACGGCCTGTTATTTTCTGGAGCTGGCGGCTTATTTTGCGGTGGAAAACCAGGACGGTTCACAGATGCTCAACCTTATATATGCAGCCTTTAAGGCTTTGCTTAATCCGAACATCGACAACAGGCTTGTCAGGCATATATACGAACTCAAAATTCTTGTTATCAACGGAGAATATCCTGAATTTTTCAGGTGCCGCATATGCAAGGGAGAGGATAATCTGACAGGCTTTTCCATTGCGCATGACGGCGTTGTGTGCGGCGGCTGCAAGTCCGGTATGGGAGACGTGATAACCATATGCCAGTCGGCGCTTTATACTTTGCAGTTTATCGTATGCACCGATATAAGAAAGCTTTTTACGTTCAGGGTGTCGGAGGAGGTTCTTTCGGAGCTTCGGATGGTGATGGCAAGATGCATGAATACATATGTGGACAGGCGCATGAAATCACTTGAAATTCTGGATGAACTTATGTGATATCCGCCCATATTTTTAATTGGGCTTGAAAAATACATACAAAACATATAAAATGTTTCTCTAAGAAACGATTTTTTATATGCGGATTTTAGGAATATGGAAACGGATATATTCAGCGTGTCCGCAAGATAATAAAACAGTGAGGTATATTTATGGAAAAGACAATGGACAAAATTGTTGCTTTGGCAAAATCGAGAGGATTTGTATATCCCGGATCGGAGATTTACGGCGGGCTTGCCAATACATGGGATTACGGAAATTTAGGCGTCGAGCTTAAAAATAATGTAAAAAAAGCCTGGTGGCAGAAATTCATTCAGGAAAGCCCGTACAATGTGGGCGTTGACTGCGCTATTCTCATGAATCCGCAGACATGGGTTGCGTCAGGGCATCTGGGAGGCTTTTCCGACCCGCTTATGGACTGTAAGGAATGCAAGGAAAGATTCCGCGCCGACAAGCTGATAGAGGACTGGGCGGAAGAAAATAATTTTACAATTGACGGTTCCGTTGACGCATGGAGCAAGGAAGAGATGGAAAGCTTTGTGGCGGACCATAATATCGCGTGTCCGTCCTGCGGCAAGCATAATTTTACCGAAATCAGACAGTTCAACCTTATGTTCAAGACTTTCCAGGGTGTTACGGAGGATGCGAAGAATACCGTTTATCTGAGGCCGGAGACAGCTCAGGGTATTTTCGTTAATTTCAAGAACGTCCAGAGGCCTTCACGTAACAAAGTGCCTTTCGGCATTGGCCGGATAGGCAAATCCTTCCGCAATGAAATCACGCCGGGCAATTTTACTTTCAGAACGAGAGAAT
>CALWMX010000073.1 GCA_944382105.1 uncultured Butyrivibrio sp.
TAAAGAAAAACAGGAACGGCTGGTATCTCTGAGACAAAGAATTGATGAGTTAACCAGCATGGACAGCGAATCCGCTCAGAACGGAGATTTTGACGAACTGTTCGAAAGCCTGTACACAGAAATGTACTCCATAAAAGATGAACTTGAAGATGCGGAAAAGACAAATGCAAAGCTGGATACAGCGGTGAACCGGATAGATGAAATGACCACTGTTATGTACGGACTGAAAAACCATCCGGTAGAATATGACGAGCAAATCGTTCGCCAGCTTATTAGCAGCATCAAGGTAGTCTCCGCAGAACAAATCCTTATCCTCTTCAAAGACGGTACTGAGATGACGGCAGATCTGTAAAACAAAAAGAAAACGAAGATGATTTATATTATGAGTTGTGTTGGGCTTAATTATATGGTACAATATTTTCAGTATAAAAACTGTGTAGGTTCAAGTCCCAAGACAAAAGAATGCGTGGCATCTTTTTTAGTCCCTGGTTACAGAATATCCGGCCTGCAAGCGCCTTTGCTGCCTGCAGGTTTTTTGAAAATACAGCTTGGTATGAAAGGTCGGGTGTGTTATGTATACGATGAAAAGTCATGTAAGATACAGCGAGGCGGACAGCGAAGGTCTTATTACCCCTGATGCACTTGTCAATTATCTTCAGGATTGTACCATGCTCCATTCCGAATCGGTGGGAAGGGGAGTCACCAATCTGCGCAATGCAAAAGGCTATTGGTTTCTTGCGTCATGGCAGATTCAGATATTAAGGACACCAAGGCTTTATGAAAATATTCTGATAACTACGATACCGTATGAATTTAAGGGCTTTTTCGGAAGCCGTAATTTTAAAATAAACAACGAAGCGGGAGAAGAACTTGTACGGGTCAATTCGGTGTGGGTGTATCTGGATTCCCGGACACATTCCCCGGCAAGGGTTCCCAAAGAAGAAGGGGAGGCGTACGGAGAAATAGGACCCAAGCTGGATATGGAATATGCGCCCCGTAAAATAAAGCTTCCGGATGAACTTGACGAATATCCGGCCATTCCTGTAAAACCGCAGCAGATTGATACCAACCGGCATGTTAACAACTGTGAATATATCAGAACTTTTATGGAAGCTACAGGAATAACGGGGACGCCTAATCAGATAAGGGCGGAATACAAGCAGGCTGCGGTGTTGGGAGATACGTTTCATCCGTTTGTATACAGGGATGATAAAATGTGCGTTGCGGATTTGCGGGGTAATGACGGAACACCGTATGCGGCAGTGGAATTCATATTCTGAAAAAGGACATGTCCGCGGACAATTAATCCGACGGAATTTGAGTCCGTACGAATGCCAGCGCAGACAAGAGGTGCCATATGATAGAATTAGGAAAAAAACAGGCTTTAATGGTAGTGAAAAAAACCGATTTCGGGGTGTATCTGGGAACCGAGGATGACAAGGTTCTTCTTCCTGCCAAATATGTCGATGATGATATAGAAACAGGAGATTCGGTTACAGTGTTTGTGTACCGGGATTCCAAGGACAGGATTATAGCCACCACCAAGGAACCGTATATCACTTTGGGAGAGGTCCGGCCGCTTATGGTAAAACAGGTTACCGGAATAGGAGCGTTTATGGACTGGGGGCTTGAGAAAGACTTGCTGCTGCCGTTTGGGGAACAGACAAGCCCGGTGGCAGAGGGAAGAAGATATCCTGTGGCACTCTACATTGACAAGAGCAGCAGGCTTTGCGCCACAACAAAGATATATCCTTATTTAAAAACCACGGATATTTACAGAACCGGAGATATTGTTAAAGGTACGGCATATGAGTATATAGATAAATTCGGCATGTTTGTGGCGGTGGATAATATGTTCCACGGGCTTATCCCCAAAAAAGCGTTTTACGGCAAAATTAATGTGGGCGACGAAATCTCCGCTACGGTTTCACGGGTGCGGGACGACGGTAAACTTGAACTTTCCGTAAGAGGTCCGGCTTACATGCAGATTAATGACGACGCCGACAGAATAATGAATGCGCTTAATGAAAGCGGCGGAAAGCTTCCTTTCAATGACAGAAGCGACCCTGAGATGATAAAGGATGAATTCGAGATGAGCAAGGCTGCATTCAAACGTGCATGCGGACATCTTTTAAAAGAAAAACTCATAAAAATAACGGATTCAGGCATAGAAGCAACGGAAAGGAGATTTTAACATGTCAAAGGTAATCAGTACGGACAAGGCGCCGGCAGCAATCGGACCTTATTCACAGGCAATCGAAGTAAACGGAATGGTATTCACATCAGGCGTCATTCCGGTTGATCCGCAGACGGGAGTAATTCCGGAGACAATTGAGGAACAGGCAAATCAGGCTTTTTCCAATCTCAGGAATCTTATCGAGGCGTCGGGAACAACAATAGACAAAGTAATAAAAACTACCGTATTTATTAAGGAAATGAATGATTTCGGCAGGATTAATGAGATATATTCGCAATATTTCAAAGAGCCGTTTCCTGCACGCTCATGTGTTGAGGTTGCAAGACTTCCCAAAGACGTAATGATTGAAGTGGAGGCAGTTGCGGTAAAATAGATAAACCTCCGCAGAAAACTGTCCGTGTATATTAAGCTGATTAAAAAAGACGGTTGCCTTATGCGGCAATCGCCTTTTTATCAGCTGGGTTCTTTTCCGGAGGCCGCTTCGCCAAGCATCATAACGATATTCTTGACGGCCGGGATTATCTCGGGCGTATCAAGAAGCAGCTCTATTATCCAGTTGATATCGTTTACAAGGGTTTTATGCGTCACATCGGATAGGAGCAGATAAAGCTGTGCGTCATCGGCAAGTTCCCAGAGCGGGCAGTCAAGTATATTGCACATATGTTTTGCGAGTTCTGCGGAAGGCATACATTTACCGCGTTCTATCAAACCGTAGTATTTCGTGCTTATGCCGAAACGCTCGGCGGCTTTTTCCTGTGTAAGATGATTACGAGTTCTGTATTGAATAAGATAGTATGACAAATTATTTCTTTTTGCATTCATAACCACATAATAATTAAAAATATCCCAAAATCCCACAATTTAAAAGTTCTTAAATCTCATTAATTATTTACTGACAGTGAAAATGTAGTATAATAGTTAAAAAGCAACGTCGGAGGTGTGAAAAATGATTCGGGCGTCCATAATAGCACGCAATGATATCAAACTGAAGATTGGGGACAGGCTGAGAGCCGTGAAGGATTGTAACTGTGAGTTTGGAGAGGATATTATGATTACGGGGCCGGGAGGCTTTCTCGCATACCCTGATGTCCAGCTGTATCTTGAATTTTACAGGTTTTTCGGCAAAAAGACAGGGTATAATGATTATGAATTGTGTGTATATGACGTAAAAGAGGAGAACACATACACAGTCCTCCTCACGGAAAAATACATCAGAGATTAAATATCATTAAAACCGGCATTCCGTTATAAAGATATATCTATATTAGCACCGATATGGGGGTTTACTGACATTTCCATCATTTTCTGCAGTCCGTCGCCTGCAATTTCAAGATTATCAAGACTCATCGCCAGAACTTTTACCGATGCCTGGCCTGCAAGGTCAATCATTGACAAGGATGTAGATAATGCTGCTATATCCATATATGCGCTCCTTTCATGGAATAATCTCTGTACACACTGTTTCTTAAACATATTTTACACCCTTTTATTATAATTTACAATAATAAAATGCTTTCGGAACCGGAAAAATATTCTGCATCCGGTATATAATAATATTTAGGGATTATTATTATGCCGGATATGGGTATACTTTCACAAGATAACAAAGAACATTTATGATTTATCCGGAGGTGTCTGTGAAAAAATATTTCCGTTATCCGCTTATAATTATCGGAGCCGCCGTCATGGGCTTCGCGGTAAAATGTATTTATAATCCGGCAGGGCTGGTTACCGGAGGCTTTGCGGGAATGGCAATCATTGCAGCGCGTGTATGGAATATTCCGCTGTGGGTGACAAACACGGTTCTTAACATACCGCTTTTTGTGGTAACATGGATTTTAATGGGACGCAGGGTTGTGCTGCGGTCTTTGCTGGCAACGGCAGTCTATTCCGCATCCATGGGAATTTTTCCGGAAATTACCGTTTTTTCGGAGGATATTTTTTTGTCGGGAGCAACCGGAGGTCTGCTGATGGGCGTTGGCATAGGCCTTGTGCTGGCGGTGGATGCCACCTCCGGAGGAGTGGACATGCTGGCTCTTTTAATCAATAATTTTGCAAGGAAGCTTAAAATACAATGGGTGATGTTTGCCGTGGATGCGGCGGTCATACTGGCCGGAGCGGCGGTTTTCGGCCCGGTAAGCGCCGTTTATGCAATAATGTCGGCGTTTCTGGTGAGCTTTATATCCGGGAAAATAATTGACGGACCTGTGTTCTCGCGGGCAGCAGTGATTATAAGCGGCGAAAGAGACCGGATTGCCCGCAGGATAATCAAGGAAATCGGCCGCGGGGTAACAGGCATACACAGCCGCGGAATGTATTCCGGAAAATGGGGTCTGATGCTTTTTTGTATTGCCTCCCGCAGTGAGATGACCAGAATACGGGAAATAGTATATGATACAGACAAGAACGCTTTTATGACGGTGTGCAATGTGTCCGAAGTGTTTGGCGAAGGCTTTATAAAGAAATAATCCCTTTGTGAAAAGTGACTACAAAAAAATATTTTTTTTGTATAAAATGATGTTAAAAATTAAAAAAAAATAAATTAATAATGAAATTGCACAATTAAAAAATTTATTTTTGGTAATTTACAATATGGTATTAAGCCGGACGAAATAGTATTATTATTACAAGTGAAATAGCACTTAATTTAATTAGCAGGAGGAAGTTATGGCAAGTTTATCACTTAAAAATATCAGTAAAGTATATCCTAACGGATTTGTGGCAGTTAAAGATTTCAATCTTGAGGTGGCAGACAAGGAGTTCATCATATTCGTCGGACCTTCAGGATGCGGTAAGTCAACCACGCTCCGTATGATTGCGGGACTGGAAGAGATTACTTCAGGAGAGCTTTGGATTGGCGATAAGATGGTTAACGATGTGGAGCCGAAGGACAGAGATATCGCGATGGTATTCCAGAACTACGCTCTTTATCCTCATATGACAGTATATGATAATATGTCATTCGGACTTAAGCTTCGTAAAGTACCTAAGGCAGAAATTGACAAATTAGTTCATGAGGCAGCTAAGATACTTGGAATTGAGCAGCTCCTTGACCGTAAGCCGAAAGCTCTTTCAGGCGGTCAGAGACAGCGTGTTGCCATGGGCCGTGCAATAGTACGTAATCCTAAGGTATTCCTCATGGATGAGCCGCTTTCCAACCTTGATGCAAAGCTCCGTGTGCAGATGCGTATTGAGATTCAGAAGCTTCATCAGAGACTTCAGGCTACAATCATTTACGTAACGCATGACCAGACAGAGGCTATGACACTGGGTACCAGAATCGTAGTTCTCAAGGACGGCGTAATTCAGCAGGTTGATACTCCTCAGAACCTTTATGATAAGCCAAACAATGTATTTGTTGCAGGCTTCATCGGATCACCTCAGATGAACCTTCTCGATGCAAAGGTTGTTCAGTCAGGCTCGGATGTAGTGCTTATGTTCGGAAGCAATTCAATCAAACTGCCTGAGGCTAAGGCTAAAGTCCTTGTTGATGCAGGTTATGTTGACAAGACGGTCATCATGGGTATTCGTCCGGAAGACCTTAACGATACTGAGATGTTCATCAGCGCAAGCCCTGACAGTGTAATTGAGGCAAATATTAAGGTTTACGAGCTTCTGGGTGCCGAAGTATTCCTTTATTTCGACATTGATAATGTAAGCTGCACGGCAAGAGTTAATCCTCGTACAACAGCTCGTCCGGGAGATACAATCAAGCTTGCTCTGGATATGTCTAAGCTTCATATTTTTGATAAAGAGACAGAGCAGGTTATCTTACACTAATTAAATAATAACAGTGCGGATTTTAAGGAACCGGATTTAATGCCGGTTCCTTTTTGCATTCAATGGCGTATGCTTATATCCGATATTTTTCCCTTTTTTATGTTCTTTTTCTTATTTTGACTTTTTTTTTTCACAATTTTGTTTTACAATGATAACAAGTATGTTAATGCAAAGGAGTGGGCAGATGATTTCAAATCAGATACTTCAAAATACAATAGACGGATTGAAGTCAATAACAAGAATTGACCTGTGTATAATGGACACTGACGGCAAGACGCTTGCCAGCACGTTTTCCGAGTCCGAGGGATATGAGGAAGCGGTGCGTTCCTTTGTTGATTCCCCGGCAGACAGCCAGGTAGTTTCGGGATATCAGTTTTTTAAGGTGTACGATGACAGCCAGTTAGAGTATGTGCTTATAGTTAAGGGCGGCAGCGAGGACGTTTATATGATTGGCAAAATCGCGGCGTTTCAGATACAGAATCTTCTGGTGGCGTATAAAGAGCGTTTTGACAAGGACAATTTTATCAAAAATCTGCTTTTGGACAATCTCCTTCTTGTTGATATATATAACCGTGCCAAGAAGCTTCATGTTGACACGGAGGCAAGGCGTATTGTTTTCATAATCGAGACAAAGCATGAGAAGGATAATAATGCGCTTGAAACGGTGAGAACGCTTTTTGCAACCAAGACGAGGGACTTTATAACCGCTGTTGACGAGAAAAACATTATTATTGTCAAGGAAGTTAAGCCTAACGAGACTTATAAAGAGCTTGAACAGACTGCCTATGTGGTGCTTGACACGCTGAACACTGAGGCCATGAGCAAGGTCCATATCGCATACGGAACCATAGTCAATTCCATCAAGGAAGTGTCCCGCTCTTATAAGGAAGCAAAAATGGCGCTTGATGTGGGTAAAATTTTTTACAGCGACCGTAATGTGGTGGCATACAGTAATCTTGGGATAGGAAGGCTTATCTATCAGCTTCCGATTCCTCTCTGTAAGATGTTTATCAAGGAGATATTCGACGGCAAATCGCCTGATGATTTCGATGAAGAGACACTGTCCACAATCAACAAGTTTTTCGAAAACAGCCTTAATGTAACCGAGACGGCGAGACAGCTTTTTATACACCGCAACACGCTTGTTTACAGGCTGGATAAAATCCAGAAGAGTACCGGCCTTGACCTTCGTGTGTTTGAGGATGCAATCACATTCAAGATTGCGCTCATGGTAGTCAAATACATGAAATATATGGAAACAGTTGATTATTGATACTGCGTCACCTTATAATTGTATCAGGCTGCGGCAGACCAATATACCAAAGGACATCATAAAATGATTGATTTAGAGAACGTAAGTAAAACATATTCAACAGGCGTTCCGGCGCTTAACGATATTAATCTGCATATTGATGAAGGCGAGTTTGTGTTTATCGTGGGAGTAAGCGGCTCAGGGAAGTCGACGCTGATTAAGCTTCTGCTCAAGGAGCTTAACCCCACCTCAGGAAAAATTGTGATTAACGGAAAAAATCTTGCCAAAATCAAAAAAAATAAACTTCCTTACCTGAGAAGGGATATCGGAGTGGTTTTTCAGGATTTCAGGCTTTTTGAAGACCGCAATGTTTACGAGAATGTGGCATTTGCGCAGAAGGCCATTGAGGCTCCGGGAAAAAGAATCCGTTCCAAGGTGCTGGCGATGCTTTCGATGGTAGGGCTTCTTGAAAAATATAAAACAAATCCGAAACAGCTTTCAGGAGGTGAGCAGCAGAGAGTGGCCATTGCCAGAGCGCTGATTAACCAGCCTGCTATTCTGCTTGCGGACGAGCCTACGGGTAATCTTGACGAGGCTAATTCATGGGAAATCATGAAGCTTCTTGAAAACGCCAATGAACAGGGAACGACGGTTGTGGTAGTTACACACAACCTTGAGATTGTGCGCGCAATGCGCAAAAGAACAATATCTATTGAGAACGGACGTATTGTCCGTGATATAGAGGAAGGCGGTAACTTCTATGAAATTTAAATCATTGGGATACTGCTTCGTACAGGGACTTAAGAATATCGGGCGCAACAGAATCTTTTCGCTGGCATCGGTTGTCACAATGTCGCTCTGTATTTTTGTGCTTGGTTTATTTTATTCCATTACCACCAATGTGTCGTTTATGGTGGATCAGATGTCGGAATCGCTTTGCGTCAAAGTATTTTTTGAAAAGGGAATTGCGGAGGAACGCATTGAGTCCATAGGCAACTCAATTAACGAGTATGACGGAGTCACCATGGTTCATTTTACTTCGGCGGACGAAGCGTGGGAGCAGTACAAACTGGAATATTTCGGGGAGGAATATATGGATCTGGCTGACGGATATGCGGATGATAATCCGCTTAAGGACGCCGCATCCTATGAGGTATATTTTTCCAACGCGGACATGCAGGATGATTTGGTTAAATATATCAGCGACATAGACGGTGTAAGGCGTGTCAACAGCTCCGAGGTGACGGCTGACAGCCTTTCGGAAATCAGCAGCCTTGTGAGCGTCGTATCGATAGTAGTGCTTGTCATGCTTACTGCGATAGCGCTTTTCCTTATCAGTAATACAATATCAATCGGAATAGCCGTACGTGACGAAGAAATTAAAATCATGAGGCTTCTGGGCGCACACAATACATTCATAAGGGCGCCCTTTGTGGTAGAGGGTATTGTTATAGGCATGGCGGGAGCCGTAATCCCTGTCATCATACTTTATGCGGTGTACGGCAATGTTGTAAATTATATTTTGACAAAGTTTTCTTTTTTATCAAATATATTGTCGTTTATGCCTGTGACGGAGCTTTTCAAGGTTTTTGTGCCGATGGCGCTTATACTCAGCATAGGTCTGGGACTTCTGGGCAGCTTTTTATCACTGAACAGGCATCTTAAGGAGAAATAGTTTTTTTTGAATTTACGGAAAGGAGCACTCATATAATGAAAAAGGTATTTAGAATAACAGCTGCGGCTCTGTCTGCCGTTTCCCTGTGTGCATTTGCAGGGCGCGATGCGGTTGTACAGACCAATGCGGTAGAGCAGACTGATATTGACAATGCCGAGCAGGAAGAAAAAGAAATGGAGCAGCGGATAGAAGAGCTCCAGAATGAGCTGGACACAATCGCGGCGGACATTTCGGATACGGAAAGCTATATCGTCCAGCTGGACCAGAAGCTGGAAGGCTACACAACGGAGCTTGTGGCTTGTCAGGAAAAGATAGATGCAAAGCAGCTGGAGATAGATGCCAAAATACAGGAAATAGCTGAAAAGCAGACGGATATAGATAACGCTCAGGAGGAGCTTGAGGCGGCCAGACAGGAAGAGGCGGAGCAGTATGAGGCCATGAAGCTCCGGATTCAGTATATGTATGAGTGCGGAAGCGACACATTTCTGGACATGATTTTTTCCGCTGAGGATTTATCAGATATGCTCGGAAAAGCCGAGTATGTGACCAGTATAATGGACTACGACAGGCAGCAGCTTAAAAAGCTTGCCGAAACACAGGATTCGATAAGTCTTATGATTGCAACGCTGGAAGAAGATAAGGAGGCTTTGCAGAGTGAGAAGACCGTATTGGAAAACGAGCAGAATGAGCTTATAACGCTTCAGAATGATTTGCAGAATCAGCAGTCTTATATAGACCTTATACTTGCGGAAAAGGAATCCAAGCTGACAACTCTTGAGGGACAGCAGCAGAACGCGGAGACGGCTAAGGCGGCGGCGGAGCTTGAGCTTGAGGAGCAAAAGAAAATTGTTGCAAATATCAAGGCGGAATGGGAAGAACAGCAGCGCAAGGCTCAGGAAAGCGGCAGCGATGCCGAAACCGAAACGCAGAAGACTTTGGAGGCAATAGGCCTTGCAGGAGGTTTTACATGGCCGATTCCGGGCTATAATACTATTACGTCGGAGTGGGGAATGAGATATCATCCGATTTTGCATTATAACACATTGCATGACGGATTTGATATATCAGGAGCCGGAATATACGGAAAGCCGATAGTTGCGGCATATTCGGGAACGGTCAGCATTGCGGACAGTTCGAACTCTACTTCAGGATACGGTTACTATATAAAGATTGACCACGGCGTCGGCGTATCCACGCTCTATGCTCACTGCTCGCTTTTGGCGGTAAGCGCAGGCCAATATGTTGAGGCCGGTCAGGTAATCGGATACATAGGAAGTACCGGTAATTCCACCGGAGCACATTTGCATTTCTCAGTGTTTATTCAGGGAGAATCCAAAAATCCGCGTGATTACATTACGATACCTTCATATTGATTTTTGTTGTATGATTTAGCGAAAGGGAAGGAAACATGAACAACGAAGAGGTCAGACGGTTTTATAAAAAAGGTGTAGGAACGGGAATTGCGATTGGGGTACTGTCGGTTCTTTTGGTATGCGGAATAGCGTTCGGCATTGTTTTTTCGGGATATTATGAAAAAAAGGTGCAGGCAGCCAGAGCTTCGCTCAGTCTGGGAGACGATGTAACTGCCAAAATAAATCAGCTGGTAAGCCTTGCTGACACATATTTCCTTTATGATTACGATAAGGAAGAGATGGCTGACGATATATACAGGGCGGTGCTGGACAGCCTTGACGACCCGTATACCAGATACTACACGGAGGAGGAATATAAGTCGCTGACCGAAAGCACTGAGGGCGTATACTGCGGCATAGGCGCCGTTGTGACGCAGAATGCGGAAACCGGCGAGGTTGTAATCGTATATCCTTATGAGGACTCTCCTGCCGCCGAGGCAGGGCTCCTTGCAGATGACGTGGTGTGTCAGGTTGACGGTGAGGATGTTACGGGTATGGATCTTGACCTTGTGGTTGACAAAATAAAAGGCGAAGAAGGAACCACGGTAGTGCTTACAGTCAAGCGGGGTGAAGATCTGCTTGATTTGGAAATTGAACGCCGTAAGATTGATGTCATAACCGTGGACAGCGAGATGCTTGAGGATAACATAGGATATATTGTCATAAGCCAGTTTGAGGGCGTTACCCTGGAGCAGTTCAACGAAGCTTTTGATGAACTTAAAGAGCAGGGGATGCAGGGGCTTATAATTGATATAAGAAGCAATCCCGGCGGAAGATTAGACACCGTAACCGAGATTTTAGACAGGCTTTTGCCGGAGGGATTAATCGTGTATACCGAAGACAAAAACGGAAAACGCGAGGAAATTACATCGGATGCGGAGTGTGACCTTGATATACCGTGCGCTGTTTTAGTCAACGGCAACAGTGCAAGCGCGTCGGAGATTTTTTCGGGGGCGCTTCAGGATTACGGACTTGCCGAAATTATAGGAACCCAGACCTTCGGTAAGGGAATAGTCCAGTCCATAATAGGCCTGGAGGATGGTTCGGCTGTAAAAATAACCGTTCAGGATTACTATACCCCAAACGGCAGCAATATCCACGGCGTAGGCATTACTCCTGACCGGATTGTGGAACTTGACGAAGAAGCATATGCTGAAGGAACGGATAGGCCGCTTTACGCGGCCGTTGAATATATTCAAGGGCAGGTTGAATAAGTTAATAATAAAGCTCCCGCTTGATTGCGGGAGCTTTATTGTATCAAAAGTATCGTTTAATGCATTGTGGCCAAAAGAGTTAAAATCAGACTGCGCTGTTCGGGAGTAACGGCAGAAAAATGCTGCAACAGCAAGGCCTGCTCCTTTGACAGCTCATGATATGTTTTATCCTCAAAAAACTGTGACATGGAGATGCCGAATGTACTGCATAGAATTTCCAGCGTTGGTATACTCGGTATTGTGCCTCTGTGATATATATTGGCAATTGTGGAGGCTGACAGACCGGATTCTTTTACAAGCCTGTATTCGGTCCAGTTCCTGTCCGCTGCCAATTGTTTTATTCTATTTAATACATCCATTTTATCACCGCCTTTGAGAATTATTTTATAACTCAATAGAGATAGAAAGTAGAACTTAATTGAATTGAAAAATCACTCTCATTATGATAGAATAAACACGTATAACGTTATATAGTATGATATGTATTTATGCAGTAATATATTCTGTGGGATATACACAACGGTGTGACGGGTGAGTTTATGGAAAAACTAAAGAATTTTTTCTTAAAATTTTACAGCGGAGAAAATAAACTTCAGATTACGATTTTCAACATTATAGTCGGAGGAGGGATTGCCGCGGGCATAATTTCGCTTGCCGTTACCATAATTATAGGCATTTGGTGGCTGGAGGCATTGATTATCGCAGCTGCGGAGGCTCTGCTCATAACAAGTTTTTTTCTGGCTAACAAATACGGCAGACTGGATTTATCCGTGATTATTGTGAGCGTAGGTATTTCACTGTTAATTTTTCCGTTGCTGTTTTTCATTGGGGGAGGAGTAAACAGCGGCATGCCTTTCTGGTTTGTTATGGGTATTATAGCGGTTTTTCTTTTGACAAGGGGGAAAACGAGGATAATATTGGTTCTGCTTGATATTATCGCTTATTCCGTATGTTTTTTAATAGATTACAATTTTCCCCGGTATGTGGTCAGGATAGATACGGTAAAGGGAGTATATATGGACAAATGGCAGAGCATGGTGGTTCTTGCCCTTGTTGTGGGGATTATACTCTGTTTTCAGAACAAAGTTCATATGCAGATGCATCAAAAGGACATTATGCAGAAGCAAGAGCTTGATAAGGCCAGAAAAGAAGCGGAGAAGGCAAAAGAAGCGTACTTAAATCTTGCGTATACGGATATTATGACTGATGTCAGGAACCGGACAGCTTTTGAAAATCACATGGAGCAAATCCGTAAAAAGGAGCAGGCGCATGGAATGCCATCGGATAAAAGCAGATTTCCGGTCATTATTCTGATGGCGGATTTGAACAGTCTCAAACATATAAACGACACCTTCGGGCATGAAATCGGCGATAATGCAATATGTGATGCCGCAAGGCTTCTCAAAAACGGATTCGAGAGGGATTCGAGCTGTTACCGCATAGGAGGCGACGAATTCTGTGTCATAAGCGAAAGCATGAGTGAAAGCAGCTTTGAGAAATGCTTTGAAAAATTCGAAACGGATGTGGAAGAGTACAGCAGGAAAACGGAGTACAATCTGTCCATAGCGGCAGGTTATGCGGTCGTCGGCAAAGCGGGCGTCGATGAGGCCTACAAAAATGCGGACCGGAATATGTACGAAAGAAAATTAAAAATGAAATGCGATTAAGAGATGAGATTTGTGGCTGTGAATATTTATGTCAACATTTTGGCAACGGAAAATCAGATAGATTTTTTTGGTAAGTGCTCAATAACATAACTATCAAAAATTATGAGGATGGCATTCTCAGCTACATTGTTTGACAGAGAGCATCTCCCGTTAGAAAGATAGTTCTCATATATTGGGGTATCCTGCTTTTAAGTTTTTTTGCAGAATAAAAGGAGTTGAAAAAGGGCATAATTATGGTATAATTAAACCATGCAGACGAGGAGGTGTTTATTATGCCAAAAATAATTCCAATTAAAGACTTGAAAAATACGTCAGAGATTTCTGATATGTGTCACAAGACAGAGGAGCCGATTTATGTAACAAAAAATGGCTATGGTGATATGGTCATCATGAGCATGGAGATTTATGAGTCAACTATGAAACAAATCGCTATGTATAGAGATATTGAGATATCTGAAAAGCAGATAGAGGCAGGACAGGTTAAAAATGCCAGAACAGCACTTAGAGAAACGAGGGCAAGGTATGGCTTATAAATTGAATGTTACTGAGCATGCCGATGAACTGCTTGACAATCCTGTATATCATTTAGTTAATCGTTTGAAGAATAAACAGGCAGCCGGACATCTGTTGGATAGCATAGATATTGTATATGACAGGCTGGAAATCAATCCATATCAGTATCCTGAGTGCAGGGACACATATCTTGCCAAGAAAGGATATCGTGAGGCGGTAGTGCCACAGATGAATTATATTGTCATATTTGATGTGAGAGCAGATGTTGTGAATGTAATTGGTATTTTTCATCAGCTAGAGAATTATCAGAGTAAATTGTAATATGCTTTGGAGTAGATCAGAGTCAGTCGAAAGGCTGGCTCTAATTTTTTGCACTTTTTGCAGACTGGCGAATAACTTCATAGTTCATATAACTTATTGTTATCTAAAAAGATAACTTTATAATGCCAAAATAATGTCACATTATTTCATTGTCAAGCGGCTTTCTCAAGTTCACAAAAGGTTTACAAATTAATTGAATAAAATTCATTGAATTAAATTCAGTTTTGTGCTATGCTATAGACACGTTAAAGATGGAGGTGAGATGTTGGAGAAGAAAATGACAAACAGACAGGCCCGCGCCGTGGAGACAAGGAAGAAAATCCTTAAAGCGGCCAAGGCGCTGATTGCCGAAAAAGGCTTTGAGGACACGTCCATAGATGATATTGTGGGGGCAGCGGGAGTTTCTACCGGGTCATTCTACACTTACTTCAAAAAGAAGGAAGATGTGGTGGAGGAACTGAACAAGACGGATTTCTACCGCCTTGCGGAGATTGTGAACGGGATGAAAGACAAGGATATTCTGGACAGGCTGCGGTATTATTGCGAACATTTCCTAGGCGACATTGAGGAAACGGGAATCGAAATATGCAGGCAGTGGGTAAGAAACAACCTCTCTCCCAACTATATGCTCCTTGGCGGGGAAGAGATCACAAAGTACCGGTATGACTACCGCGCCATGCAGTCCATCCTGACAGAGGCGGTCAGGCGTGGAGAGCTGAAGGGGAACCTGCCCGTTGACGAGTTTGCATTGTACTTCAACTCCCAGCTTTACGGTCTGATGGTCGTCTGGTGCATGACGGACGGACAGGTAAAGGGTTCTGAAAAGACGGAAACCCTATGTGAAAAAGTGTTCAATGCGGCGCTTATGCCGTTCAGACAATAAATCAATTTTCAGGGAGGAAATTCAAATGGAATATGTAACACTGAATAATGGAAACAAATGCCCTGTAATTGGTATAGGAACATTTATGATCTCTCCGGCGGACGCCGAAGTGAGCGTCAGAGAAGCCCTTAAAATGGGATATGAGTGCGTGGATACCGCAAATGCGTACTGTAACGAGAGAGCCGTTGGACGCGGCATAAAAGAAAGCGGCGTTCCAAGGGAAAAGGTGTTCCTCTCCACAAAACTCTGGGCCAGCGAGTATGAAAATGAGAATGCGGTGGATGAAACTCTGGAGCGTCTTGGCGTAGATTATGTGGATCTGCTCTACATCCATCAGCCTGCCGGAA
>CALWMX010000074.1 GCA_944382105.1 uncultured Butyrivibrio sp.
TTATCAAGATATTCTTTTCCCACTTCCTTAATGACCGCTGATTTTATGTATTCTGCTTCTATAATCTGCTCTGCCTTATAAGACAGCTCCGCAACCGTAAGATAATATGCATATCCCGCCACCTTCATGGTCTGATTATACAAAGCTTTCTGTATATGAAGCTGCAGCTGCATAACCTGCAGCACAAAAAGCATCGCTACCGTTCCGGCAATAAACAACGGAAGGACAAGCGCCGCTTCAACGGTCATTCCCGCTTTTAAGATTAAGGCGGCATGGGGCGCTCTTTTTTCGTTAAAACAAGTGCCGTCCTTACCAGGGGGATTTTGGTATCCGGGATTCGCTTTCCGCTTTATTATTATTTTGTTTTTCTGAAAAAAGAGCATCCTACACCGCCTTTCAATGTTCAATATGTATAAACCGATTTATATTGAAACGTATCCGTCAATCCGTTAAGGGCATACGCCGTTTCCATTTTTATTGCATATATCATGTCCTTCATTCTGAATGAGCTGTCCCGTGACATCATGCTCATTTCCACCAAGTCCATTGTTCTTGCGGCTCTCTTGCCGTCATCCTCGCTAAACAGAAAAAACCTTATAAATCCTTCATAAGTCATTCCTTTTTTGCTTTCGCTTTCCTCACCGTCTATACTGTGGCTGAGAAGCTTTTCAAGACTTAGCTTCCACGTTTCCTCCGTCTTAGCCACCGGAACTTTTCCGCCTCCAAGCATGGTTTTTACATCCGCAAGACCTTCCGCATAAGCCCACAGATACAGAAGCGCAAACTGGACAAGCCTTATAAGCGGTTCCATTCCGCTTGCTCCCGCAATCGTCAGCGCGACGGCATACGCCTCTTCTTTTTTCTCCGTATCCGTCAACAGATAAACCATATTAAAGCCGCTTCTTATTGCTGCTATCGCAAGAACCGCCTCCGTCAGATTACGCACATCGCTGTTTTCTCCGAAAATTATGTACTCTGCCTGGTAATTAAGCTCGTCCGGGCTGTCAGGCATATCATTGTCATCGCTTCTGAAATTAGAGAACTTGTCCATTACATACTCCGTGTATATAACATCCTTAGCAAATTTAGTGTCGGCACTGCATGTCCGCATCAATGTATCGGTATTTGAATAATCGCATATATTTGATGCCATATCATACGGTTTTGATAATACTGCCGATGACAGCTGTGCATCAGAAGGAAGTACCATTGCAAGTATTCCTGTGTCCAAAAACCGCATAAGGGAGTCCAAAATGCTTGTATCGCTTTTACTCTTTGCCAGATTGGCATAATTAAAATGAAGTCCGTCAAAACTTATCCGCGACACAAGGAGCTGTACATCACTGATTTGTCCTGCGGTACGCCCGGCACTGTCCTCAAAATCAACGCAGTCTATGGCGTCTATAATTTCGCGCAAAAGCAGATTATTGAAATTTACGGCCTTTTGCACTGCCGATACATCACATACCTGCTCTGCCATTATGTCTTTGTAGCTTTTTAAATTGTCAATTTCTTCTTCGATTTCGTCCATAACATCTTCTGCCACATACTCCGAATTTTCAGCTATATACTCATCAAGCGCCGATATACCCGTATCAAGAGCGGAGCTTTTCCATTCTGTCTGATTTAATAAATTATTAAGCTTCTCCGTGCATTCTAACGACTCCTTGGCAAGCTTTCTTACCTGTGAAAGGTTAATCTTCGCCGTTTCATAATCCCCGTTTAATACATTTACCGATATTTCATCCAGCTTTTCCGACACGTTTACGGCATTCGCACCGGCCTGCAGATATATGCTGTGATTATCAATGTTCATTGTCTCCGGCGTTATAATTGCCGGACAAAACTTTTTAAGAAAGCTGTCTGTAGTTTTAATGTCGGAAAAATCTATTCCGCTGCTGTCGCACTGTATTCCGTCAATATACCCCACAAGCTCTCTCAAATCTTCGTTAATCTGAAGGATTGTTTCCGTGCATCCCATAATAGACTGACATATAGTGTCAACTTCATCGGCTTCCTTTTCCTTGTCCTCTATACCCAGATAATCCGCCGCCATATCAATCGGTTTGGCGTATTTCTCATATTCCACAACCATCTCCTGCCATAAAAGTCCTCCGTAGTCAACGCAGCTTACCATTTGCTCTATGATTACTCCTTTGGGGATTATTCCGTATAAATCCGCAGGTCCCGAAAAAAGCAGGTCCTTTCCGGCGTTAAGGTTATACGACATATAATCCCACAGTTTGGCGGCAGCTTCCTCCTTGTCGGCTTCTTCCTGCCCAAGCTTTCCGTCAAAAAGCAGCACGCCAAATTCGGAAAACAATTCCGAATCATATTCAGCAAACAGGGAATCCAAAGCCATAGACGCGGCACAACCCACAACCGCCATCGCTCCTTTAACCCTGGCTGCCTTGATGGTTGTTGTTATAACGGTGACAACCATCAAAAATATCATTGCAGTAAACAGTGTTACGCTTCCGTTAGTTCTCTTCAATTGTTTTCCTCCTCTGACTGCCATACAGACCTTGCTTTATCCGCTTCATTCCGTATCTGAATCTAAATCTGGTTCGCGTTTGTTGTGATTTTGGAAAAAATGGTTTTCACGATGCTTGTGAGCTGTTTTTTGAAAATAAGAACAAGACTTATAAGAACTACTATGATAAGTATAACTTCAACAACGCCCATTCCATCCTCTTCTTCCCAGAACGTACTGAGATTTCGCATAAAATTCACCTCCCTAAAACGACATAAATGCAGGAACAACCGTAATTACAAGCACTATTCCAAGCATCATTGCCATCGGCAGCAAAAGCTTTGTCCCCGCCTCTTCTCCGCTTTTTCTTGCCAATGCTTTCCTTTCTGAAAATGCTTCTTCCGCTTCCTCACGCAGAATCTGCGTGAATCCATCACCCCCTTTCATTACATTCTGTGACAATAAATTGCCCAGCTTTATATAACAGTGCAGACGGCATGCCCTGCCAAACGCCGCGTATGCATCGCTTTCCGAAACTCCTGTTGAAATTCTGTTGCTGGCATTGACAATTTCCTCGTAAGCATATCTGATTTCTGTTTTATTGGCTTTCTTGGCGGCAGTATAATCGCCCGCTATTTTTGCAAAAGCTCCCGCTCCGCTCATTCCGGCGCCCATAAGCAGGGAAAGCTTTGAAATTATTTCGGAATAATCCATGCTCATCTGCTTTTCCTTGTAAATAAGAAAATTTTTTCTGCGGACAAATTTTCTGTTATATAATATTAATCCCACACAAAGCGCCGCAAATACCACGGCCACAGCCCGGCTCTCTCCTGTTGTTATATAGGTTACGCTCTTGCCGTCTATATTTTCCGGCAGCTGCACATACCGGCTGCCGTCGCCGTCTTGTTCATTGATTTTTGAAGCAACCGCATTGTTTATATTATCTCCTTCATCATAAACAGGCGGATATACCGTCACCGGAATCTCATAACTCTGGGAAAATTCCTTATATTGAATTTCCACGCATACGATAAGCCTGCTTCCGCCGTCTTCCGCTTTTGTACAGTCCACGTCTCCGAAACAATTGATAATTTCATAGCTGTCCAACATATATTCCGCCGTCATTCCGTATTCCGGAACGGATGCCGTAAAAACAAGATTTTCTCTTACAATATCAAGGGATTCATTCTCTCCCGGCATTTTCTCCAAAATAAATTCATATGCTCTGTCAAAGCAGCTTTGAAGCTCATCCATCGGTATTTCCATTGCAGACACCGTAAGTTCAAGGTTATATGTATTGTCATCAATAACAGCGTTAATTTCATAAAGCGACTCATTTTCACCGTATCCCGGCCTTTCCAGCCGCGTAACAACCGTTTCCTTTGGCATACACAACACGTAAATTGCCGGTATCAGTGTGAGTACGGCCAACACTGCCGGTATTATTTTGCGAAATATTTTCATACATTCACCTAAACCTTAATATTTACTATTCTGTCTGCCAGCAGCTTGGCCGCAAAATATATTACAAGACAACCCGTCATAATTACTATGCCCGACGGATTCCCGTACAATTTGCAAAGCATATCCTCCGATGTGATTTTCATATAGAGGATAATGCCTGCCGGAACAATATTCATAATGCTCTGTTCCAGTCTTTTGGAGCTTATAACTGTGATTATTTCGCGTTTCACTTCTATCTTGCCGCTTATGGTATCCGTGGTGTTCCTTATTATTTCAACCAGATTGCCTCCGCTGTGCTTTGCATACGTGAGCACCTGCGAAAAGCTGTCTATTTCTTCTACATTACTTTCATTGGCAAATTCTTCAAAGGCCTCCTCCACACTGGTATTAACATTGAGACGTGCGGCAATCTTCCTGAAGCTTAAATATATATCCGATTTTTTTCCATACAACAACTCTATCTCGCTTAAGGATTCCCTGAATGCATTTTCAATTGAATACCCCGCCGTCAGCGACGACGCAATAATCTGCATTCCGTCCTTAAAAGATACGGCCAGTCTTTCCTGACGTTTTTGCTCAAATATCCGGCATCTGTTCTTTATATGCAAAAAAACATAAGGCGCAAAAATAATTCCTGCAAAAAAGCTGTCATAAAACAGATATCCTACTGCCGCTATAATCACTGCCGTTTCAGCTGCGGACCGTAAAATCCAGCCCCGCCATACTGAGCTTTTGCCTGCCTTTGAAAATATTTCCCGCAGACTTAAGTCTCCCGATAATTTTATTTTCTTCATCAACGCCTTCCTCCTCAAATTCATACAGTCTGTTAAGCATAATATTTCCGTCTGCAATTCCTGTCACTTCACTTATGCTTAAAACTCGGCGGGATTTATCCCTGAGTCTGCCCAAATGAACTATTATGTCAATAGCCGAGGCAATCTGCCTGCGTATGGCCGCAACGGGAATATCCATACCCATGAGCACCATAGTTTCCAGTCTCAAGAGCATATCCTCGGGATTGTTGGCATGACCTGTTGACAGAGAGCCGTCATGTCCGGTCTGCATGGCCTGCAGCATGTCAAGCGCCTCACTGCCGCGCACTTCGCCTACTATAATCCTGTCCGGTCTCATTCGCAGTGCGGATTTAATCAATTCCCTTATTGTGACTGCATTTTTTCCTTCTATATTGGCATTGCGCGCTTCAAGCCTTACAAGATTATCAATATTCATTAATTTAAGCTCCGCCGAATCCTCTATTGTAATTACACGTTCATCGGAAGGGATATAATTGGATAACGCATTGAGAAACGTCGTCTTTCCGGAGCCGGTTCCTCCGCATATAAAAAGATTGTATTTAGATTTCACAAGAATTTTAAGAAACTGCGCCGCTTCGTCCGTTATGGAGCCCATTTCAATCATTTTCTCCATGGACAGCGGTGTATTATAGAATTTACGTATTGTCACAATCGGCCCGTCAATGGCAACCGGATTCATTACTATGTTCACTCTGGAGCCGTCCGCAAGCCTGGTATCCGCAATAGGCAGCGCTTCGTTTACTATCTTGTTGGAGGCCGCTGCGATCCTCTGGACAATATCGTTAAGCCGTTTAGGTTCATCAAAATGCTTGTTCCATTTTTTTATTATACCGTCCTTTTCAATAAAAATATTATTCCATCCGTTGACCATTATCTCCGTAACGGTGTCGTCATCGAGTATTTCCTGAAGAATATCAAGACGTTTGATATCATTAAAAAGCTTTTTTCTGTACTGCAGCCTTGCTGCGGCCGACAGCATATGCTCTCCGGCGAAATCTCTCAGCACATCATCGATAATCTGCCTTATTTCCTCCTCCGGAATATCTCTTGCAGGGTCAAGGCGCTCCATAACCTTATCTTTGATTTTGCCCGGCAGCTCATCCATGAATGCACCTCCTTACAATATCCTGGACCGGCGCGCTGCCCGCATTTTCAAGGCTGATTTCATACCCCGCTGCCGACTCATTATATGGGAAACGGATACTGTATATTTTATCCTCGATTCCTTTTCTTCCGCTCATTATCAGATACCTCTCAAATTGAGCGGCTTTTCTTTTGCCCATATAATCCAACGGTTCTGGCATAACAATGCGCTCACTGATTTCGAAAAGCTTCCACGGCCTGTTAAACACACAGCCCACATCCGTGATAATGTATTGATAGCTGCCTTTATCAGCCAGCATTGATATTAATTTGACAATATCCTCACAGGTCAAATCCGCCACGTCATCGGCACATGTAACGGGTGCCAGATAGTCAAACATTCCTGTGCTGTCGGTGCAGGAAAGCATCTTTCCGTATGCGCTTTCACCTCCCAGATGAAAATAATAAATCGCCTCCGACAATCCGCCTCTGTCCTCTCTCAGAATATTATCCAGTCCGGCAAACTGTTCCAGACTGATAAACAGCGCTCTGCCCATTCGTCCGCAGCCTATCGCAATTGC
>CALWMX010000075.1 GCA_944382105.1 uncultured Butyrivibrio sp.
GTACTACCATGGCAAATATAGAGGTTCCGGCAGATACATTTCCCGTTCTTGGTGCAACGGAATTGGTTGCAGTCCTTCCGGTTCCCGCATCTCACTCCGGCGGTGCAAGCGGAATACCACTTGATAATTTGCCACTTATATCCAGTAGTTTGGCTCCCTCTTCGGTCAAGACACCTCCTAATTGTCCTGCCATCATAACCTTTGGTAAAATATCCTCTAATTTCCATTCGAAGTCTCTTACCTGTTCCAACTCTTGAAATTGCTCCATCATTTTGGAATTATATTGCTTTTTTTCCGAGTCAATAGGAAACATTCCGGATGCTTCACCGATACCAAGCACTTTTTCTCCGGTCAATTTCCAATGAATATATCCGGCAAGAGTAGTAATATAATCAATTTTTCCCACATGAGGTTCCTTATTCAAGATTGCCTGATATAGATGAGCAATACTCCATCGCTGTGGAATATTAAAATCAAATACTTTTGTTAACTCTGATGCTGCATTCTTTGTAATGGTGTTTCTCCATGTCCGAAAAGGCACGAGCAATTCTCCTTCTTTATCAAACGCCATATATCCATGCATCATGCCTGAAATCCCGATTGCTGCCACCTTTTCCAAATAGATTCCGTACTGCTTATGAACCTCTTGAGCCAATGACACATAACACTCCTGCAAGCCCTTCCATATTGCTTCCAGATGATATGTCCAGATTCCATCTATGAGCTGATTTTCCCATTCGTAAGAACCTGACGCAATGGGAGCATATTTTTCATCAATCAGTATAGCCTTTATTCGTGTGGAACCAAATTCAATCCCAAGAAAAGCCTTTCCTTCTGCTATGATTTCTTTGATATGGTTCATTTATATATCACCACTCCTTCCAAATCCATCCACTTAGGAATCTACTTAAACGGATTCTCTGTTACATACGGTAAATAAGCAGGACGATTATAATCAATATCTGTGATTGGAACTCCAATATATTTAAACACTTCATACAAAGATTTTCCATAATGTCCAAAGGCTACCGCACCATGATGAGGATAATTTTTCTCAATCAATACATGACGATAAAACCGTCCCATTTCTTTAATCGCAAACACGCCAATTCCACCAAAGGATTGGGTTGCTACAGGTAATACCTCCCCCTGTGCCACATAAGCACGAAGCTGATTATCTGCTGTTGACTGCAAGCGATAGAAGGTGATATCTCCGGGTACAATGTCCCCCTCCAGTGTTCCATTGGTTACTTCTACCGGCAGGCTTCTAGCCATAATCATTTGGTGTTTCATCTCATGACTGCATAACTTTGTGCTACAGGTATTACCACAATGGAACCCCATAAAGGTATCTGTATGCTGATAATCAAATTTATCTGCGATTGCTTCCTGATACATATCCTTAGGTACGGAGTTATTAATATCCAAAAGTGTAACAACATCTTCACTGACACAGGTTCCGATATATTCACTTAATACACCATAAATATCCACTTCACATGAAACAGGGATTCCCTTTCCTGTCAGTCTGCTGTTAACATAGCAGGGAACAAATCCAAACTGTGTCTGAAATGCGGGCCAACATTTCCCTGCAATTGCAACAAATTTACGATATCCTTTATGTTCCTCTACCCAATCCAAAAGAGTAAGCTCATACTGAGCAAGTTTTTGAAGAATTTCAGGCTTTTTATTTCCTTCACCCAATTCTTTTTCCATGTCCGCAACGACAGCCGGGATACGCTCATCACCTTCATGTCTATTAAAGGCTTCAAACAAATCCAACTCCGAATTTTCTTCAATTTCTACGCCTAAATTGTAAAGTTGTTTAATCGGTGCATTACATGCTAAAAAGTTTAACGGTCTGGGACCAAAGGAAATGATTTTTAACTCGGATAATCCGATAATTGCTCTTGCCACCGGAAGAAATTCTTGAAGCATGTCTGCACAATCCTCTGCATCACCCACCGGATATTCAGGAATATAGGCTCCTATATTACGCAGTTTCAAATTATAGCTGGCATTCAACATGCCGCAATATGCATCACCACGCCCTTGAACTAAATCATTCTGGGTTTCTTCCGCCGCTGCCAAAAACATTTTGGGTCCGTCAAAATGCTTTGCTAATAAAGTTTCTGAGATTTCCGGTCCGAAATTTCCAAGATATACACAGAGCGCGTTACATCCCGCTTCCTTAATATCTTTCAAAGCCTGTATCATATGAATTTCACTTTCTACAATACAGATAGGGCACTCATAAATATCTTCTATATCATACTTATTCTGATAGGCTTCTACCAAAGCCTTTCTACGATTAACGGATAAGCTCTCCGGAAAACAATCTCTGCTGACCGCAACAAGACCAACTTTAACTTTCGGTATATTATTCATCATAGCAATTAACCCTCCTTAATCTGTAACTACTTAATTACGTCCCAAACGAATTACATTCCAACTTTTACTTTTCATTTCAGCAGTAAGGATTCCGTCAGAAACCTCAGACTTTCCATTTCTTTCCGGTTTGATTCTGTTCGGATTTTCTTCTGTATTCACTGCTTTTAAATCATGGTCATGCATCACAATATGCTCTTTTATCTTATACTGAGAGAACTGTCTTAAATCCAAGGTTACCTCCATATCCTCTTCCAAATCTTTATTCACCGCAAAAATAGTCAATTCCTCAGATTCTTCATTATTCACAACTACACAATCCAAGAAAGGCGCATCTCCATGTTGCTTTGCCACATAGATAGGGCACTTAACAATAGTATTCAATACAGTACCCTGTCCATAAAGAGAACAGTGTAAATACGGATAAAAAATAGTCTGCCTCCAAGCTCCGGTATCTGATGTCATAATCGGAGCAATTACATTCACCAACTGCGCAAGGCAGCCAATTTTCACTCTGTCAGCATGACGAAGCATGGTAATCAACATACTTCCCACTAATAGTGCATCCTCAAAATTGTAAACATCCTCCAATTGATGGGGATGCTCTCCCCATTTTTCCAGCTGCTCATCCGCTTCATTAGAGTGATACCACACATTCCATTCATCTAATGAAATATTGATATTTTTCTTACCATGTTTCTTGCCTTTTACATAATCACAGATTGCAACCACATTGGAAATAAACTGGTCCAAATCCACATTGCTTGCAAGGAAATTTGCCGAATCATTATCTCTGTTTCCATAGTACTGATGCATGGATACATAGTCGATGGTGTCATAACACTCATCTATAAGCGTCGCTTCCCATGAACCGAACGTCGGCATACCGGAAGCGGAGCTTCCGCATGCCACAAGCTCAATGCTGGGATCCAGCCATTTCATTACCCTGCCTGTCTCATGGGCTAATCTTGCATATTCTTCCGCCGTTTTATGTCCCATCTGCCAAGGTCCGTCCATTTCATTTCCAAGACACCATGTTTTAATATTGTGTGGTTCTTCATATCCATGTTCTTTTCTTAAATCACTATATTTTGTACCGCCTTTAAAATTACAATATTCCAAAAGATTTCTTGCATCTTCCACACCTCTGGTTCCCAAATTCACTGCCATCATTACTTGACTTCCGGCTTTTTTACACCAGTCGGAAAATTCATTTAAACCAAACTGATTTATTTCTATTACATGCCATGCAAGGTCAACTCTGGCGGGGCGTTTTTCTTTCGGTCCGACGCTGTCTTCCCAACAAAAACCTGACACAAAATTACCACCCGGATAACGAATAATAGGAACATTAAGTTCTTTTACAAGTTCCAACGTATCCTTGCGGAAACCATTCTCATCTGCGAAGGGACTTTCCGGCTGATAGATACCTTCATAGACAGCTCTTCCTAAATGCTCTATAAAAGAACCATATAACCTTTTGTCCACATCACCTACTAAATATTCTTTATCAATAATCACCTGTGCCTTTTTCATGAAGCGTTCCTCCTTTTGATATTTCTTATGATAAGAATATCAGTTTTTTAGGTGTTTTCCATGATTTTTCTTCTTAACTATTTGACTTTTCTTCCGGTGATAATTATAATTGTTATAAACTCTTTTTTGAGAACTTATGATATTGTGCAATTATACGTTGCTTGTGTGAAAGGATTGTTATGACTTTTTTTCAAATAAATTATTGTGATTATAACCATTCCAATATGGATTGTGATATGATAAACCGTCCTAACGGAAGCGGGGATTATCTCTTTTTATATTTTTTGACCCCTATGAAGGTATATTTTGGTCAGGAAATGACGATTGCACAAAAGGGGGCATTTCTTTTGTTTCCGCCGGGTTCACCACAAATTTATCAAGCTGTAAAAAAGTTTACCAACAGCTATATTCATTTTGATATTTCCGGTAATGATTTCTGCACACAGTATCAAATTCCGGTAAATAAAATTGTTTATCCCAATAATCCTGAAATTTTGAACGAAGTGTTCCGAAAAATAAATATTGAATATTTAGAAAAGCAACCTTTTTATGAAGAACAGATTAGCCAGCTTATCAATCAGCTATTTATTCTTTTTTCCAGACAACTACATCAGACTTTAGAGCTACCTTCGATGGATACGGATATGCTTGAACTTTTTCGTAAAGCACGCATTGAAATTTTAACCCATTTGGAGGAAGAATGGACCTCTGAAAAAATGGCTGCTCTCACAAATTTGAGTAGCAGCCATTTTTATCATTATTATCGAATGTTTTTCCACCAGTCTCCAAAGGCAGAACTGATTAACGCCCGCATAGATCGAGCTAAATATTTATTAAAACAGGAAAACTTACCTGTTAATCAAGCCGCTCAACTTTCCGGTTTTAACAGCTTGCCACATTTTACGAGGCTTTTTCAAAAGGTTTGTGGGGTAACACCGTCTTTATATCGGTTTGAGAATGTTCCACAAACTACACCCGAATTCTCTGACGTTTTATGAAAGGCGGACTGCCAATCAATAGCAATCCGCCCGTATAATTACCACACTTCCAAACTATCCTCCGCATCAATCCATATCTGCATAGTTCCGTCCAGATAAAGCCTTGCATATTCAAGTGGATTATCTATTGCAAGAGCATTCAAAGCACACTCTGAATTAGGTGTGGTCTTTAATCCTTCCTCTGCCTTTGCACAGTCAATCCGCAGAATATACCCGGCATAAGTGCATATATCAATGCTGTTGTGGTAAATGTTGTAATCTGCATATATAATATTCATCCAATCCATCTCTTCTTTAAAATGTATTAAAGCATTCCATCCAGTTCCTCCTGCCATTTTCATAATTTGTTATAAATTGTTACCAGATTTCCTTTCCCTTATTTTTTCCCTTACGAGGGTTCATAAACAAGGTGAGAACGATATAACACGATACAAGATGTAATGGAAAGGACACCGGTGAAAAGTTTAGTATTTTCAAGGGTTTGACGAGATTTCTATAACAAGATATAACAGTTATAAATCATATAAATTTTGTCATTTGAGAACTGAAATATAATAATGTGTTATCGGTATTAAAAAATGGAAGTCCGATAATGTGCAATATACAGGGAGTATCAAAAAAAGATTATGATGTAGATGTATATCATGTTGTTGTGCTTTGTGGAGCTTTTAGGATAAGCCAGTCATATGGATATATATATATGGATCCTAATATCACCTCTGGATATGTTTTGAATTATTTGGAGTTGTCCGTAATTGGCAATAATTCTGATAGTCGTTTTTACTATTATTCTGGAAATGATTATTATTATAAATGTAATGGAATGTTTTATAATTTTTATAAATAATGAAAGGGGAGAATGATTATGAAGAAATTGCTTATTTTCATGCCGGCGGTCATAATGTTATTTTCCGCCTGTGCGGGCAAAAACGGTGCTGCCGTATCTGATGGAGCTGATTATGCCGGGGCCGAAGTGAAAAGCTGCATCGGGGTTATCAGGGAAAGCAGGGAGAGCGATTATGTCGTGAATTTGTGTTCCGATACGAATTATAAGATGATTGTGGACAAGTGCGGTACGGATTTTGAGGAAGGAAGCGACATAAAAATAGAATACGTCGGAGCGGTAATACATTATGACGACGGTATGAATATCAAGGACAGGCAGGATTTTAATTATCTTGTTTCTGAGGACGGAAGGCTTGTTCCTGACCGTGATATTGTGCTGAAAGCAGAAGAATACAAATCTGTATCACGATATGATAACGATTATGCTTTTTACGGGACGGTGGGGTCCATAACCAATATTTCCAGAGCCGGCTGTTCTGTTGACGGAGTTGCCGGGACAGACTGCATGATTACATATTATCCCGACAGCACGGAGGAGGAGGCTTCGGCGCGGGAAATATTCGGCGACGGTTTCGGCTTTTCCGGCTATGTAAGCGAGACTGATGAAAGTAAAGCGCCGGCTCTTGCGGTAGGCGACAGGGTTAAGGTAACATATAATCCCGAAACCATGCGCGTTGCCGCCATTGAACCGGCCTATGACAAATAAAAAAATTTGAAAAATCCCCTGCGGCGTATTTTGTTCGGATGTACGCCACGGGGGATTTTGCTATATTTATATTCTGTTTATTTTACCTATCTTATTTGCTTCCCGTGCTTCCGAAGCCGCCCGCGCCTCTTGCGGTGTCTTCCAAATCGTTGGCTTCTTCAAAACAGGCTGTTATAAAAGGCGTTATTACAAGCTGTGCAATGCGTTCACCGGGCTGTACGGTCTGATCTTCGCATGAATGGTTGTGAAGAGCTATCATAAATTCGCCCCTGTAATCAGGGTCAACCACACCAACCTTGTTGGCAGGAGCGAGATGCCTTTTGGAAGCCATTCCGCTGCGCGGGTAAATAAGCCCCGCGTAGCCCTTAGGGATTTCCATTGCAAGACCGGTGTGAATCATAACAGTTTCGTGCGGCCCGATTGTCACATCGTCGTCCATGCACGCGTAAAGGTCCGCTCCGGCAGCGTATTCCGAGCCGTAAGTGGGAAGAACCGCCTTAGGATTAAGCTTTTTAACCTTAATATTTGTTGTCATTGGTAAATCTCCTTAAAATATTTAAGTTGCAGGATACACATATTTCGGCTTCTGCGGCTGCCAGAAGTGGAGAGTTCCGCCGTCTGCAAGCGTCTCCCGGACAAGAATCGCGCGCTGGTTGTCGGAACCTCTGAAATAAGCGTCCAAATCCTTGCGTTCTTCTATAAAAGGACCGTCCATCATAACGTCCGCATAGCTGAGAATCTCTTTTGTGTAAGGAAGTTCATTTACCATTGTTCCCAGAATATCCCTGTCAAAAAGGTATCCTGTGTAAATCCAGATGCTTTTTTTATTGCCGTAAACCTCTCTGACCTTTCGTAACAGCGGGAGAATGCCCGGCTGGTTTTCAGGCTCCATCGGTTCTCCTCCCAATATTGTCAGTCCGCCTATGTAGTCCGGTGCAAGCTGCTCTATAATGTAATCAGTTTCCTTTTCGGTATATGGGCTTCCGTAGGAAAAATCCCATGCCTCCTCGTTAAAGCAGCCTTTGCATCTGTGGCGGCAGCCGCTCACAAAAAGCGATATCCTTACCCCCGGACCGTTGGCGGCATCGTTAAGTTTAATATCTGCATAGTTCATAACCGGCTCCTAAATATGAAGTACGCGAGACTTTATTTCTTTGGTTTTTCCCACGTTCCAGAAATTCTCGCCGAGATATCCGCAGGTCCTTCTCGTGACATTCATCTTGTTGTGGTCCTTGTTATGGCACTGAGGGCATTCCCATTCAAGATTATCATTAATGGTTATTTCTCCGTCAAATCCGCATACCTGACAGTAATCTGATTTGGTGTTGAATTCCGCATACTGGATATTTTCGTAAATATATTTCACCAGTTCCTCCAGCGCAGGAAGATTATGTCTTAAATTAGGTATCTCAACATAAGAAATTGCTCCTCCGTTGGAAATGTTCTGGAATTGGCTTTCAAATTTAAATTTGCTGAAAGCGTCAATTTTTTCCCGGACGTCAACATGATAAGAGTTGGTATAGTAACCCTTGTCCGTGATATCTTCGATATCTCCGAACTTCTTGCGGTCAATCTCTGCAAATCTGTAACACAGGGATTCGGCAGGAGTTCCGTAAAGGCCGAAGCCGATTCCGGTGTTGCGTTTCCATGTATCGCATGCCTCACGAAGTCGCTTCATAACCTTCATGGCAAATGCCGTTCCTTTGGGGTCGGTATGGCTTACGCCCGTCATCAGTTTTGTTACCTCGTAAAGACCTATGTAGCCAAGCGATATTGTGGAGTAACCGCCGTGAAGCAGGCTGTCTATAGTCTGTCCCGGCTCAAGCCTTGCGATTGCTCCGTACTGCCAGTGTATAGGGCTCACATCGGAAAGCGTTCCTTCCAGGGATTTATGTCTGCACATGAGCGCCTCAAAGCAGAGCGAAAGCCTTTCTTCCATCAGTTCCCAGAAACGCTCCTCATTGCCCTGCGCTATAATTCCTATCTGCGGAAGATTGAGGCTGACAACTCCCTGGTTGAAGCGGCCCTCCCATTTGTAATTGCCGTTTTCATCCTTCCATGGACTCAGGAAAGAACGGCATCCCATACAGCTGAATACCTGCCCGTCATAATTTTCCCTCATCTTTTTGGCCGAAATATAGTCAGGGTACATTCTCTTCGATGAACATTCAACAGCAAGCTTCGTAAGGTAATCATACTTGCCGCCCTTGAGACAGTTGTGTTCATCAAGCACATATATAAGCTTAGGGAATGCCGGAGTTACGTATACTCCCGACTTGTTTTTGATTCCCTGTATTCTCTGTTTAAGAATTTCTTCTATAATAAGTGCAACCTCTTCCACATACGGGTCATCTTCCTTAAGATTGAGGAAAAGCGTTACAAACGGCGACTGGCCGTTGGTTGTCATAAGAGTGTTAATCTGATACTGTATTGTCTGCACGCCGGATTTAAGTTCATCCTTCATACGGTCGGCGGCAATTTTTTCAATCTGTTCGGCGGAAAGGGTATCCCCGAATGCCTCAGTATAATGTTTAAGGAACTTTTCCTTTGTCCTGCGCAGATATTTTCCGAGATGGCTTATATCAACGGACTGTCCTCCGTACTGGCTGCTGGCAACGGCGGAGATAATCTGCGTCATGACAGTGCATGCAACCTGAAAGCTTTTAGGGCTTTCAATCATTTTGCCGTTCATGACGGTTCCGTTGTCAAGCATGTCGCTTATATTTATAAGACAGCAGTTAAAAATCGACTGTACGTAATAATCCGCATCGTGGAAATGAATAATCCCTTCCTCGTGAGCTTTTGATATTTTCTCAGGGAGAAGAAGTCTCTTTGTCAAATCCCTTGATACTTCGCCGGCTATAAGGTCACGCTGTGTTGAAGCCACGGCGGCGTTTTTGTTGGAATTTTCTTCCATTGCGTATTTGTTGGTCTGTTGTATAAGGCCGAGAATGGATTCGTCGGTAGTATTTGATTTGCGGACCATTTCGCGCTGGTAGCGGTATATAATGTAAGTCTTGGCAAGAATGAATTTGCGTTCAGCCATCAGTTTCTGCTCGATAATGTCCTGAATTTCCTCTACCTGAAGCGTACTTGCGCCAAGCTTTTCGATTGAAGCCACAATTCCGTGTATTTTTTCGTCCGAAATTTTTTCGCTGTACGGAACTTCGTCGTTGGCTTTCTGAATGGCAATTATTATTTTATTCCGGTCGTAATTGACCTCTCTGCCATCTCTTTTGATTACTTTCATAAAAAAACCTCCCAAACCAATGTGTATATTATCAAGCTTTCTGACATGTTTAAGCAAGGCGGTAAATCGCTATATGATGTACCACGTTTGCTATTATAGCACTATATCTTGTGGGTGTCTACCAGATATTGATAAAAATACAAAAAAATACACAATATCTTGTGGTTTGGCTGAGACGCCGGAAAAAGGGATAAAAAGGAATAAAATGGGAAAATTACAGCATTTGCTCACTAAATCGTTATGTAGTATTTTAAAATCCGCCATGGTAAAATTAATGTAAAAGTTCAGTGAAATCACATTTTGCGTTCAGAAGAACAACACATTGACGGTGTAACATATACACTAAATTCGTAAAGTACCTCATTAAGTGTTCAGGTATATGTTCCGCTAAGCTCATGGCGCGCTGCGCTTGCATTCGCTAAGTGTTCACATTATACCATAAATTCATTTATAAGGAAAGGGGGTGTGGTGATGGATATAGAAGTTTTTAACAGGCGTGAGCAGAAGTATATGCTGGATGGCGACACCTATGAAAAAGTCATAAATTGTATTGAAAAATATATGAAGCCGGACGCTTACAGCAGTGACGGCGGAATTTACAGTATATGCAATATATATTATGATACGGACGACGATTATTTAATAAGAAGGTCGTTAGCCAAACCGGTATATAAAGAAAAGCTCAGGCTTCGTGCTTATGGGACACCGGATGGCAGCAGTAAGGTTTTTGTGGAGATAAAGAAAAAATACCACGGAATTGTCAACAAACGCAGGACGACAATGTCGCTGGAGGAGGCAGAAGCGTATCTTGATGAAGGCGCAAGACCTCACTGCCCGAATATCAATCATCAGGTCCTTGCCGAAACGGATTATATCAAGGATTACTACGGGCTCAAACCAAAGGTATATATTTCTTATGACAGAAGAGCTTATTTCGGTAAGGATGATGAAAGCTTTCGTATTACGTTTGATACGAATATACAGACAAGGCGGACGGACCTGAGGCTTGAGTCGGGAGCCTACGGAACTCAGCTTCTTGAACCGGGAAAATGGCTTATGGAGGCTAAGATATCCGGGGCGACACCCGTATGGTTCACCGATATGCTTTCACGCTTGAAGCTTTATCCGGTGTCTTTTTCCAAATACGGAACGGAATATACCAACTATATACTGAAAATCAAAAAGGAGAAACTGCATAATGTTTGAATCGATTATAAGCGTAACAGAAACTACAATTTCAGTGGGGACATCAATGATTAGTATAGCCGGGGCACTTATTTTGGGGATTGCGATAGCATTTTGCTATATGTTTACACAGAAAAAGGGAACTTACACCAAGGATTTGGTCATAGCCATAGCCATACTTCCGACAATTGTTGCACTTGTAATCATGCTTATCGGCAACAGCGTTGCGAGGGCTTTTTCGTTGGCCGGAGCATTTGCGCTGGTGCGTTTCAGGAGTGCGCCGGGAAGCGCCAAGGACATAGCGGTTGTATTTTTAACCATGGCAACCGGGCTTGCCTGCGGCCTCGGATTTGTGATATTCGGAGCCGTGGCTGCAGCGATTATATGTGCGGCGTTTATTGTTCTCAGCAAAACCAGATTTGGAGAGCCGCGCATTGCAAACAAACAGCTTAAAATAACCATACCCGAAGATCTTCATTATGACGGAGTGTTTGACGACATTTTCAGTGAATATACGGATGAATGCACACTTAATAACGTAAAAACCACCAATATGGGAACCCTTTATGAGCTTACTTATCTTGTGGGACTAAAAAAGGGTGCAAGCGAAAAGGACTTTATTGATGCCTTGAGATGCCGCAACGGAAATCTGAATATATCGCTTGGCATTTTACCGGACAGAAACGGGTTTGTATTATAATCATAAGTGTGCTTTAAGGTAATTGAGGTATACTTTAAGATATTTTCTTGCAAAAGGCACTGCAAAGTTATATAATAACTTCGTAGTGTCTTTTGGCATTATAAAATATAATATTAAT
>CALWMX010000076.1 GCA_944382105.1 uncultured Butyrivibrio sp.
AAAATGGCATTGTATAAGAACCAACCATTACCTGTCCAGTTTGCGGCCGATTACGGCGTTTTTACGAATTTTGCTTCTGATGTTTTCCGGCATCTGTATATCCGCGGCTTTAACATTTTCCAACAAATGCTCAGGATTTGATGTTCCGAAAACAGCGGATGCAACATAAGGATTGTCCAATACAAATCTTAATGCAAGCTGATTTCCCGTATATCCTTTGACATGGTTCATAAAACGAAAATCGCGTCCTTCCATCATATGTCTTCTATGATTTTTCAGCGCCCTCAGCAAATACCATATATCTTTCTTACCATGTATCTTAAAAATTCTGTTGGAATACAAAGATTGTGCCAATGCAGCTCCTGCAATTACGCCAATCCCGTTTTTATACAATTTCCGGATAAGAGGCTCCCTATCCTGCCTCATAATATTATAATCCAGCATCACAAAATCAAACAGCCTGTTATCGCAAATGTATGAAAGCACATCCGTGTCAAAAGAATTTACTCCTATAGCCTTAACAATCTTCTGGTCTTTCAGACTGTTCATAAATTTCAGCACATCATCAGTCATATCACTGATTTTGGGTCCATGAAGATGCAGCATATCCAGATAATCCGTATGAAGTCTCTTTAAACTGATATCCACACTTCGCTTCATCCATTCCACAGACCAATCGTGATAATACTTTCCTGATTGGCTGATTCTTGTTCCGCATTTGGAAGCTATAACCAAATCCTTACGTTTTTCATATCCTGCCTGATATATACATTTTCCCAAACGCAGTTCGGCTTCATCGTACGAAAATCCGGTATCAAAAAATGTAATGCCCTGCTCTACAGCTGTTTCAAATAATCGAATGGCTTCATTTTCATCAAAAAATTTCTTCCCCCAGATACTTGCACATCCAAAACCAATCTCCGACACATATATGTCTGTATTTCCCAGTTTTCTGGATTCCATTTTCATTTCCCTCCATGTCTCATGATTATTTTGTCAGTCTGTCTATAAGCTTTCCTGCCGCTTTTTTCATAGGGACATACACAAAGTCGCAGAATTTTACTACGGCTTTTTGCAGCGTCGCCTTATACACGAACCCTGCTGCCAGACTTCCGGCAAAAAGAATAATACCGAATACTACAACCCACAGAAGTTCTGCACTGTACGAATATGTTGTATAAACCCACCCGAAAAACGATGTTTTAATTTTTTCCATGAGCAGTCTGTTGTTATGTATTATATATATCAGCAGCGACATTCCGGAAATATAATTTACCGCTTTATTCTTAAAATCATGCGATTTGGCAAGATTGAACATGGATAACGAAATCATTACGAAAAACGGATTGATAAATACGTTCCATCTTTGCAGCATACCGCTGAATATACTTATTCTCATTCCCAGAAAATTGGTAAACAAAACCATTGCCAGCGCACACACTGCGGACACAGCAAGCATAATATAATTAGCCCTCTTATCCGTCCGGAATCCCGTCATATATTTTTTCATGTATGCCGTTATAAAATAAATACAGATAAACCCGACAAACCTTGTGTAATAATATGTATTCGGAAGCAGGAAATTGATGCCGCAGTACAGTATTATAAGAACAAGATTAACGGAAAGAAGCTTTCTCTTATCAATCGTATTTATAATAATATTTAACAGCGGATGAGCCAGATACAAAAGTATATAACATCCCACAAACCAGTAACGCATGAATGTAACAGGCATAATGCTCCCCACTATATCCGATAACGAAACATTATATCCCAACGCCAGCACTATCAAAAGCCATGCAACGGAAATAATAAAGCAATCGGCAATCATATGGAAAACCTTTTTTACGGATGCAGTATTGCTGTCCAACAGGAACCAGGAAGAACACACCACAAAAACAGCATTCCCCAGCTGTCCCATATACCTGAATATGGTAATTACAAATCGCTGTATGCTTGGAGTTGCATTGTTCAGATTCATTACATAATCCGGACAGTCCGCCTGGCTGCTCAGTTCAAACGGCATCGCATGACTTAATACAATCATTATTATCGCCGCTATTTTTAACAATTCGATACTTGAATTTCTTTTGTCGAATTTTAACATAATGTATTCTCCTTATTTTATTTCAATTCCATACTTTTCCATAAGCTTCTTTATAGCTTCTTCCGTTTCATCCTCTATTTCAATACCGTATCTGACGCTTTCCAGTTTTCTTTTGATTCTGTTCTCCCCGGGAACTGCGGGCATAATATCACCGCCGGAATCATGTATCCTTTCTATATAATCGTCTATCTTACCGAAAAATTCATCCGAAAAAATAACGGCCGGATTTAGCACGGAAAAAAAAGCCCCTACGTTCATTGACGAATCATCTTTGGAATAGAATTTATTCACATCATTAAGATACGCAGCGCCTGATAATAATCCTGAAATAATATCTATAACCATTGCTATTCCATAACCTTTATACTCTGCCATAGGAAGGACCGTGCCTCTTATGGCTTCAATAGGGTCGGTTGTGGGATGCCCTGTTTCATCCAGTGCCCAGCCGTATGGTATTTTTTCATTTTTATCCTTTGCCTCGATTATTTTTGACCTTGCAACTATGCTTGTAGCCATGTCCAGAAGAATTGGCCCATTCTTCTTTCCGGGAATACCTATTGAAAAAGGATTTGTACCGAGTATTTTATCCCTGCCGTTCCATGCAGCCATTGCAGGCGGAGTATTGCACATGCAGATTCCAATCATATTATTTTGTGCCGCCATAAGAGAATAGTAAAAAGCTGCGCCGAATGGAATTGAATTATTGCATAATACGGTGTATATCCCGTCTTTTTTGGCATGTTCCACGGCTTTATTCATGCAGAATACCGCCGAAACAGGCCCTATGGTCTTTTTGCCGTCCACAACTGCAAATGCCGCGGTTTCCTTGGTTATCTCCGGTTCCTCATCAAGTGCATATCCTCCGCGTTCTATTCTCTCAATATGCGCGGACAGCACGTTAAGCCCATGTGTATGCACGCCATACGCATCCGTTTCTATAAGGCAGTCTGTGACTATCTCTGCATGACGGTCATTTGCTCCGGCTTTCTGCAATATACTGAAAACACGTTTTCTCAAAATATCATCAGGAATTCTTTTCACTCTTATGATTTCCTTTCATTAAATTATCCGGAAGCTGGTATTTTTGTTTGTCTTGAACACTGATTTCTTTTCCGACTTGAATTTCAATCATTTTAAGCTCAGTGTCGGCTATCACCGTATGACGGCATCCTGCTTTCATGGTTACAACATCCCCTACATGTATTTTTCTAATACTGCCGTCAATAACCGCTCTTCCTGAACCTGCCACAACCACCCATACCTCGTCACGATTCCTGTGACTGTGATAGTTCATTTTATGATTTTTCTCCAGCGTAACTTTTATGGTTACGCTTTCATCTTCTATATCAATCACACGGTAACTTCCCCATGATTTTTCAGCAAACATAATCCTCTGGTCAATATTATCCACATAGGGTTTAATATAGCTGGATTGCGTTTTATCGGATACTAAAATTCCTTCCGGACTGGCCGATACCACCACATCCTTCAATCCCATACAGAGAATCGGTACATCCAGTTCATTTATGACATGAACATTGTCACATTTCTCGTTAAGTATTGCGTTTCCGATTACGTTTTCCTCCATCGCTTCGGAAAGGGTATTCCATGTTCCCAGATCCTTCCATTTACCTGAAAACCTCATTACCTGTATGTTTTTTTCTTTCTCAACTACGGCGTAATCAAAGCTGATTTTTTCAAGTGAAGCGTACTTGTCAAATAAATCATGATAATCCTGAAAGTCAATCAGCTCATGTGCCTTCGCCGTCATATATCCTAATTTGTATGCAAAAACTCCGCCATTCCAAAGTGCGCCCTGAGCGATATATTTTCTGGCGGTTTCCTCGTCCGGCTTTTCCTTGAACGTGTCAACCCTGCTTATTTGATTCTTGTCGGCAGGAATAATATATCCGTATTTCTCGCTTGGATAAGTGGGTTCAATTCCCATGAGATACAAATCTGCTTCTCCGGTTTGCGCCAATTCTGCCAGCTTTTTTACTGCGTCAAAATAATCGGCCTCCACGTAAGGGTCTATAGGACATACGACCACCGCCTCATCCGGAGATATTTTCATTATATCTGTCATAAACGCCGTCACAAGCGCAATTGCCGGAAAAGTATCCCTTCTGCACGGTTCAACGGAAATACGAAGTTTTCCGTCAAGCTGATTGTTGATGGACGACACCTGCGCTTTTGATGTTGCAATTATTACATTCGCATCCGGGTCCGTTTTTCTTATCTGGCCGTAAACCTTCTGAAGCATTGATTCATATAAAGCATCCTCATTTCTGAAAATCTTGATAAACTGTTTTGAACGTATTTCATTTGATAATGGCCATAATCTTTTCCCCGATCCGCCAGACAGTAAAACAATATTCATATCCGTCCCTCTTTCTGCTACATATTAAGCAGCTTATCTATGACAACTTTATAAAGGGTATATCTTTTCTCATCAGATATCTGCTGCAATATCTGTTCTATTTGGAATAAATCCGTAATCCCGAGCTTTGACAGATACCAGACATACGCCGGATTGGTTCCGTATTTGGAAACCATGTACTGCTCCGGAAGATATCCCCAGGAGTATTTTTCACGAATTGCCGAAATGTGTTTTTTGTATAATTCCCATACCGGTCTCTCATTATATTTGGAATTGAACCTTTCAAGATAATGAAGTATTAATTCAAGGCATTCGTTTCCTGCCCCTCGGCCCATGCCGTATATGGAACCGTCCACAATCACGTCCCTGTCTCGTGCGCAGTTAATAAACTGTATTACGTTGGCATTGGCCATCTGCAGGTTATTATGTGCATGGAAACCTAAAAGGATTTCCTTATCAAGGCTTTCGTTTATCCGGCTATATATATTTTTTACGTCCTCAGTATAGAATGTTCCGAAACTGTCAACCATGTAAAAAGCATATGGTTTGATTTTGTTTACTTCACTTACCAGTTCATCCAGTTCTTCATCACTGTACTGAAAGGTTGCCATAGTCTGCATAAAGACCTTGTAGCCCTTTGAAATAAGCTCCCCGGCGGCCGAAACAGCGTCTTTGCTGTCTGCCTTGAAAAAGGCAAACCTGATTGCTTCAGGCAGTCCGCGTTTGTAATCAGGAACGACAAGGTTCTTATATTCATTCCCTGTCATCATTACAGTGAACATTACATTGTCATTTTTTGCTTCCGGAACCGGTATCTCCTCAATAGTACGGAACTTAGTTTTGAAATGTTCGTCGTTGTGTTTTCCCATTAAGCCAAGCTCAATCATATCCACGCCGGCATCCTGAAGTCTGTTGGTGATATCATAATAACATTCCTCGGAAAAATTCCAGTCGTTGACATATCCGCCGTCTCTGAGAGTGCAGTCCAGAATTTTTATATTTGCTTTATTCATTGTCCTTACCTCCCTGAGTCTGCTCCAAATACCATTTATATAGTTTGGTTATTCCGTCTTCCAGCTTAATCTTTGATTTCCAGCCAAGACTATTGATTTTTGAATTATCGCATAATCTGCGCATCATCCCGTCCGGTTTGGAAGGGTCCGTAACAATGTCTCCCTGATAGCCGGTAATTTTCTTAATCATTTTGGATAATTCCATAATGGATATCTCTTCTCCGGTCCCTATATTGACCGGCTCATATCCGGAATAATTGTTGAGCAGGAAAATTCCCGCATCTGCCATATCGTCCGTATCTATAAATTCTCTCAGGGCCTTTCCCGTCCCCCAAAGAGTAATGGACGGGTCTCCGTTTTTGCGGGCTTTTGTATATTTGACCAATAATGCCGGAATAACATGACTGTGCTCAGGGTCAAAATTATCTCCTATACCGTATGCGTTTGCAGGTATTGCGGAAATAAAATCCGCACCGTACTGTTTGTATAAATAACTGCACAGCCTGCTGCCGCACACCTTTGCCAACGCATACCCTTCATTGGTTATCTCAGGAAGTCCGGTAAGCAATTCATCTTCCTTCATGGGCTGGCTGCATTCCTTGGGATACATACATGCGCTGCCGAGAAAAAGAAATTTTTTTACTTTATTCTTGAAGGCGGTCCATATCAAATTCTGCTCTATCTGCATATTAACATAAAAGAAATCCGCCGGAGCCATACTGTTGGCCTTAATTCCTCCTACCAACGCGGCCGCATCAATCACTACATCCGGTTTTTCTTTTTCAAAAAAGCATTCTACCTCATCCTGTCTGAGCAAGTCAAGCTCCTGATGTGTCCTGAGAACCAGATTTGTGTAGCCCTGGCTTTTAAGCTGTCTTACAAATGCGCTTCCTACCAATCCCGTATGTCCGGCAACATATATTTTAGAATTTTTATCCATTATATCCTCCTCTGCTGGATTATACTGCATAGATGTCTTTAGTTCCGTCTTCTTTTTCAACACATATGTCATACATGGCAATCATGGTACAGTCCTCCGGAAAAAACATACTGTGTACAACAAGCGGTTCTATTTCAAAAAAATCTCCTGCATTAAATATATGTGTTTCCGAAGCTTGGCCATCCGACGAAAATTTCACCTCGACAGACCCGTCTATAACATAAAATGCTTCACGGCTGATTTTATGGTAATGACCGCCGCGCTCCACTCCTTTTTTGCTTATCAGCACGTTAATCTGATTATAGCCTTCATGTACAAGCTGAATCAGAGAACCGCGGTTATCCGAAAATTCAAAGTCCGGTTCTTTTATTTTATACATACATATCTCCGTTCCGCTAAAAACTATTCTTCGCTTACTTTTTTCATATCATGTTCTACCATGATTTTAACCAGCTCTTCAAAAGACGTTTTTGTAGGATTCCATCCCAGCTTTTCCTTCGCTTTGGTCGGGTCTCCCCATAAATTTACAACGTCCGTAGGGCGGTAAAATTTCGGTGATACTTCAATTACAATTTTCCCGGTCGCCTTGTCTATTCCTTTTTCCTCCAGACCTTCCCCTGTAAACTCAAGCTCAATCCCCACATAATGAAATGCGTGCAGGCAGAATTCCCTTACGGAATGCTGGACTCCCGTTGCTATTACAAAGTCCTCCGGTTCATCCTGCTGCAGTATAAGCCACATGCATTCCACATAATCTTTCGCGTATCCCCAATCCCTGAGGCTCGACAGATTTCCCAAAACCAGCTTGTCCTGTTTGCCCTGTGCAATTCTTGCGGCAGCCAGAGAAATTTTTCTGGTAACAAAATTTTCCCCCCGTCTCTCCGATTCATGATTAAATAAAATACCTGAACAGCAGAACATATTATAGGCTTCACGGTATTCTTTTGTAATCCAGAAGCCGTATTGCTTTGCAACCGCGTAAGGGCTGTACGGATGAAAAGGCGTATTTTCATTCTGCGGCACCTCTTTGACTTTGCCGTATAATTCGGACGTTGACGCCTGATATATACGGCATTTTTTCTCAAGCCCGCATATTCTTACCGCCTCAAGTATCCTGATTACTCCGGTAGCCACAACATCCGCCGTATATTCCGGCACCTCAAACGATACCTGTACATGGCTTTGTGCCGCCAGATTATATATTTCATCAGGCTTGACAAGGTTTATAATCTTCACAAGACTGATTGAATCGCATAAATCCCCGTAATGGAGATGAAATTTTTCATTATTTTCCAAATGGTCTATCCTTTCATGGTATTCGATAGACGAACGCCTTATTATCCCATGTACTTCATAACCTTTTTCCAGTAAAAACTCTGATAAATATGAACCGTCCTGTCCTGTCACTCCGGTAATCAACGCTGTTTTATTCATTTGAGGTTTCTCCTTTTTTATGTTTGATTTTATCTGTCATTATTTTTAACATACGTTTCAGGTACACAAGCATTTCTTTAAAATACTTATTTCTGTGAAATATGGCCGTATTGAT
>CALWMX010000077.1 GCA_944382105.1 uncultured Butyrivibrio sp.
CCCGATTGAGCCTGTAATCATGCTTGCTTCATCCGATAAGATATCTCCAAACATATTTTCCGTAAGAATCACGTCAAACTGTCCCGGATTCATGACAAGCTGCATTGCACAGTTATCCACCAGCATATCCGTATATGTAACCTCGGGATAATCAGCCGCAACCTCTTTGACAATTTTACGCCAAAGTCTGGACGAATCAAGAACGTTGGCCTTGTCAACACTTGTGACGATTCTGCGTCTCTTCATTGCAATGTCAAATGCTTTGACAGCAATTCTTCTGATTTCATTTTCATTATATTTCAGTGTATCTACCGCAGTAATCACACCGTCTATTTCCTTCGTATATCTGTCCCCGAAATAAAGTCCGCCGGTAAGCTCCCTCATAATCACCATATCGAAACCGTTTCCTATTATCTCCGGTTTAAGCGGACATGCATTCTTGAGCTCATCATAAAGATATGCAGGTCTCATATTGACGAATAGCTCCAGCTCTTTTCTAATCTTCAAAAGCCCGGCTTCAGGCCTTAAATCCGGCGGCACATCATACCATTTTGAATTTCCCACATTGCCGCCGACTGCTCCCAGAAGAACCGCATCGCTGCTTTTTGCAATTGCAACCGCCTCATCCGTAAGCGGGACTCCGTATTTGTCTATTGAACATCCTCCCATAAGAATCGGCGTATAATCCAGCTTATATCCGTATTTTATACCGGCCGCATCAAGAACCTTCACGGCTTCCGCCACTATTTCCGGTCCTATTCCGTCACCTGAAATCAAAGTAATCTTATAATTATTCATAATGTTTTCCTCTTGTAACAAAGTATTTCATATGGCCTGAAAATTTCATTAAACTTAATTTTATATTAAATGCCTTCAAAATACAAGTCCTTGCAGTCAAAAAAGACATCATTTCCGATTTTTGGTAATTATACTTGATAATCACAATTATGAAAATGATGTCTTTTATGTTTTATTATTGATTTATTTTGTTATACAATTCGTACATCTGCAAAGCTTACTGCGGTGCTACATAATCAAATGTAATCTGAATTGTTTCTACTTCCGCAAGATCATCCTTGTCAATAATCACCCAGTTACACGGGTCAAGATTGCCGTCGGAAACACGAGCTTCTTCAGGAAGCGCGCTTACCCATTCGTTGACAATATTAATTCGGGTGCATTTTTCGTCATCAGTCGTGGTATAAGGCGTTGCGGTAAGTTCAATAGGAGATCCGTTGACAAGGATTTCCTTTACTTCAATAAAGTATCCCGGATATAACAGCTCTCCGTTGCCTACTGCAAGCGCTGAGAAAGTAATTCCGTACGCTTTGCCGTCAGCGGTGCCTGTAAAGTCAAGTCCCACGGTATATGTACCGGCTCCGGTCACTTCCGCATCCGTAGCAACAACTCCCTCTGTGCAGTCACCTTCAGGATTGTAGGTATCGCCTACGCTGTAAGAAATTCCGCCGCCGTTCCACATAATCCATGCAGTGGATGTAAGAGTTGAAATATCAACCGTCTCGTCTTCCGTTTCGAATTCCTCAGGAGCCGCTTCTATTGCAGCGTCAATTCCTGCCTGTGCCTCTTCTTTAATATCCTCAACAGACTTCTCTGACTCCTTGGCATATGTGCGTGATGCATACATCTCTGCCATATCGCTGTCTCCCAGCTTGCAGTCAGTCTTGCTGTAAAAGTCTCCTCTGTCCCAGAGAATCGGGCAATAATCATACAAATCGCAAAGATCAAGAATGTTTTTGTGGTATGCATTCATGTTATCCTTGTATGTACCATCCTCAAGCGGCATTGCGCCATACTCGCCCACAACAACGCCTATACCCTGCTCGGTAAATTTGGTCATTGCCTCAAAGGTAGTATTCATGGACTGGAATTCTCTCTTGGTGCCCCACTGTGGCTGCTCTGTCTGACCTTCTGAACAGAAGTTCCACGGGTCATAAAAGTGTACGGAAATAAGAAGCTTATCCTCCGCCGTATCCTCAGGCATTTTAAACCTGTCATCGCAGGTCTTTGCTATATTAGTATCATATCCGGCAATCAGAAGGAATCTTTCTTCGTTATTGCCGCCGGAAGCCCTTACTATATCGACGAATTTCTGATTGATTTCATTGGTCGTCTCATACAGCTCATCATCCGAAAGAGCGCCCGAATCCTTGCATACGGTTGTATCGTTGAGCTTGGCTCCAAGTTCTTCATTGGCAGACTCAAAAATCACCTTATTGGAGTAATCTTTAAATCTTTCGCAAATCTGTGTCCAGATTTCCGTATACATGGTCATGGCCTCTGTCCTGGTCTCTTCGGTCTTTGAACCGAACATTCCCCACCAGCCGCCGTCCCAGTGGTCATTAATGATTACATACATATCGGCATCAACTGCCCACTTGACAATTTCTTCCACTCTGTCAAGGTAAGCGGTTCCTATAGTGTAATCACCGGATTCATAATCCATCATGTTTGTCCACGCTACCGGAATACGAAGCGTGTCAAAGCCCGCTTCCTTCATGCCTTTAATCATGTCCTCGGTAGTGACCGGCTGCCCCCACGATGTCTCATACACGGTTGTAGCCATGTCAGTGCCTTTGTCATGTGCATAAGCCTCCATTGTATTGCCCAGATTGATTCCGTTTCCCATCATCCTGACAAATTCAATGGAAGATACATCTCCATCCTCACCCTGATTTGCACTGTCGCTCTGACTCTCTCCGGCGACTGAGCCGTCTGATGTTGATTTTCCGCATGCCGCAACCGTCATCACCGTGGCAAAAATAAGAACAATCGCCATCAGAGAAGTAAGAATTCTTTTCATTTTTGAAAGTTTCATTTTGACCTCCCATATTATTTTATTTCATAACAATTCTATCACAGTCAAAATTGTGTGAAACACCCTACTAATTACACCTTGTTAGGGGTACAAATTGCACCCTTTCATTGAAAGCATATAATTAATAATTTTAACATATAATTTTTACCGTACTTCCGGACAAAGGTTCTTTTTTTACTACTATCTGACTGTCAATTCTTTCTTTGAGTGTCCCCACATGTGAAATTATTCCCACAAGACGACTGCCATCGGTCAATGAAGACAGAACCCTTATTGCTTTGGAGAGAGACTCTTCATCCAGAGAACCAAAGCCCTCGTCTATAAACATTGTATCCAGCTGAATCCCTCCGGCATTCTGCTGAATTTCATCTGCGAGGCCCAAAGCAAGGGATAATGATGCCATAAACGCTTCCCCGCCGGACAACGTCCTTACGCTCCGCAGCGAACCGTTATAATGGTCAATTACATCGAGTTCCAGTCCGCTCTGCATTTTCCTGTTGTCTGCGGCTTCGCTCCGCTTCAGTTCATATTGTCCGCCGCTCATAATCATAAAACGAAGATTTGCTTTATCCGTAATCCTGTCAAAATACTGCATCTGTACATACGTCTCCAACATAATTTTATCCTTGCCTGAAATATTTCCGCACACTGTATCGGAAAGAGCTTTCATCCATGACAGTCTTTCCTCGTTTTCTTTAAGCTGTCCGCTGCGCGCTTTAATATTCTCAAGAGCAGCTATGTTGGCGTTCTTTTGGGAAATGCATACGTGCAGTTTTTCTGTTATTTCTTTTTTCTCAATGTTTTGTTCCTGTTTCGACCGTTGTATGTCTTCAATGTCAACAGGCTTAATGTCAGCCAGCTGCATTTCAAGCGTTTTGATGCTGTTCAGAGATTCCGCAAGGCTGTCCCGGCATTTTTCATATGCTTCTCCGGAAACAACGGATTCGTTTTCAATGTCCTTAATCTGTCTTCTCATTTGTCTGATTGTTTCGGCAGCCTCAGTGTATGACGGATATTCCAGCTCACTTTTTATTTTGTCAATGGTCTCCGCCAGACTCTTACGCGAAGCGGACATTGACGCGGCTTGCGCTTGAATGCGGGTCAAATCATCGTTTAATTTGTCCAGAGCCGCTTTCTTTTCGTCAATAAGCTTTTCCAGTTCTGCTCTTCTTGCCGCAAGCTTTCTTTTTTCTTCAATCCTGCCTGCCGCTGCGCCGTAACGCTCTTTTATGACGGAAATTTCGGCCGATGCCCTGTCTCTTATTGTATTTATATCCTTACTGTCGGTGAATACGGCAGCCAAGTCAATAACCGAAACAAGCTTTGCGTCTGCCTGAGCCTTATATACGCCTGCTTCCTCACTGTAACTGCTGCAAAGAGCCTGCTCCTTCTCCATCCGGGCTTTTGCATTGTCAAGCAGAGATTTGTCCGGAGCATCTTTTGAAAGATGCATCGGATTTGGATGCGTGAGCGAACCGCAGACGGGGCAAGGCTGTCCTTCTTCAAGTCCGGCAGCAAGTATTCCTGCCTGAGCATCGAGAAAACTTTTTTCAATAGCTGACACCTTCTCCCGCATTGTCTGATACTTCAGGCTCTGTCTTGAATACTTTTCCTGAGCTTCGGCAAGTTTTCCCGCAAGCGCCTCGTATTGACTCAGATTATCAAGGACCTGTCTGACGGAAATCTCCGACTGTTTCAGTTCTTTTTCCTCCGCCTCAAGTTTTGCGGCCTCCGTACCTGCGTTCTCTGTGCCTTTATATTCACGAGTATAATCCTCCAGAAGCCTTTTGTACTGCTCGATACCGGCTGCACACCTGTTTTTTTCCTCGGAAAGCCTTTCCATCCTTCTGTCGGTTTCCGAAAGGATTTCGCCCTGCTTTCTGTACTCCTCATAACGGCCCAGACTGCTTTCCAGAAGTCCTGCGCCTGCATACAGCTCAGGAAGTTTTTCTTTTGCCTTAAGCGCTTCTTCGAAACGGAATTTCAGCACCTCATTTTCAGGTTCCAGCTCTTTTACCCGGTTTTTGATTTCCTCAATCCGTTCTCTCAGCTGTTGCGCCCTTATCGCGTCCCTCTCTCTGATATTTAAACTGTCGAGAGTTCTTCCGCATTCCTCAAGACGGGCGTTCAGCTTATCCTCTTCTTTCTGCTGTCGGCTTATTATACGGCAAAGAAGGTCGGTCAGCTCTTCCGTGGATACTGCCTGTGAAAGAGTTTTTACTCTGTCCAGCTCCTTTGAAAACGGGGCGTCCTCATCACATACAATTCCATCCGTATACTGGGATATACTGTTTCTCATTCTCTCCACATCAGCTTTGAGCTTAAGCGTCTCGGAGCTGATTCTTTTCTGGAATTCGCTGTAAAAATTTGTTTTGAATATCTCTCTTAGAACAGTTATCCTCTCATCCGTTTTGGCCATGAGAAGCCTCATAAAATCACCCTGCGCAATCATGGCAATCTGCGTAAACTGCCTTCGGTTCAGGCCGAGAAGTTCTGTTATTTCTGCCGTAACCTCGGATATGCCTTCCACACGCCTTCCGTCGGGAAATGTAAGCGCTGCTCCCGCTTTTTCATCGGTCATTCCTTCACCGTGTTTTTTTGGACGCATATACCACGGATTGCGCCTGATGTTATACTTCTTTCCCTTATATACAAAATCCATATCCACATATGTGGCCGCGGATTTTTCTGCATATTTGCTGCGCAGCATCCGGTCATCCCTGATGTTTCCGCTTGGTTCGCCGTAAAGCGCAAAACAAATTGCGTCAAAAACAGTGGTCTTACCCGCACCGGTATCACCGCTGATAAGATAAATCCCTTTATCTCCGAATTTATCAAACGGTATCACGGTTTTGCCCGCATATGGACCGAATGCCGATAATTCAAGTCTTACAGGTCTCATATATTCTCCTCCCTGAGCTTTTCAAACAAATTCTCCGCAAATCTGCGCTGACTGCCGCTCATTTTTCTGCCGTTCTGAAATTCGTAAAATTCATCAAGTATTTCCAGCGGTTCTTTTCTCTTGGCGTCCTCACTCCGTAACCGTACTGTTCCGGCCCTTGTTCTTGTATTGTCATAGCTTATCTTCATCATGTTGGGATATATAACTCTGAGCTTTGCAGCTGCGTCGGTCACATCATTCTCGTCCGTGAGTATTATATGAAAATAATTTTCCGTATCCAACTTCCGGTAAAACTCTCTGGATGTGAGCTCCATGTATGTACCCTTAATCTCCTGCATATCCCTCATCGGTTTAAGAGGAACGGTATTTATAAATACATCGCCCTTTTTGCCAAGCTCAGCCACAGTGACGGATTTTATGTGGCCGATCTCCGAAAAAGAATATTTGAGGGGCGTACCGCAATACCTTATATGGTTGCTCAAAATGCACTGGGGGCCGTGGATATGTCCCAAAGCGGCATAATCAAAAATCCCGTACACACCGGCATCAACATTGTCAAGGCCTCCCACGGAAAGCTCTTCCGACATGCAGGTCTTTGCGCCGGTCACAAACTGATGGGAAACTATAACGTTGCGTTGCGACGTATCTATATTCATACTATCAACGGCTGCTTTTACTGCATCATTGTAATCCTGTATGTTCTCTTCCCCTGAAAATCTTTTCACATAGGAAGGCTTTATAAACGGCAGAAGATAAAAATTAACATCTCCGTACCTGTCGCCGAGCTTCACCGGCTTTACCGTTCCGTTATATACCCGGGACATATACACGCCGCTTTTATTCATTATTGATGCTCCGAAAGCTATCCTCTCGGCAGAATCATGATTCCCGCTGATTACAAAAACAGCGAGCCTGCGAGACGCCAGCTCCGTAAGAAACAAATCAAACAGCTCCACCGCCTCAGCCGGAGGAACCGGCTTATCGTACACATCTCCAGCAACAATGACTGCGTCCGGTTCCGTATCATCAATTATTCTCAATATCTCAAGCAGTATGTAGCGCTGGTCTTCAAGCATGGAAAACCCGTTTACTCTTTTTCCCAAATGCAAATCGGACAAATGTATAATTTTCATGTTCTGCTCCGTTTCATGTTTTTTTGGATGCCGTCAAAATCCTTTACTCTGTCGGACAGCCTTTAATTATGCGAAAACCCCCTTCCGGGCACGCCGAAAGAGGGATTCTTATATAAAATGCTTGCGCATCCGTATATTATGCTTCCGCTTTCTCAATTTGCACAATCGCAGACTTCTGCATAGGAATCCTGCAATTCTTGTTATTGCCGAATTCAACGATTACCGTGTCATCCGTAATATCGATAACCACGCCGTAAAAACCGCTCGTTGTAAGAACGCTGTCACCGCACTCCATTGTATTGAGAAGCTCCTGCTGTTTTTTCTGCTGTTTCTTCTGCGGCCTTATTGCGATAAAATACATCAATGCTGCAAAGAAAATAATGTAACCTACGATAAACACAATATTGGTTCCCGTTGATGCTGCTAAAATCATTTTGTTTCCTCCTTAAAACTTTCAAATATTCTCTTTTTAAATTGACCAACTTGGCTTTGTTTAAGCGCTTCTCGTATTTCTTCCATAAGATGAT
>CALWMX010000078.1 GCA_944382105.1 uncultured Butyrivibrio sp.
TAGGGACTAAGAGGTCGCGCGTTCGAATCGCGTCACCCCGATTTTATATGTCAGTAAAGGAACTGAACAGTTCGTTTATCTTTGAATATCAATACAGATTAAAAATTTTCCCAATCTCTCCGTCTCCCTTTGCGCAGTAAATATACCAATTCCGATTTGGCGCTTTGCCAAGCTCCCCGATAAATTGGAAGTTATGTTTACTGTTTGTCCGTAATAGGTTTACCTAATTTCATTTCATTTTCTGTCCCAAAAGTACGGCGGATAACCGTCTCAACATACTTTTGGAGGAGCAGTTCATCGTCAATCAGTGTAAAGAATCTCATAACACGTGTTTGATTGAACCATACTATCTTCATTGGCATTCTTAGGGTTTTACTTACACCCATAATGGCAAGCGCTCCCTGTTCCGTTTTCAGCTCCGGGGTTTCGCTGCACTTTCCATTGCTGCTTTGATACGATTTGGTAATATCAACATCCTTTCCCGATGCACTAATTGAAGTTGTTACCCCAAAAACATTCTCCAGATCCGATGCAGCCATATAGTCGGCCCAGCCAATCATTGTGTCCCAGCCATAGCCTTGTGCGGCCAGAAGAACATCATATTGATGCCATGGTCCGGATTGAAAATGTTTTATATCTCGTATATAAGTAATATCATCAAGATATTCGTTTCCTTTATACATATCATATTCACCTCCTCTCGGTTTTGTCTGCTCACTCACTATGTCCTTAAAATTCACAAACGGAAATGCGTATATATGTGTTTGTTTATTGTCGGGCACGAGCAAAAGCAGTCGTAAATCTTTACTTTTCACCATGACATTTGCCCATAACAATCTGGTTCGTCTTTTTCCTTCATATTCATAAACCGCTCTTTTGTGATTCAGCATTCTGCTTCCAAGATGAAATGGCCAGGGCGAGGGCTTTGTTTGACTGGCTTTTACAATATCGTATTTTATTTTTGTTCTTTTTAACTCCCGGCACTCAGCCAGTCTGCAAATTGCAATCAAAAAATCATCAATCTGAAAAAGAAACATCACAGTTGCGAACCATCCGAACGCCATTATATTTGCGCGAATATCCAGATCGCTTGTAAACCATAGTATAAGCATTACAGCTAATCCTGTAATAACCGATATTGCAAGGATTTCGGCGATTTTTGTAATTGCAGTTCTCTGCAATCTTTTTAAAATTACTTGTTTTGCTTTATCTGTCAAGGTCATAATGAAACGCTTTCTTTCACATTAGGAAGTGCTGAATAAAGATAGATTTCTACCGGTTTATCCCTTTCATTTTACGTATTTTTATAATATCAATCCTCAATAAGTTCATGTTTCACAAGAACAGCTTTTCCCGAATTAATATCCTCCACAACTCTCTTTAGATATGCCATATTGCTTTGAGAGTAAAACGGATCAATTGACACATCAAATGGTATTCTTTTTTCCCTTGTTACTTTTTTAGCAAATATTGTAAATGCGGCCGTCATACTTAGTCCTAAATCTTTACAGGTTTCTTCCATGTCTTTTTTTAAATCTTCATCCATTCGAAAGTTAACCATTGCTTGCGACATAATCATCGACTCCTTTTTTATTATCATATCAAGCAATAAGTATTTTGTAAAGCAAATATCATCAATTTGCTTTACGCCAGACTTAATATAATTGATATGGCAGGTGAAATTTTGTGTGGGAAATACTTTTGAAAAAAGTATTGAATTATATGTACAAATATTATATTATTCTGTTATTCGGCAGATTAAAAAAACATTAGAAAATTAATGGAAAAAATTATAATATTGCCTTTTGTTGTATATGAAAAATATACGTCAATATGTTATTATTTGAGAAATATTAAATTTTAATAAATTTTCGCAAATTATAATGCAATTGCAGAATAATAGGTTATAATAAATACGATATACTATTTTGATTCTATTGACGTAGCGGCCGGAACCGATACAATATATAAATACTGATTTATTAAATGCGGCAGATTCCGCAAAATACAGCAGCCGGAGGCAAATTTACATGAAGAGCAGATTTAAGAAAAACGATGTGCTTACAATTCCCAATTTACTCAGTCTCATCAGACTTTTACTTATTCCTCTGATAATCTGGTCATACTGCGAAGCCGAAAACCATATAATGACGGTTTGCTTTATTGCTCTTTCGGCACTGACTGATATTCTTGACGGAAAAATTGCAAGAAAGTTTAATATGATTTCCGATGTGGGCAAGGTTCTGGATCCGATTGCAGATAAGCTTACGCAGGCTGCGTTGATTTTCTGCCTGATTTCACGTCATCCTTGGATGATTGCTCTGCTTGTACTTCTGGCACTGAAGGAATTCCTGATGATGCTTTGGGGCTATCTGACGATTAAATATACGGACACGGTTAACGGTGCGAAGTGGTATGGGAAAGTGAGCACGGTTGTATTGTATACCGCAATGATGGCGCTGATTCTTTTTCCGGACATACCGGATATTGTTAAATATGTCTTAATTGCTCTGTGCGCTGCTGTAATGCTTATGTCTCTAATACTGTACGGTAGATTTTATTATGGTATTTACAAGGAATATCATAGCAGAACGGATAATCATGCATAGCGTAAGCTCATCATTTATTACAACTTACAGACCGGAATATAATTGCGGAATCCTGAATGTTCCTCCGGGGACATTCGGGATTTATTGCTGATATCAAAGATTATGCATAAACATCCTGTATCTGTCGGTTGGTATAAGCGGCGTTTGTCTGAGTCGCAAATTGTCATATATATGAAAAATATGTTGTAATTTTTTTAGAAAAAATTGTTGAAGATTTAGATGCATAAGAGATATAATATCTATGCTCCGACAAAATGTTATCAACATTTTGTCTTTGTAATTTTACGGGAGGAAAGAATTTTAAGGGGAAATGAGTAATAAAATAAGGGATGAGCAGGATATTGCCGCGATGTCGAATATTTATCAGAAGGCAATGAACAGTACGGCTTTGGTTTATAGAGCAATCTATTTTATCAAACTTGATGAAAATCAATTCTATGAAATTTATCCAAAACAAAATGCACAGGAAGAATACACCAGTTTTTCCAAAACCATAAGTGAATTTATTGCATGTGGGAAAATACATCCAAATTGCAGTGAAGAGGTAAACAAATTCTTTGAAATATCCAATATTAAAGAAAAGCTGCGCAGCAAAAATTACATAGAGTACAGATATCGGCGAAAAGCATCGGAAAACGGATATGAATGGTGTCTGGCAAGTATAACGGCAGTGGAGCGAAACGGGGATGAGGCGACGGCCGTAACGTTGACAGTCAGAAGCATAGATTCGGTGGTAAAGCATGAGGAGGAACAGAAAAAACTTCTGGCACGGGAAGTGGAACGTGCAGATGCCGCCAACAGCGCAAAAAGCAATCTTTTATCTCAGGTATCTCACGATATAAGGACTCCCATGAACGCCATACTGGGAATGACGGCTGTTGCAAAAATTAATATTGACAATAAAGAGAGGGTAAAAGATTATCTCAATAAAATAACTATTTCAGGTAAACATCTTCTGGGACTTGTCAATGAGGTTTTGGATATGTCTAAAATCGAAAGCGGCAGATTAAGTCTTTCCAATGAAGAATTTAATCTGAAGGATACGGTGAGAAGCCTGACAGCCTTTTTCGATTCCGATGTTGAAACACGAAAAATTGATTTTGACGTATATTTTCATAATTTAGAACATTCGGATGTGATTGGAGATGAACAGCGGCTGCAGCAGATACTTTTAAATATTTTGGGCAATGCGTTTAAATTTACTCCGGACAGAGGACGCATAACACTGGATATAAGTGAAAAAACGTCCAATCTGTACGGAAACGGATGTTATGAATTTATCGTTGAAGATTCCGGAATAGGAATGGAAAAAGAATTTATTGACAAAATTTTTGAACCCTTTGCACGCGCAGAAAATTCCATAGCCGGCAATATAGAAGGGACAGGATTGGGAATGACCATTGCCCTGAATATCGCCAGATTGATGAACGGGGACATTAAAGCCGAGAGCAGTCTGAACCGCGGCTCAAAATTTACCGTAACCGTATATATAAAAATTAATAATGCAATGCAGGAAAATGCAGATGCATCAAGAAGCAAATCGGCAATCGACTCATACAGAAACAATAATTATACCGGAAGAAGAGTTCTTTTAGCCGAAGATAACCAATTTAACGCTGAGGTTATGGGAGAATTGCTTGCAGCAGTCGGAATAGAAGTAGATAAAGTTTATAACGGAAGACAGGCAGTTGAAAAAATAACATGTCTTCCTCCGGATTATTATGATTTGGTTTTTATGGATATAAAGATGCCGGACATGAATGGATATGAAGCGGCGAAAGCAATAAGAAACAACGGCAGAACCGATCTAAAATTTGTACCTATTGTGGCAATGACAGCGGAAACATTTGCCGCCGATGTGAAAAAAGCCGGAAAATCAGGAATGAATGCGCACATAGCAAAGCCTGTTGAACTGGAAAGGCTTGAAGAAATTCTTGAAAAGTTTTTAATTCAGAGCAGAACTGATTAGTAATAAAACAGTCGAAACTCCCGATTGCGGAATTTCGACTGTTTTGCATATTGTTGAAAAGACTGCTGCTTATCCTTGAATGAATTTGTCGATTACCTCCTGAACGGCATCGTTGCATATTCCGCACACGGTTCCGGCGCTGGTTGCCTCCTGAACCTCCTCAAAGGTTCTGGCTCCGTTGTCGATTGCGTCCTTAATCATTCCTACGGTAACATTCATGCAGCTGCATACTACTTCTTCGTTGTCCATAAATACCTCCGTCTGCTTTGTTTTTCAATGATAATTATTGCCTGAAGGAATTAAATTATACATATACAAAAAAGAGACGAGATGGTATAATGTGAACACTTAATGAGCACAAGCGAAGCGCAGTGCGAATTTAGTGAGAACATATACCTGAGCGCTTGGCGAGGTATTCCACGAGCCTAGCGGGAACGGTATAATGTGAACATATAGCGGGCACAAGCGGAGCGCTAAAAAGATGAATTGACCGGAGGAAAACGGCGGTATGCGGATAAATTGCTTTGGAGACAGTCTTACGGCAGGAACGGCATGGGGTAATACATTGTCGTATCCTGCCGTTTTGGCACAGCTTACCGAAATGCAGGTTAACAATTACGGAATCGGAGGAGAGTCAAGCTGTACAGTGGCATCCAGAATAGGCGCAGTGAAAGTGACGCTTACGGATGATATATATTTTAAACAGGGAGAGTATGGCCCGGTCCCGGCGGCTCTGGCGGACATTCAAATGAACCCTTCCGGGCTTCTTAAACAGACGCAGGAAGATACGGGGGACGATTTGGTCAACCCGGTAAAACTTGGAGGCTGTCCCGGCAGACTGAGCCGCAATGGCGATATTTTATTTTTTACAAGGGATAATGCGGACAAAAGCCTTGTGATTACTAAGGGCAGTATTTTGGAAACACGGCTTTCCCGTGAGGATTTTTCCGATGATATTAATATATTCTGGGTGGGAACAAACGACTATGCTTCCACATCCAACGTAATGGATGTTATCCGCAATATCAAATCTATGATTGAACGCACCGGCAGCACAAAATTTATTGTCATAGGAATGACGGCGCTGTCATATATGCCCGAAGCAGAACAGGTTAACGGTATACTCTGTAACGAATTCGGAGAGCATTTTTATGATTTTAGAAAATATATACTTTCGCTTCCGGTTGTCAAAGAGGGGAATCCGTTTTATAAACAGGATACGGACGATGCGGGAAGGGGAGAGATACCCACAAGCCTGATAAAAGCGCCCGGGCATGACCATGTCCATGGCAATGAGAAATTTTTCTCTCTTCTTGGAGCCGGATTGTACGGCAAGCTGAAAGAGTCGGGCTGCATACGTTAATATTCAAATATGTATTGCCGTATGAGGTAAAAAACATCTTGATTTTTTCTGTAATTGTAATAAAATATTAGCATGTCAAAAATATAAATAGATTTATATTTAATACAGTCGGAAAAGGCAGGTAATTGCTATGGAAATATACGAAAATCTTAGGGATTTGGCCGTAATTATTGCGGCAGCGGAAGTTTTCGGGCTTATTGCACGTAAAATCAGGCTTCCCCAGGTTGTGGGACAGATTATAGCGGGATTGATTATCGGACCATGTGTTCTTGGCTGGGCAGGTAATACCGATTATATCAAAATATTTGCAGAGGTCGGTGTGGTGCTGCTTATGTTCTCGGCAGGACTGGGGACCAACCTTAAGACGCTCATAAAAACCGGCCCTGTTGCGCTTTTGATGGCAACCTTGGGAGTGGCCGTGCCTATGCTGCTGGGAACTCTTGTAACAATGATATTTTACGGATTTGAGGCTGTAGGAACGGCGGGCTTTTACAAGGCGCTTTTTATCGGCGTAATTATGACGGCAACCTCTGTAGGGATTACCGTGCAGACGCTTAAGGAGCTGGGCAAGCTTAAGACGGAGATTGGAACAACGATTGTGAGCGCCGCAATTATTGACGACGTAATAGGGATAATCGTTCTCACCGTAGTCATTGGCGTTGCAAAGGGCACCGGAACGGGAGCGGGAGAAATCCTTCTTAAGACATTGCTTTTCTTTGTATTGTCAGGAGTTGTGGGCTTTGGTCTTTATAAGCTTTTCAGCTTTCTTGACAGTAAATATCCTCATATGAGAAGGATTACGATTTTCAGCCTTGCACTCTGCTTTGCGCTTTCTTATATAGCTGAAAAGTATTTCGGTATTGCTGATATTACCGGTGCATATGTAGCCGGGGTTATTCTTTGTAATATCAAAGATTCGGGTTATGTTGACAGCCGGGTTAATATAAGCTCTTATATGTTTTTCGGGCCTATATTTTTCGCAAGCATAGGCCTTAAGACGGACATTTCCGGAATGACATGGGAGCTTTTTGCATTTTCGCTCAGCTTTGTCGCAGCCGCGCTTGTGGGTAAAATTATCGGCTGCGGGTTTGCGGCAAAGGTCACAAAGCATACATGGAAGGAATCGCTGATATGCGGAATCGGAATGATGACTAGGGGCGAGGTTGCCTTGATTGTGTCTCAGAAGGGACTTGATGCAGGCATTATAACCGCAGAGGATTTTACGCCTGTGATACTCCTTATAATTACATCTTCGGTTCTTGTACCTATATTACTGAAGGTCCTTTTTAAAAGCAACAAAGGGCTGTCGGCCGGGAAGATGGCGGCAATATCCAATAATGATTGACAACTGTTTTCAATGTGCTAAAATAATCCGTAAGGGCTTTTGCCCATTATGTGTTTGTGAGGATGCAATATGAGGAAGATGGTTTTATCACTGCTGGTACATAACAGAGCAGGAGTTACCAGCCGCATCTCAGGGCTGTTCAGCAGACGCGGCTATAATATGGACAGTATAACCGGAGGCGTTACCGAGAATCCGGATATTACAAGAATCACCGTTGTTGTACACGGGGAGGAAGAGATTCTTGAACAGGTAATAAAGCAGCTTGACAAGATTGAGGATGTAATAGAGATTGAGGAGCTTAAGCCGGAGCTGTCAGTGTGCCGTGAGCTTATCCTTGTGAGAGTAGCGGTCAATGAAATACAGAGACCCGAGGTGGTTTCGGTGGCGGATATTTTCAGAGCCAATGTTGTGGACGTATCAAAGGAGTCACTTATGATTGAGCTTACCGGCAATAAGTCAAAGCTTGACGCTTTTCTGGAGCTTCTAAGGGGATATGAGATTCTCGGAATCGCAAGAACGGGTATGACAGGATTATGCAGAGGCAGCGTAATCAAGGATTAAAAGGTTTTATATTGGCATAGCCAAATAAAATATATGAATTTTTCAGGAGGACAAATATAATGGCAGCAAAAATTTTCTATCAGGAAGACTGTAATCTTTCATTACTTGAAGGAAAAACCATTGCAATTATCGGTTACGGAAGCCAGGGACATGCACATGCTCTGAACCTTAAGGATTCGGGATGCAATGTTATTGTCGGACTTTATGAAGGCAGTAAGTCATGGGCTAAAGCGGAAGCTCAGGGACTTAAGGTATATACGGCAGCGGAAGCCGCAAAGCAGGCTGACATCATTATGATACTTATCAATGATGAGAAGCAGGCGGCTATGTATAAGAAAGATATCGAGCCAAATCTTGAACCGGGCAATATGCTTATGTTTGCGCATGGCTTTGCTATCCATTTCGGACAGATTATACCGCCGGCAGACGTTGATGTTACAATGGTTGCGCCTAAGGGGCCGGGACATACGGTAAGAAGCGAATACCTTGAGGGCAAGGGTGTTCCGTGTCTCGTTGCAGTTGAGCAGAATGCCACGGGCAAAGCGCAGGAGCTTGCTCTTGCTTACGCACTGGGTATCGGAGGAGCCAGAGCCGGAGTTCTTGAGACAACATTCAGAACCGAGACCGAGACTGACCTTTTCGGCGAGCAGGCCGTACTTTGCGGCGGTGTATGCAAGCTGATGCAGACAGGCTTTGAGGTTCTCTGTGAGGCAGGATATGACCCTAGAAACGCTTATTTCGAGTGTATACATGAGATGAAGCTTATCGTAGACCTTATCTATCAGTCAGGCTTTGCCGGAATGAGATATTCAATTTCCAACACGGCAGAGTACGGCGATTATATAACCGGACCTAAGATTATCACTGAAGACACCAAGAAGGCCATGAAGAAAGTCCTTGCTGATATTCAGGACGGAACATTTGCCAAAGATTTCCTTCTTGATATGTCACCGGCAGGCGGACAGGCTCACTTCAGGGCGCTCAGAAAGCTGGCGGCAGAGCATCCTTCCGAGAAGGTCGGCGAGGAAGTTCGTAAGCTTTACAGCTGGAACGATGAGAGCGGAAAGCTTATCAACAACTGACAAATATCATAAATGCCCCGGCACAGCCGGGGTATTTTTTCGGAATCAGGTCTGTAATGGGTTTTGTACTGAAAAAGAGACCGGAGCATGAATTTAAAACCAGAGAACAGGGAGAAGATATGATTGACAGACTTATATTGGAGACGACGGGCTTTTTTGCCGGAGACCCGAGACGAATACAGCATTTTATGAAGGTGTACGGGTACGCATCGCTTATGGGAAGGCTTGAAGGGCTGTCTGATGATGAGAGGCTTGTGCTGGAGGCTGCGGCAGTGGTTCACGATACTGGAATCAAGAAGGCGGAGCAGCTCTACGGGTATAACAACGGCAAGCTTCAGGAGCAGTATGGTCCCGAAGCGGCATCCGTGCTGCTGGAAAAATGCGGTTTCGACAGCGGACAGATTGAAAGGATATGTTATCTTGTGGCGCATCATCATACATATACGGATATGGACGGCATGGATTATCATATTCTTGTAGAGGCGGATTTTATTGTAAATATGTATGAGGATAATGTCAGCATCGATAATGTAAAAAAAGCCTGTGATAAAATTTTTTATACCGAAAGCGGTAAAAAACTCTGTAAAACAATATTCGGTTTTAGCTGAAAAATTTTTGCCGCGTGGAGTGCATATCAGGCCAGAATATTCATGGAAGGGTTATTTTTGTTCCTTCCCATATAATCAAGAAAATCCCTTGCGTAAGCTGAAAGGATGGTTTTGGAGGAGATTGCAAGACATACTTCCCTTTTGGGAAGTTTCTGCAATCCTTTTTTATATTCAGTCAGAATACCCTCTGAAATTTCCCGGCGGACAAATTCCCTGATGACGCAGCCGATTCCAAGGCCTGCTTTTGTGAAATCAATAAGCAGGTTCATATTATCCACCTCCAGAATATTTTTGTCGGACAGAAAACCGGCACCAATATGACCGTCAACAAACTGCCTTGTGACGTTATTTTTATTCAGCAGAAGAATATTGATTTTGCCCGAACGTGAGGCTGTATTTTCAATATATCCGGGAGTCGCCGCAAAAATATCGTGTATGCTGCCCATGGAATAATAGTCGATGTTGCTATCAACGGTTGAGCGTGCTATCAACCCGATGTCGATTATGCCTTTTGAGAGCATGGCGACAGTATCGCCGGACGATTGGCACTCTATGGATATGTTAATCTGCGGATGAAGCGCGGTATAGCTGCCGAGAAAAGGGAGAAGGACATATTTGCAGAGCGTTGTGCTTGCGCCTATCCTTATGTGTCCGCTTTCATGCGTATTGCGGGCGGCAATGCCGGATTCTCCGGCTTCAATATATTCAAATGCGCTGCTGATATTGTCGTAAAGTATAGAACCCTCCTCCGTAAGCTGTATGCCTTTGGAGGTTCGTATAAAAAGAGTTGTGTTAAGGTTGGCTTCAAGTTTTTTAATGGCCTTGCTGACGGCCGGCTGGCTTATGTAGAGCTGTCTTGAAGCCTCCAGTATGCTGCCGGCGCGTACGACTGCCAGAAAAGCGTTATATAAAGAAAGATTGTCGTTATTCATTCCTGCTCCTTGTAATATAACTTAAAGTTATAATAATTATATTTAATATGTATTTCAATTATATCTCTGAATATGATACAATTCAAGCAGATGTTAAAAATAAAGCGATAGGAGATTCAGACAATGGGAATGACAATGACTCAGAAAATTCTTGCCGACCATGCCGGGCTTCCGGTTGTGGAAGCAGGACAGCTTATTGAAGCAAAGCTTGATCTGGTGCTGGGCAATGACATCACATCACCGGTGGCAATTCATGAAATGGACAAAATGACTGTCGACAATGTTTTTGACAAGGACAAAATCGCTCTTGTGCCGGACCACTTTGTGCCTAACAAGGATATCAAATCCGCAGAGCACTGTAAATGTGTCAGAGAGTTTGCCGTAAAACATGACATTACCAATTATTTTGAAGTGGGAGAAATGGGAATAGAACATGCGCTGCTGCCGGAAAAGGGACTTACGGTTGCCGGAGACGTAATTATCGGAGCAGATTCCCACACATGTACATACGGAGCGCTGGGGGCTTTTTCAACCGGCGTAGGCTCAACTGATATGGCTGCCGGAATGGCTACCGGGCTTGCATGGTTCAAGGTTCCGTCGGCAATTAAGTTTGTACTTACCGGAAAGCCCGCAAAATGGATAAGCGGCAAGGACATAATTCTTCATATAATAGGAATGATAGGCGTGGACGGGGCGCTTTACAAATCAATGGAATTCGCGGGAGACGGGATCAGGCATCTCTCAATGGATGACAGATTCACGATTGCAAACATGGCAATAGAGGCAGGCGGAAAGAACGGTATTTTTCCTGTTGACGACCTTGCCATAGAATATATGAAGGAACACTCCCAAAGAGAGTATAAGATTTACGAGGCAGATGCGGACGCCGTTTACGATGCGGAGTATGTCATAGAGCTTGATAAATTAAAGCCTACCGTTGCGTTTCCTCATCTCCCGGAAAACACTCACACGGTTGACGAAATCGAAGATATTAAGATAGATCAGGTGGTTATCGGTTCATGTACCAACGGAAGACTTGACGATTTGAGAGTTGCAGCCTCAATCCTTAAGGGCCGCAAGGTAAAAAAAGGTCTGAGGGTGATAGTTATACCGGCCACTCAGAAAATATATCTTCAGGCCATGGAGGAAGGGCTTCTCAAGACGTTTATTGAGGCCGGAGCGGTTGTCAGCACGCCTACCTGCGGGCCTTGTCTCGGCGGTTACATGGGAATTCTTGCGGAGGGCGAGCGGTGTGTATCCACAACAAACCGTAATTTCGTGGGAAGAATGGGGCACGTTAATTCGGAGGTTTATCTTGCAAGTCCTGCGGTAGCGGCGGCAAGTGCAGTAACAGGAAAAATCAGTTCACCTGAGGAGGTAATGTAATGAAGGCACACGGAAAAGTTTTCAGATATGGCGACAATGTTGACACGGACGTAATAATTCCTGCAAGGTATCTTAATTCTTCGGACCCCGCAGAGCTTGCGACGCATTGTATGGAGGATATAGACAAGGATTTTGTGAAAAACGTCACAAAGGGAGATATTATAGTTGCCGACAAAAATTTCGGATGCGGTTCTTCGAGAGAACATGCTCCGATTGCCATCAAGGCTGCCGGTGTGAGCTGTGTGATAGCGGAAACGTTTGCACGTATTTTCTACAGGAACGCAATCAATATCGGCCTTCCTATAATCGAATGCCCGGAAGCAGCCAAAGGAATAGAAGCGGGCGACGACGTTGAGGTTGATTTTGACAGCGGTATAATATATAATAGAACAAAGAACACGCAGTTCAAAGGTCAGGCTTTTCCTGAATTCATGCAGAAAATCATAGCTGCTGAAGGCCTTGTCAATTATATCAACAATAAGAACAAATAAAATTGGAGAATACTATGGTTGTTGGAATATGTCAGACTGATATTATAATGGGAGATACGAAATATAACCTTATTTCGGCAGAGGATTATATTCATCAGTGCAAAATGAAGGGGGCCTGTCTTGCTGTCTTCCCTGAGATGAGTATGACAGGATTTGGACTTAATCCCGAGCAAATCGCAGAGAGCGAGAACGGAGTGACTGTCCGTACAATGTCGGAGTATGCCTTGCGGTATCAGATTGCATTGGGGTTCGGATATGTCCGCAGGGAGACTGACGGTTTCACCAACAGGTATGCGATCGTAAACAGCGATGGAAGAATAATGTGCGACTATGCCAAAATACATCCTTTTTCTTATGCAGGTGAGGATAAGCAGTATAAAAAAGGCAGCCGTGTATACAGCACCCGCATCGGCAATATGGATATAAGCCCGCTTATCTGTTACGATCTGCGTTTTCCGGAGATATTCCAGGCGGTTTCGGTTAAATCCGGGCTTATTATAGTGGCTGCCAACTGGCCGGCACAGAGGAGCTCCCAATGGAAGCTGCTTTTGCAGGCGAGAGCTTTGGAAAACCAGTCATATGTAATAGGAGTGAATCGTGTAGGAGCCGGCAATGATATATATTATTCAGGAGATTCAATGTTAGTTGACCCGGAAGGACAGATTATGGACATATTATCCGGAAAAGCCGGAATTATGATTGTGGATGTTGACAAGGATAAGGTTGACGGATACAGAACGGATTTTCCCGTCAAAAAGGACAGGCAGCCCGAATTATATGCCCGTCTCGGTATTACGGACGATAATCCTTGATTTTCCGGGATATACGCACAGAATTATATATTGAAGCGTAAGCGATGGCACTGAGGCTTTCCGGATAGTTTTCCGGAAAGCTTTTTTTGCATCCGGCTTCCCTAAGTGTGTCCGCTGCTTTGTTGTATGCAATGGCCGCTTCTTCCGGGGTTGCATATGTTCCCACCACATAGTCGCCGTTTATATGTATTTTAACCTTATAATAATCCCTGCCGTTTTTAACAAAATGACATACGCCGTGGTAAGGATTTACAATAACTATATTGCCGTAGCGGTAGTCCGAACGGTCATTGTTGGCAAAATAGTAATCACGTCCGCATACGGCGTATTCCCTGATGCCGTAACGGGACAAAATATTTACCTGCATACCGAAATCAGCCACAAACAGATGATTGCCCCTCCTCATAATGGAGTGCGTAGTATAGTAGAAAAGGTCATCAGCGTCAAATTTCAGGCAGTCATCCACATCAAGATAATAAAGAAAATAACTGCGGTAAATGTATACGGGTGTTTTAAAATACATTCCGTTATCTCTGTAGTTGATAAGCGTCACATATTTGCGGAAAGGAATGGAAAACCCTCCGTATTCGTATCCGGATATTGTGGTATCGGAGTGAAATATCCGTTTTGCGTCAAGATACGCCAGTCCCGCGGTTTCGGCGTTATCAAACCCTCCAAGGCTGATATGTTTTCCGCCGATTGTAATTCCGGCACGGTAGTAAACGGAACCGTCTTTTTTGGTTGTCTTATATACGCCTGCCGGTAAATTCATGCCGTACCTCCTGTCAAATTCCCTTAAGGATTTATAAAACAATTATATATGAAAATGTAAGTAAATGCAATCTCTTACATTTCCATATGCTTTCTCTGCATCGAAACACTAAAAAAAACGCTTAAAACAGTTTTGAGTCCCCACTTTTTCAAAATTTTGGACGAAAAAATGGGAAACGAATGATAAGATTAACTAATTGAGAATTTGTTCAAAGTCGGTTTCGGGGGTTGTAAATAGGCACATTTAACAAAAAACATATGAAAATATGTTCCAAATTGTGCATAATTTTACGGCTAATTGTTACAAATTTGTTACAAAAGCAAAAATTAACAAAAATAAGGGGTTTTGTTGACAGGAAAATCAAAAATGGAAGATAATGGCAACATGTCCGGGGCTGCAGGCGGGAACGGCTGCATGCTTCGGCATAAGACAAAATAAACATAAAGAGAGGTTAATATGTCCGGTATGAATTCAAAACTGTCGGCCATAATTGCGGCTATGATAGTTTTTGCGGGAGTTATAACGGATGCTTTCGGCACCTGCGATACGACACGAAACAAATCAGCGGATACCGCTGCCGAAGTCTCGGAAGCGGATTATGTGTACGTACCAGATGAAGAGGTTCTTGATGTTTGTGACGAGTACATATTTCAGGTAATGGACAGTGCAGATATTGAGAGCGCGGCAAGGAATAATGTAAAATCGGAGAGACAGACAGAAACTATAAAAGAGACCGAGGCAAAGGCCGACGACCAAGCCGAAGCAGAAAAAACAGAAAGAGAAACAAAAACCGATGACGTAACCGGGACGGAAAACGAAACGGAAAGCGGCGCGGAGGCAGATATGGTCATAAGCTGCAGTGAGGAAGACTATAACAATTTCCTCAGAATCGTTGAGGCCGAAGCTACAGGAGGAGACATTAAATCCAAAATACTTGTTGCCAATGTGGTTATTAACAGAGTAAAAAGAGCCGATTTCCCGAATACGGTTACGGAAGTTATTTTTCAGGGAAACGGCGAACAGTTTCAGCCGGTTATGGACGGAAGGTTTTACACTGTGACAGTCACAGAGTCTACCGTAGAAGCAGTGGACAGAGCGCTTTACGGGGAGGATTATTCACAGGGAGCAACGTTTTTTGCTTCCGTTGCATATGCAGGTGAGGGAAGCTGGCATGCCAGAAGCTTGAGAAGACTGTTCGAGTATGGCGGTCATGTATATTTCATCGACTGACAGAAAAAAACAAACGTGCCGTTGCACAAAACTCCCGTATTCTTATGGAATGCGGGAGTTTTTTTATTTATTGGATGCGCTCCGCTTGTAATTTGGGTACGACCTATGTTAATATATACTCAATTAAGCCTTTGTTTGGCAGCATACATTATAATTGAGAAAAAGGTGGTACTCAGAATGGCTCTTTATTACAGAAGTACAAGAAGTGATGATGTCAGGGTGACTGCTTCGCAGGCGATACTTAAAGGACTTGCGGATGACGGCGGCCTTTATGTACCGGAAAATATACCGGCATTTGATGTTAGTCTTGAAGAATTGTCCGGAATGGATTACAGGCAGGTGGCGTACGAGGTTATGAAACTGTTTCTTACCGATTTTACGGAAGAGGAGTTGAAAAACTGTATTGACAATGCTTATGATTCCAAATTTGATACGGATGAGATTGCCCCGCTTGTAAAGGCGGACGGCGCATATTATCTTGAACTTTTTCACGGGGCTACAATAGCTTTCAAGGATATGGCGCTTTCAATACTGCCGCATCTGATGATAACAAGCGCCAGGAAAAACAATATTAAAAATGACATTGTAATTCTTACGGCAACCTCCGGAGATACAGGTAAGGCAGCCCTTGCAGGTTTTGCAGATGTTGAAGGAACCAGTATAATCGTATTTTACCCTAAAAACGGCGTAAGTCCAATACAGGAGCGTCAAATGGTTACGCAGAAGGGAAAGAACACGTATGTTGTGGGAATCCACGGGAATTTTGACGATGCCCAGACCGGCGTCAAAAATATGTTCGGCGATAAAGAGCTTAACGCAGAGCTGGACGCGGCGGGATATCAGTTTTCATCGGCCAATTCCATTAATATAGGAAGACTTGTTCCTCAGATAGTATATTATGTGTACGCATACACAAGACTTTTGGGCAGCGGTGAAATTGCGGCCGGAGAGAAGATAAATGTTGTTGTGCCTACAGGAAATTTCGGAAATATCCTTGCCGCTTATTTTGCCAAGAATATGGGCCTTCCTGTCAACAAACTTATATGCGCATCCAATGAAAATAAAGTCCTTTATGATTTCTTCTCTACCGGAACATATGACAGAAACAGAGAGTTTGTACTTACATCCTCTCCTTCGATGGATATTCTCATATCCAGCAACCTTGAGAGGCTCATATATATAATTGCAGGAGCGGATGCCAAAGCAAACAGTGAATTTATGGACAGCCTTAAGACTGAGGGCAGATACACAATCACACCTCAGATGCGCGCAAAGCTTGACGATTTTTACGGAAATTATTCAAGTGAGGAAGAGACTGCCAGGGTTATCAAGTCGCTTTATGAAAGCACCGGTTATGTCATAGACACGCACACGGCCGTTGCCGCCGGCGTATACAAAAAATACGTGTCCGATACCGGTGATAACTTAAAGACCGTAATTGCCTCAACAGCAAGTCCGTTTAAATTTTCCAGAAGTGTTATGGATGCCATTGACAAGTCCAGGTACGATTCCATGTCGGACTTTGAGCTTGTGGACGAGCTTGCCGCAATTGCCAATGTGAAGGTTCCGCAGGCTATTGAGGATATCAGGACGGCTCCCGTACTGCATGATACCGTCTGCGATAAGACGGAGATGAAGGCAACCGTCAAAAAAATACTTAACATTAACTAATTCAACACTTGACTGTCACATTTGTATTTTATGATTATTATACTTGGTATTGCAGGCAGCAAACCGTAATATATAAGATACAGATGTGACTTTTTTGTGAGGAAAGCTTATGAGCAGATTACTGATTGTGGATGATGAGGAAAAAATAAGGGTTATTATCAAAAAATATGCCGAGTTTGAGGGCTATGACACTGATGAGGCGGAGGACGGGATGGAGGCCGTGCTTAAAGTCAGGGCGAAGGACTACAATTTGATAATTATGGACGTAATGATGCCTGAGCTTGACGGCTTTTCCGCATGCCGTGAGATATTGAAGATTAAGGAAATCCCTATTATTATGCTTTCGGCAAGAGGGGAAGAATATGATAAGATTCATGGCTTTGAACTTGGAATAGACGATTATGTTGTGAAGCCTTTTTCGCCGAGAGAGCTTATGATGAGGGTAAAGGCGGTTCTTGCAAGAAGGAGCCCTGCAAAGAACGCCGAGTCGGAAGACAAAGAGGTATACAGAATTGACGGTCTTGTTGTTGACTGTACTGCCAGAATGGTAATAATCGACGGACAGCGTATTAATATGACGCCAAAGGAATACGATTTGCTGTTTTATATGATAAGGAATCGCGGCATTGCACTTTCCAGGGAAAAGCTTATCACCGAGGTATGGGGTTACGATTATTACGGAGACGACAGGACGCTGGATACTCATATCAAGCTTCTGAGAAGCAGCCTTGGCGCTTACCGCAGCTACCTTGTTACACTGAGAGGAGTTGGGTACAGATTTGAAGCGTAGGAAGATGAGTATTAAATGGCGCGTGTTTATCTACCTTATAGGATTTACGGCGTTTTTGCTTTTTCTGCTATGGTATTTTCAGATAGCCCATTTGAACAATTTTTATCAGGGAATAAAAAAACGCGAACTGCGGACTGCGGCAGAAAGCCTGCTTGAAAATCTTAACACCGGTGATATTGAAGATTATATAAGGGATTTGGCTGACCAGTATGATTTGGGAATCAATCTGACGGATTCCGAAGGAAACAGCATATACAGCGCTAATATAATGGAAAACAGCCATATTTTCATATATAATTCAGAACAGTATGAATATTTTTACGGTAAGGCCGAGAAAAGCGGCGGAACAGCCATGTTTGAGGTGAACGGAAGATATAATTACCACGACCATCTTATACCTAAAGGGGACGATACCGAAGCGCCGCAATTCCCGCCTCAGGAGATTGGTGATAATCAGGAAGAAGATATTGATTATGCCGGTTTCAGGGAAGAACTGATTAAAAATTATGCTTCGGAAGCCAAGAGCATGATTTATGTTAAGATTATAACCGATACCGAAGGCAGCGAGCATCTTCTGCTCATGAGCATGTTGATTACGCCAGTTGACGCCACTGTTTATACGCTTCGTATACAGTTTGTGTATATATCGGCTATTTTTGTTGTTCTTGCGCTTATTGTGGCTTTGATAATATCCAAGATAACTTCCAAGCCGATTGTCAGGATTAACGAATCTGCCAAAAGACTTGCCGAGGGTGATTTTAACACGCATTTTGACGGGACGGGCTACAGGGAAGTTGAGGAACTTTCACACACTCTCAATTATGCTGCCAAGGAGCTTGGCAGAACAGAGAAGCTGCAGCGGGACCTTCTTGCCAATGTATCACATGATTTGAGGACTCCGCTTACAATGATTACTGCGTATTCAGAGGTAATGCGCGATTTGCCGGGAGAAAATACCCCCGAAAATATTCAGGTTATTATAGATGAAACTACCAGGCTTACCAATCTGGTCAACGATATGCTTGAGCTTTCAAAACTCCAGGCAGGAGTATCGGAGCTTCATGCGGAAGTGTTCGATTTCACAACCAACATACTTGCGGTTATGAACAGGTATTCAAAGCTCACGGAACAGAGCGGCTATAATATACAGTTTGAATATAAGGATGATGTAAAGGTATGTGCGGATGAGTATAAAATATATCAGGTAATCTATAACCTGATTAACAATGCAATCAACTATGCAGGTGAAGACAAGACAGTGATAGTCCGCCAGATTGTCAACGGGGATACGGTACGTCTTGAAGTTGAGGACCACGGAAAGGGGATAGCGGATGATGAAATCGACAATATATGGGACCGCTACTATAAAGTCGATAAGACTCATAAACGTGCCACTCAGGGCTCCGGAATAGGTCTTTCCATAGTGAAAAATATCCTTAAGCTCCACGGAGCACGCTTCGGGGTCAGCTCGGATTTGGGAAAGGGAAGCATATTCTGGTTTGAGCTGAATGTGGTGGAGGACACGGAGGAGTGAGCCCATTTTTGAAAAATTTAATGGACTGTAGGCCGTACATTGTGGTAATATATTCCTGTACGCTTGGCGGAGTATCGCGCGAGCATGGCGGGAAGGAATATTACCGGCGATGTAGTTTTTTTACTGACGAATGTACGGCTCTTCCCGTAAAACGGCAGCGGCACCAAGGCAGCTTTGGGCGGCTGTTTTTATATTGCATGAAAGGAAAAAGTATATGGCGGGCAAAGTTGAACAGAATTACGACGCATCCAGCATATCAATTCTCGAAGGACTGGAGGCGGTAAGAAAAAGACCTGGTATGTACATAGGAAGCGTCTCTTCCAAGGGACTTAATCATCTGATATATGAGATAACGGATAATTCCGTGGACGAGCATCTTGCAGGATACTGCGACACCATAACCGTAACGCTTAACAGCGACGGATCGGCCACGGTGGCGGATAACGGGCGCGGAATACCCGTGGGAATACACCCGAAAGCCGGAATACCGGCAGTTGAAGTTGTGTTTACCATGCTTCACGCCGGAGGAAAATTCGGAGACGGAGGATATAAGATATCGGGAGGATTGCACGGAGTAGGTGCTTCTGTAGTCAATGCTCTCTCGGAATGGCTTGAGGTGCGCATAAAAAGCGGCGGGGTTGTATATGAACAGCGCTATGAGAGAGGCAAGGTGTGTTATCCGCTCAGAGAGTGCGGAACATGCCGTAAAAACGATACGGGAACTACCGTAACATTTCTTCCGGACGCTGAGATTTTTGAAAAAACGGAATTTAAGGCGGAGAACGTCAAGAGCAGACTCCATGAAACCGCATATCTCAATCCCGGACTTACGATTGTATTTGAGGACAGGCGTGAAGGAAGCAAGGAGCTTGTCACATTCCATGAAGAGGAAGGAATAAGCGCGTATGTAAAGGCTCTTAACGAGGGCAAGGAGGCCGTGCATGATGTCGTATACTTTAAAGATACCAAAGAGGGAATAGAAGTGGAATGCGCCTTTCAGTTTGTGGATGAGTTTCAGGAGTCCATACTGGGCTTCTGCAACAATATATATACCCAGGAGGGCGGCACCCACATTACCGGCTTCAAGAGCAAATTCACCATGGTTATAAACCAGTACGCCAGAGAACTTGGAATACTTAAGGATAAAGACGCTAACTTTACCGGCAGCGACGTACGAAACGGAATGACCGGGATTATAGCCGTAAAGCATCCGGAACCGCGTTTCGAGGGACAGACCAAAACCAAGCTTGACAATCAGGATGCAGGCAGAATAGTCGCCGATATTGCCGGTGACGAGCTGGTAAGATATTTTGACAAAAATCTCGAGACGCTGAAAAATATAATTGCATGTGCCGAAAAGGCCGCAAAAATAAGAAAACAGGAGGAAAAAGCCAAGACTAACCTTCTTGTAAAACAAAAATTTTCCTGCGACACCAACGGCAAGCTGGCAAACTGTGAAAGCCGGAATCCGGAAGAGTGCGAGATATTTATTGTGGAAGGAGATTCCGCCGGCGGTTCAGCCAAGACCGCACGCAACCGCAGGACGCAGGCAATCCTTCCCATAAGGGGAAAAATTCTTAACGTAGAGAAGGCGACGATGGACAAGGTGCTTGCCAATGCCGAGATTAAGACGATGATTACAGCCTTCGGATGCGGTTTTTCGGAAGGCTACGGCAATGATTTTGATATAAGCAAGCTTCGCTACAATAAGATTATTTTTATGACGGATGCCGATGTGGACGGTGCGCATATAGATACGCTTCTTCTTACGTTTTTCTACAGATTCATGCCTGAGCTTATTCAGGAGGGACATGTGTATCTTGCAACTCCTCCGCTTTATAAGGTTGTACCCAAGAAGGGAGAAGGAGAATATCTGTATGATGACAAGGCGCTGGAAAGATACCGTAAGGAACATGCCGGAAGTTCTTTTACACTGCAAAGATACAAAGGACTGGGAGAGATGGATGCCGACCAGCTTTGGGAGACCACTCTCAATCCGGAGACAAGAATACTCAAACAGGTTGAAATCGAAGATGCAAAGATGGCTTCGCGTGTGACCTCAATGCTTATGGGCACCGAGGTTCCGCCCAGACGTGATTTTATACATGAACATGCACATGATGCAGAGCTTGATATATAGGAGGGCAGTATGGCAGAGACTATTTTAAAAACGGAATATTCGGATATAATGCAGAAATCGTATATAGATTATTCGATGAGCGTTATCACTGCCCGCGCCGTTCCTGATATAAGGGACGGTCTTAAGCCGGTGCAGCGCCGTGTACTTTATGCGATGGACCAGCTGGGGCTCAATTACGATAAGCCTCACCGTAAATCGGCCAGAATCGTGGGAGATGCAATGGGTAAATACCATCCTCACGGTGACAGCTCAATATATGAGACTCTGGTGGTCATGGAGCAGGATTTTAAGAAGGGTATGGCTCTTGTGGACGGTCATGGCAATTTCGGTTCCATAGAGGGAGACGGGGCGGCCGCAATGAGGTACACGGAGGCAAGGCTCAAGAAATTTACGCAGGATGTCTATCTTAAGGATTTGGATAAAGACGTAGTGGATTTTGTGCCTAATTTTGACGAGACGGAAAAGGAACCGGCGGTTCTTCCGGTACGGATTCCCAACATACTCGTAAACGGTTCCGAAGGCATCGCGGTAGGCATGACCACAAGTATACCGACGCACAACCTTACCGAAGTAATCAATGCGGTTGAAGCCTACATGGACAATGAAAAAATAACCACCGCCGAGCTCATGGAATACATGCCGGGGCCTGATTTCCCCACCGGTGGACGGGTAGTCAACAAAAGCGAGCTGTTAAACATATACGAGACCGGCTCCGGCAAAATAAAGCTGCGCGGATGTGTGGAATTTGAGCCGGGAAAGAAAAAATCGGACAAAGACAAGCTGGTGATAAGTGCGATTCCTTATACGATGATAGGAGCGGGGATAGGCAAATTCATATCCGATGTGGTGGAGCTTATTGAAACCAAGAAAACACAGGACATAACGGATATATCCAACGAATCCTCCAAAGAAGGAATAAGGATTGTTCTTGAACTTAAGAAAAACGCCGATGTGAAAAAACTGGAAAATCTGTTATACAAGAAAACAAAGCTTGAAGACACTTTCGGCGTAAATATGCTGACGATTGCCGACGGGAGACCGGAGGTTCTGGGGCTTAAAGATATAATCAGATACAACGTAGAATTTCAGTATGAAATCAACACACGAAAATACAACACTCTGTTGAAGAAGGAATACGAGAATAAAGAGGTCAAGGAAGGATTAATCAAAGCGTGCAGTATAATTGACCTTATAATTGAAATACTGCGGGGGAGCACCAATCTTAAGCAGGCAAAGGCATGTCTTATTTCCGGTGACACAACCGACATCAGATTTAAGTCGGAGCAGTCTGAAAAAGACGCAGCCAAGCTTCATTTTACCGAGCGTCAGGCATCCGCCATACTCGAGCTTCGTCTCTACAGACTTATTGGTCTGGAGATAGAGGCGCTGGAGAAAGAATATGAAGAGACGCTGCTTAAGATTGCAAAGTATGAAGACATTCTTGGCAGCAGAAAGTCGATGAAAAAGGCAATCAAAAAGGAGCTTGAACAGATAAAGAAGGAATACGGGGTTCCGCGTCTTACAGTCATAGAGGACGCGGAGGCAGCGGTGTACGAGGAACCGAAGCTTGTGGAGCAGGAGGTTGTTTTTATAATGGACCGCTTCGGATATTCCAAAACAATCGACGTTGCAGGCTTTGAGCGCAATCAGGATGCCGTCTTAGCAGAAAACAAATATGTATTTAAATGTATGAATACAGATAAAATATGTATTTTTACGGATAACGGCAGTCTGCATCAGATAAAAGTAGCGGACATACCTTTTACCAGATTCAGGGATAAAGGAACCCCGATAGATAATCTTGGAAATTACAGTAGCGCCGGGGAGGAGATAGTGTACCTTTGTTCTTCGGAGCAGCTTAAAGGACGTAAACTGCTTTTTGTTACCGGACGCGGAATGATGAAGCTTGTTGACGGCGGAGAGTTCGAGGCCTCCAAACGGACGATTGCGTCAACCAAGCTTAACGAGGGGGACAGTATAATCAATATCTGTGTTACCGATGCACGCTCTGTTACGGAAGAGGGAAAGGATACGCCTGAGATAATTAGCAGTCAGGATGTTGTGCTCCGGTCTGCGGACGGATATTTCCTTAAATTCCGTCTTGATGAAGTTCCTGAAAAAAAGAAGGGAGCGGTAGGAGTCAGGGGTATAAAGCTTTCGGAAAACGACCGCGTGGATGATGTATACCTGATTCCGGAAGGCGCGGATATAACGATTGATTACAAAGGCAGGGAGGTTTCCCTCAAAAAACTTAAAACTGCAAAACGCGACGGAAAAGGAACCAAATTAAGAGCTTAGGTCTGTTTTATTCCGGTTTTATCAGGGTGAAAATTTCTGTATACAAAATAATCCGACAGTGCTATAATGAACATTCGGTAAATATCGGTATATGCAGAATGTTCTTTTTATTTCACAGGGAGAGATACGATGAGTAAAACCAAAGACAAATATGAAATGGATATGTGCAGCGGTTCAATTCTGAAGAAAATGCTTATATTTGCGTTTCCTTTGATGTTCTCAAATATACTGCAGCTTTTGTTTAATGCAGCGGATATAATTGTCGTGGGGAATTTCGCCGGCGACAATTCACTGGCGGCGGTAGGCTCCAACACTTCGCTTATAAATCTTCTGACAAATGTATTTATCGGACTTTCCGTGGGCGCCAATGTTTTGGTTGCCCGCTTTTACGGCGCGGACAAAAAGAAGGAACTGAGCGATACAATACATACGGCAATGCTTTTAAGCTTTATAAGCGGAGTCATTCTCACTGTCATTGGGTTGGTTTTTGCCAAGGAGATTTTAATACTTATGAATACCCCTGAAAATATTCTTGATTTGGCAGCTCTTTATTTGAGAATATATTTTCTGGGAATGCCGGCCATGATGGTTTACAATTTCGGAAGCGCAATACTTCGCGCGGTAGGCGACACAAAAAGACCGCTTTATTTTCTTTTTCTGGCGGGCGTGGTGAACATAGGGCTCAATCTGTTTCTCGTTATCGTATTTAAGCTTGATGTGGCAGGAGTCGCAATAGCTACCGTTATTTCGCAGACTATATCGGCGGTGCTTGTAGTAATCTGTATGATTAAGGATAAAGGAGTGGTGCACTTTGAACTCCGGAAGCTTCGCATAAACCGTGAAAAATTTTTCGGCATAATGAAGATAGGACTGCCGGCAGGTTTTCAGGGCACGGTATTTTCTTTGTCTAATGTGGTAATCCAGTCGTCCGTAAATGTATTCGGCGAGGTTGTCGTGGCAGGCAATTCGGCGGCCGCCAATATAGAAGGATTTGTATATACGGCCATGAACGCGTTTCATCATGCGACGCTTTCTTTCACGGGACAAAACTATGGAGCCGGTAAAACCGACAGGATTAAGAAAACGCTTTTTACCGGACAGGCATGCGTCATTGTGACCGGAGTCGTTCTCGGCGGTCTTGCCGTCATCTTCGGCAGACAGCTTCTTAGGATATATACGGATAATCCCGTTGCGGTGGAGGCCGGCATGGTGCGGCTTGAGATGATTTGCGGAACATATGCCGTGTGCGGCATGATGGATGTAATGGTCGGCGTTATAAGAGGTATCGGGTATGCGGTCATGCCTATGGCGGTATCCCTTGTGGGGGCCTGCGGACTCAGGCTTGTCTGGATAGCCACGATTTTCAGAATACCGGAATATCATACTATCAGAACGATTTACATGTCGTATCCGGTCACATGGGCGATAACGTTTGCGGCGCATGTGCTGTGCTTTATTATTGTGTGGAAGAAGTTGACGGGAAGAATAAGATAAAGTTATTTTAATTTCACTGTTTTCAGTTTAGATTGCAAGTGCTATTAAAAGAATTGAGAATGAAACTTGTGAAATCGTAGTATCATTCCAAGTAAATTATTGCCATTAATATCAGAATAGCAGGATGTTATTGACAAAAAGCATTTTAGATGCAGTTTGACTTGATGAGTGAGCAAAAAATGTTGGAAGTTTTGACATTGTATATTTCGGTATGATATTAAGATGAGATAGTATATAGACTATTAGTTTATATGCTGTATAGTGATTATTAATCAATTTAGACATGGTTGTAATTGACAATATAATTCCAATAATATATTATGAAGAAAATAATGGAGGAGTATTATGAAACAAAAAATTATAGATCCATTAATATTAAGTATACATATACTACGCGAAAACTGAAAGTTTCTTGCCTTTGTTCTCAACTTTCCTTTATTTTCGGGCATCCCATCCCAGCAACATCTATGTATTTTGCACTTTTCCCTTATTTTTTCCCTTGTGAGGAATCTATAAGGGAAAAAGTGTTTTTTTCGTCTTAATCGTTCCCTACTACTTTATCCAAAAGTCTTACTGAATTTCTCTTGGCTTCCCTTGTAGCGTGGGCGTAAATATTCATTGTGGTACTTACTGCCGAATGTCCCAAGAGTTCCTGCACATAATAACCTTATCTTTGAAGCAGAACGAGAACGAACAAAACTAGAGGTTGAATTGGCTGATTTAAAGGGACTTGCAAGGTTTACCAAGAAAAAGGAACTTGAAAGCAAGATTGCCACCAAAACCGAGGAAATTCAAACCCTTAAAGCTGGATTATCCGGTATCGTCAGACAGCATGGATTTGCAACAGTGCAGGATTTCTACACAGCATTTTATACCGCACAGCGTGTCACAGACGCATATCAGAAGGAATGTGCCAAATGGAAAGAAACCTACGGTGAGAAAGCCACTCCAAAAGCTGAAACCATGAACGAGAAGATACAGAGGTATAAAGAAAAGGCTGACAGACAGAATGCCAACCAACCTTACAGAAGCAAAGATAAAGGGGCTAGATAATCGCCCTAGCAAAATAGCCTTATCCATACACAAAGCAGGATAAGGCTATTTTTTTAAACTTAATTTTACGTTCCTTACAAAATTGTGATTATATTCCAAACCGAATGAAATCCATCATTCCACTTCCAGAGTATTTAAAATATATCGGTGTCACTCCGTCTGCAATATTCAAATCCATTGTAAGTTTTATAATTTCACAAGAGGGAGTAATATTAAAAAATCCCACAGGTGCTTTTTCTAAATCTGTATATACATAAAGCTGCCCGTTAGCAGAACCTTTTATTTCAACAGTAATGGATGTAACCTTCTGCATATCGAAATATTTATACCCTACAACAGAACCATCTTTAATATTTGCTACATATTGACATGGGTCAGACTCTCGATCCGGTCCAATTTGTGTAATCATCAAACGTTTCCTACGATGTTCTTCATTTCCTTGGGTGATTTTACAGGCACCATCCTTCTCCTGTAAGAAACAAGCAATTCCTGCCTCATAACTTCTGCCACAAGGTAGTGGACCATCATTAAGACCGGAACTTGTCATTTCTGCCATGGAAAATTTTCCGTTTTCATCCATCATAAGTGGCTCTGCAACGCCTTGTCTACTACATTCATTATAATTGGTCTGCCGATGTCCAAAGATATAATATTTTCCATTCACACATTCCACCGAACCATGATTATTGCCCCAATAAAATTGAGCCTCCTGATTGCCGTCATATCCTATATTACCATTAGAATGCAACGGTCCCTGATAAACAAAACCACCGTCCGGTCGGTCACTTACCGCGTATGCCAACTCATGGCTTAAAAATGAAGAATAAATAAAATAGTACTTTCCATTGAATTTGCGGATAGAGCTTGCCTCATAAAATTCATGTCCCTCGAAGCCTGTTCCCTTACTGTTATCTACGCCGGGAAGCAGTGGTATCGAATCAGACTTTATTGTTTTCATATCCTTTTCCAGTTCCACAACGCAATTTCCCATGGCTTCAATCGTCATATTTTCTTTTTCTGCTACGGTCTGAAAATAAGGTTCCTTCGGTGAAAAACCTGTATAAAGCCAGATACGTCCATCGTCATCTGCCAGTATTGCCGGATCGAAACGGAACAATTCTTTATCTCTGCCACCATAACGAATGCCATCCGGTCCCTGCGCCACATCAGGCGCATACATATGACTTTGCTCTCCCTTACACGCAGGATCCTGACTCCTCTTGTAAATTATACCTTCATAACGCCACTGTTTCAAATTATGTGTCGGTGCAGACCAACACACATAATCATTTTCACAATATTCTTTTCCGTCAAATCGGTCATGACTACCGAAAATATATAATCTGTCACCAAATACATGGGGTTCTCCATCCGGTACATATTCATAGGATGGAAGATAAGGGTTGCAAATTACATCTTTGTTCATTTCGTTTCTCCTCCGTTCTTTGTTATTGCCCATAATAAGCATTTTCACCATGCTTACGATAAAAATGTTTTTCTTTAATATTAATCGGCGCAGCCATGCAATTCGGGTGTAAGTTTTCTGTATATCGTGCCATTTTTGCTATTTCTTCCAAAATTACCGCATTATGTACCGATTCCATAGCATCTTCCCCAAAGGTAAATGGTCCATGATTTTTACACAAAATAGCCGGAACATATAGAGGGTTTATATTGCGATTCTCAAAGGTCTCAATAATTACCTTGCCGGTATTCTTTTCATACGCTTCATTAATTTCCTCATCGGTCAGATTTCTGGTGCAGGGAATATCGCCAAACATATAATCTGCATGAGTTGTACCATATAACGGAATATCCCTTCCTGCCTGCGCCCAAGCAACTGCCTCGGTTGAATGTGTGTGTGTAATTCCGCCTATTTCTTTATACTTTTTATATAGTTCTAAATGAGTAGGTGTATCTGACGACGGGTTAAGTGTTCCTTCGATTTTGTTTCCATCCAAATCTAAAACAACCATATCCTCCGGTTTCAGTGTATTGTAATCCACTCCACTGGGCTTAATAACGACATATCCCGTTTCCCTGTCAATCGCACTCACATTTCCCCAAGTAAATATTACAAGTCCACGTCTGGGCAATTCCATATTCGCTTCATATACCTTGATTTTCAAATCCTCTAACATGATTTATCACCTCTCGTAAAAAGCCCGGATGCCATTTTCTCTACTGCAATTGCCTGCTTATATCGTTCCATATATCTGTCAAAGCCTTGAACACCATCCAAGTCAGGCAACATAAGTTTTTTGGTATCTGTTACAAAAACCCTTTTCTCCAAAAAATGTTCCAAGGTCTCTGTTTCTTGTTTTTCAATCATAAATGCTGCCAGTAAAGCCATTCCCCAAGGACCGCCTTCTCCTGCTGTTTTCATAACCGCAACAGGTACATTCAACGCATCCGCCAGAATACTTTGTCCTACACCTTCCGTTTTAAAGAAGCCTCCATGACCATATACGGTATCCACCTTTACATTTTCTTGCTTAAACAGAATGTCACAACCCATCTTTAAAACTGCTAATGCTGCATATAAATGAGCTCTGATAAAATTAGCAAGATTCATTTGTGTATTGGGTCCATGCATAAACAAGGGCATTCCTGCATCTAAACCAATTACCGGCTCGCCCGAATAACAATTAAAAGCCAATAAACCGCCCGCATCTTTTTCTCCATTTAAAGAACTTATGTAGAGTTTTTGATATATTTCATTGACATTAGTTCTGTTTTCGAGAAGCTCTGAAAATTCCCGAAACAATCCAACCCATGCATTTAAATCAGAGGTACAATTATTTCCATGAACCATTGCCACAGCATCTCCTGAAGGAGTTGTCACCATATCTAACTCTTCGTAAACCTTCTGTAGTTCTTTCTCCAGTACTACCATGGCAAATATAGAGGTTCTTGAACGGTACGCCCTTGCGGAAC
>CALWMX010000079.1 GCA_944382105.1 uncultured Butyrivibrio sp.
CTTGAAAATATTACCGTTACTTTTATAATGGGCATATGCACCGCATGTTCGCAATTTGCGACTGCCGTAATAATATCGGTATTAAACCGTCTGATTGGCAGATTAGACCATACATATGCCGTAAACGCCGCATTGATTGGTTCGCGTCTGATATTTTATTTCTCAGCCTTAATATTTAAACGAATATATAAGAAAATTCAGTTTTCCGAATCCACCGCGTTAAATCCTGTTATTTTAACAGCGCCTGTTTTATCCATACTTGTGCTGCACCTGACATCTGTATTTTCAAAAACCCGTAACCATACTTACACAACCGTACGGGGTATTCCGCTTATTATTACCGCCGCATTTCTAATTACGGTAAATATCCTTGTTTTTTATCTCTGCCATAAGCAGCGCTGTATCCTGCTTCTCAAAAAACACAACGATATTCTGAAAAACGCTATAACCGTTCAGCAGCATCAATATCAATCCGAAAATCATCGCAGAAACAGTTTTCACAGAGAAAAACATGACTATAAGAATTTTCTTATCGGGATTAAATCCGCTCTTGAAAAGGGCAATATTGACAGCGCTATTTCCAAAATAAACGAACATATCGGCACTCTGTCAATGCCTCCGATTTCAAACACCGGATGTTATGCGCTTGATTCGATTATAAATTACAAAGGCCAACTGGCCAATTCCTGCGGAATAACCATTAAGACCTCCTGCCGCATTGAGGCCGAGCTTGATATGAGTGCAGACGATTTATGCATTCTTTTCGGAGTGGCACTGGACAATGCCATTGAATATTTGTCCGAACACAAACAGGTTATGCAGACAATCAAAGTCATTGTAAATTATTCACGGAATATGCTTTTAGCGGACATAAGCAACCACGTCTGCGAAAACATTGTCATAAAAGACAACAGCATACCATCTTCTAAAAACTCTTTCAGACATGGATTCGGTCTGGAATCTGCCAGATTTATAATCAAAAAATATAACGGGAATCTGCATCTTAACTGCCGTGACAGAATTTTTCATTTCGGTGTAAGCATATGTATTGAAGCGTAAAATATCCCTCGCCGGTATTCGGCCCGCCGCACGAAAAAAAAGCCTCAAACCAGCGTGGCGCGTAGCTTGGGACTTTCAAAATGCGCCTTCAGGGGTTCGAACCCTGGACACCCTGATTAAGAGTCAGGTGCTCTACCAACTGAGCTAAAGGCGCTTATATGGGGGAAATTCCGTTCAACCGAAATTCCCGTTATTCTAAGCTCTCGATCTATGAAACATGTCCGCTTAAGAAAATGCTTCCTCTTGAGCACGTTTGTTATATTATCAAACTTATTTTAATTTGTCAACGGTTTTTTTATTATTTCTTAATTAAGATAAACTTTTTATTATAAAATCGGACCGCTCCTCATTAAATCATCGGCCGGTCCGATTCTGTCAGCTAAGCATTATCTTTTGCATTTACAGTTGAGAATTCTGTCCAGATCCTGAAAAGCCCTTTTAAGCTTCAAAAGATAACAGTTAATTTCATTGCAGTTAATTGTCATGCGGTAAATTTTATCCTTTATACCCCTTTTGATAATATCACCCCCTTAGCGCAGGCGTTAAACGATAGTTTGGCTGCACTCAAACTACGCCGCCGGACAATCCTCCCGCAGCCGTTACCGGCTGGCAATCAGCTTATTTATAGGCGTACCGCCCCGGGAAAATCTTATTTCATACTCACTCATTATATTTCCTTCGTTCATGTCGCTGTTGTGCAAATCATATGTGACTGCGTCAAGCTTCCAGCCCGCTTCCTTCACTTCCTCAACGGAAAAGTCAAAAAGCACCCTGTTATCAGTCTTGAATTCCACCGTTCCGTCCTTGCGCAGAATATTATTATATCTTGCAAAATACTGCCTTGACGTAAGCCTCCGCTTGGCATGCCTTTCCTTAGGCCACGGGTCCGAAAAATTCAAATATATTTTGTCGATTTCCCCACGGTCAAAAACATCCTCGATATGCTCGGCATCCATCCTTATAAAAACTATATTGGGAAGCTGAAGCTCCTGCTGCTTTTCAAGGGCGCGAAGCAGAACGCTGGAATACTTTTCTATACCTATATAATTGACAGCAGGATTTTCCGCTGCCAGCGTGGTAAGGAATCTGCCCTTTCCCGTTCCGATTTCAAGCTGTATCGGATTGCCGTTCCCGAAAAACTGTCTCCACCGGCCCTTGTTCTCCTCAGGCTCATTGACCGTAAAATCGCTTTCTGCCATGGCTTCTCTGGCGCCTCTTATGTTTCTCAGCCTCATAACTGTATCCTCTCTTATTCCTCCCTGTAATGTGGTATCTTTTCCCGTCAATGCATGTATTATAAACCTTGCATTTATTTTCTGTAAAGGATATTATATACATATCAATTACAATGGTAAAGGATTTTTTATGAAAATTAAAAAATTTATAATATTAGTCTTATCTGTTATTATGATATGCCCATTCAGCCGGGCAGTTGACACCTATGCGGATGAGGATTCCTTTGGCCTTCCGGAATTTCCCGAAATCTCTTCCGATTATGTGGTACTAATGGACGCCGACAGCGGAGAGGTTCTGTATTCTTCAAATGCCGACTCGAAATGCTATCCTGCCAGCACAACCAAGCTGCTGACCGGTCTTCTTACCGTGGAAAACTGCGCGCTGACTGATGTTATTACTTTTTCGGAAACCGCCGTAAACAGCATTGAATACGGCGACGCCAATGCTTCCATATCCGCCGGAGAACAGCTGACCGTAGAACAGGCGCTTTATTGTCTTATTCTGCGTTCTGCCAACGAAGTGGCATACGGTCTTGCAGAATATATCGGTCAGACGGCCGCATCATTTGCATCGATGATGAACAGCCGCGCCGAAGAGCTTGGAGCCATCAACACACATTTTACCAATCCCAGCGGCCTGTCGGATGAATTTCACTATACGACGGCTTACGATATGGCGCTTATCGCAAAAGCATGTTTTGACAACAAAACCCTTATGAATATTATATCTTACTCGGATTTGTACACAATTCCTCCCACCAACAAAAGCAATTTTACGCGTTATTACAGGCATCGTTACCAGATGCTTTCCGGCGGAGACTTTGCCTATGAGTATTCCATGGGCGGCAAAACCGGATACACCGATGATGCCGGAAGCTGTCTTGTTTCTTTTGCCCAGAAAGACGATTTGCGCCTTATCTGCGTGATTATGAAATCAACCGATACCGGACGTTACGAGGATACCATTTCTCTTTTCGACTATTATTTCAATAATTATCAGAAAATATATCTGGATGATTATGACACGGGATTGTCAACAGGAAATATTGATATACTGAATCTTGTAAACAAAATAGATTCTACAACGGACATATCCGTCGGATTTGCGGAAAACTCATATCTTCTGGTTCCTGACAGCGTTACAATGTCGGAACTGACCGGCATTGTGACTTACGCCGATAATCCTGCGTATACGGGCAAAGAGGGCGGTTTCGCCTGCATAAGCTACTACTACGAAAATATCAACGTGGGCAATGCAACGATTATGATAAACGACTCCGCTCAAAATAACGGTACAGGCTTCAACGGTGTTCCCGCCGTGTCATACGAAACTTTCCGGCGGGATTCCGGCAATATTATATATATTAATATTTTTTATGTGCTGGGCGGAATATTCGCTTCCCTGCTTATCGCCTTTATCATCGTACTGGCAGTCAGAAAACGGAGACGCCGTACCGGGCGCCACGGTTCCGGAAAATTACGGTTTAAGTAAATAAAAGCTCCGCCGTTGTGCAGGTTACTGTCTGCGGCGGAGCTTTTCACTTTCCCTGTGTCTTCGTTCCCTTCTTTTTTCCCTTGTTGAAAGCTGCCTGTCTTTAATTTGGGATGCGCCTTCTTCATCAGTCAGCTTAAGTATCTTGATTGCATAAAAAAGATTATCCTCCGACTTCCGGACCTTGATTTTGCCCTTCAGATAACCATGCTGCTCACAATATCCAAGCGCATAATACATTTTCTGATTGCCGGAAAACCAGCGTATTTTCTTGCGGACATTTTTTCCGCAGACATAGCATTTCATGGACTGGACCCTGCTGTCTTTCATGACCGCATCCCTGTCGGCAAAACCTCTTGAAACATATTTGCTGTAAGTTCCGTAATAAAAATTAAATTCCTCCGATTTGCTTTCCGGTATTCTGAATGTGTCCACAGATGTAAACTGTTTTACGCTTTCAAAATCCATTTTTTCAAATATTCTTGCCGTATAGATTGCATCATAAACGGCGGCATGAAACGGAACGTCCTTAGCTATCTGCCGTTCATCGATGGCGGTTTCCAACGATACGCGTGTTTTTCCGTCGGAATAACACAGGCTGTAAAGCTTCTGGATATCATAATAAACCAACGGCTTGTCAAATGTATGTTCCACCTTGAAAAAACTGCAGTTGCGCTGCAATTCCGTAAGGTCCATCGAGCCCCATGTGCCGAAAATGTACTCTCCGCCCTTGGCGCACCACTCAAAAAAAAGCGCCGCAGCCTGATTGAATTTAAGGCCTTTATCCAAATCCTCTATGGTAATCTTGATTATATCACGCGTAATCCGGTGAAGATTCCTGTACACCGTGGGAGATATAAGCTGATGAAATTCATCAATATATCTGCGGTTCTCATCAAGCTTGACTGCTCCGATTTCAACAATCTCAAACTGAATATCTTTATTTTCTTTTTCCTTGCCTCCCGGACATTGGTTCCATTCCAGGTCAAGAATAATATAATTCATATGCAAATCCCTTTACAATTATGGCGGACTGCAATTATAGTCCGCCGACATACTATTATATAGTAACATAAATTGTATGGGTTCTCAATATAATTATCCTACATAGGCTTGCGAAAGTTCTGTTTTATTTTAAGTCTTGTCATTGCACGGGACAAAGCGGCCTGTCCTCTGTAATATTCCCTTCTGGTCCTGCGCACTTCCATCCGTTCACGCGCTCTGATTGCAGCCTGTTCGGCTCTCTTTTCGTCGATGTCCTCAGGGCGCTCAGCGCTGTCCACAACCACGTTGACCTGATTATCGGCAACTCTGGCAAAACCCTGGCCAACTGCCGCATCCGTCCATTCTTCGTCAATCCTATACCGCAGCTCCCCTACGCAAACGCCTATTACCATGGACGTATGATTTGCCATGACTCCGTATTCCCCATCGTCCGTGGGAAGAATCAGGCTTTCACATTCTCCGTCATAAAAACATCCGCTGCTGGAGGTTATTCTTAAGTGAAATTTCATAACGGCCTCCTTTTATAATGCAAGTTCAGCCTCTTTTTCAGCTTTTTTCTTCACATCGTCAATAGTTCCTACATTAAAAAACGCCATCTCCGGATATTCGTCCGCTTCGCCAGAAACAATTGCCTTAAAGCCTTTAATCGTCTCTTCAATCGGAACATAGACGCCCTTTACGCCCGTAAAATTTTCCGCAACGGAAAAAGGCTGGGATAAAAATTTCTGTATTTTTCTTGCACGGTGAACGATAATCTTGTCGTCATCATCCAGCTCGTCCATACCAAGGATTGCAATTATATCCTGAAGCTCCTGATATTTCTGTAAAATCTGCTGTACGGCTCTGGCTGTATCATAATGCTCCTGTCCCACAACGTCCGCTTCAAGTATTCTGGAGGTGGACTCTAACGGGTCTACCGCCGGATAAATTCCCTGCTCAACAATTTTTCTGGACAATACCGTGGTTGCGTCAAGATGGGAAAACGTGGTTGCCGGCGCCGGGTCGGTCAAATCGTCCGCCGGCACATAAACCGCCTGTACGGAAGTAATCGAACCATCCGTAGTGGACGTGATTCTTTCCTGCAGTTCTCCCAGCTCATTGGCAAGCGTCGGCTGATAGCCCACCGCCGACGGCATTCTTCCAAGCAGCGCGGATACTTCCGAGCCCGCCTGTACAAACCTGTAAATATTATCTATAAAAAGAAGTACATCTTTCTTTTCTTCATCACGGAAATATTCCGCCATTTTAAGTCCGATTTCCGCCACGCGCATTCTGGCTCCCGGTACCTCGTTCATCTGTCCGAAAACAAGAGTTGTTTTGTCAAGTACGCCAGACTCCTTCATTTCACGGTACAAATCGTTGCCTTCCCTTGAACGCTCTCCTACACCCGTGAAAATGGAATATCCGCCGTGGGCGGTTGCAACATTGTGAATCAGCTCCTGAATAAGAACGGTCTTGCCGACTCCGGCTCCCCCGAACAATCCTATCTTTCCGCCCTTGGCATATGGCGCCAGCAAATCTATAACCTTGATTCCTGTCTCAAGAATTTCCACCGCAGGTTTCTGCTTGCAGAAAGAAGGCGCTTTTCTGTGTATACACCATTTCTCTCCCTGAGTTTCGGTGCTTCCGTCTATAGCCTCGCCAAGTACATTATACATATGTCCAAGGGTTCTTTCTCCGACCGGAACCATTATTCCGCTGCCCGACGCCTCAACCTCCATTCCTCTGGCAAGTCCTTCACTGGCGTCAAGCATAATACATCTTACCGTATTGCCGTCGCGCTGGCCTGCCACCTCCATAACGCGCCCGCTCCCGTCAACATTAACATGCAGAGCTTCTTTTATTCCGGGAAGTCTGTCATCATTAAATCTGACGTCTACCACCGGACCCATAATTCTGATTATTTTTCCAAGACTGTTCATGATTTATGTCTCCTTTTCTGAGCCGTTGAGCCGGCGATTATCTCCGTAATCTCCTGTGTAATGCTGCCCTGACGGCTGCGGTTGTACTCAAGCTGTAAGTTCTGTATCATTTGGGATGCGTTTTTGGTGGCATTATCCATTGCCATCATTCGGTCGTTCAATTCCGCACAGTAACTTTCTGTCAGCGCACCGAATATTATCCCGTGCATGACTATGGGAGCCAGCTGTTTAAAAACCGATTCTGCGTCCGGAAAAAATTCCTCTTTCCTGTTACCGCTGTCCGCGTCCTGATAAAACTGCTCTCTTGACAACGGCAAAAGCTTCATGCATACGGGCTCCGAACTGATTGCATTTTTCATATGCGTATAAATCAGATATATTTCCTGAAGCTCGCCGTCATTAAACGGGTCAAGCAGTTCCTCGGTTATATTTCTGGCACGCTGTAAAGACGGGGTTTGCGCGGAGTACATGAAACCTTCGTCCATATCGGCATGTCTCCCTTTAAAATACTGGTATCCTACATGTCCCACAACAAATAATTTTGAATTAGGGTATTCCGAGAGCTTGCGCTGCGCAAGCTTCATTACGTTGGTATTATATGCGCCCGCCAATCCCTTGTCCGCAGTGATTACAATGTAACCGCGCCTGTTTCCGGCAGACGGCAGACTCTGCCCTGTTTTCGTTTCCAGATAAGGGTGGGTAAGCTCCGGAACATGCACAATGATATCACTGATTGTTTTCTGCATGGTTTCAAAATAATCATCCACCTTCTGCTCTTTTCTTCGTGCCGCCCTGAACTTGGAAGATGAAATAAGATACATTGCATTGGTAATCCGCATTGTTTCCTTAATGCTGTTGATATGCTCCAAGATTTCCTTACTTCCTGCCATATCCTTTCTCCTTCTTAAACGCCTCAAGCTGCTGTAAAATTATATCCCTGTTCTCATCAGAAAGAATACCGGTTTCCCTGATTTCATCTATAACCCTGTAAGACTCGTCACAAAGCCTGTCATAAAAATCCTCCACAAACTGTTTTATCTCTTTCTTAGGAACCTCCAAAAGTTTTTTGCCGGACGTTGCGCATAAGAATACAACCTGTTTTTCCATAGGAAGAGGATTGTAAAGCGGCTGCTTTATAAGCTCCATAAGCTGCTCCCCGTATGTTATCTGCGCCCTTGTCTCTTCCTCCAGTTCCGAACCGAACTGTGCAAAAGCCTCCAGCTCTTTATATTGCGCCAAATCTATTCTCAATGTACCGGACACTTTTTTCATGGCCTTAGTCTGTGCGGCTCCTCCGACTCTTGATACGGACAGACCCACATTTACGGCAGGACGGTTTCCGGCGAAGAACAAATCGCTTTCCAGAAAAATCTGACCGTCCGTGATGGAAATTACATTGGTAGGTATATATGCCGACACATCTCCCGCCTGAGTCTCTATTATAGGCAGGGCGGTGATAGATCCGCCTCCGTGCGCCTCATCCATACGGCAGGAACGCTCCAAAAGCCTTGAATGAAGGTAAAATACGTCGCCCGGATAAGCCTCACGTCCCGGAGAGCGCTCCAGCAATAATGACAGGGCACGGTACGCAACCGCATGCTTCGACAAATCGTCATATACAATCAAAACATCCTTGCCTTTATCCATGAAATACTCTGCAACCGCAGTGGCAGAGTATGGCGCCAGATACTGCAGCGCAGCGGAATCCGCCGCTGTAGCCGCAACAACCACGGTATAATCCGCAGCTCCGTATTTTTTTAATGTGGAAACTACCTGCGCCACGGTGGATGCCTTCTGCCCTATTGCCGCGTAAACGCAGATAACGTCTTTGCCCTTCTGATTTATTATCGTATCTATCGCAATCGATGTTTTTCCTGTCTGGCGGTCTCCGATTATAAGCTCTCTCTGTCCGCGTCCGATAGGGAACATTGAATCTATTGCAAGAATACCTGTCTGCATAGGTGTGGTTACAGGCTGGCGGTCAATTACTCCCGCTGCCTTGCGTTCTATGAGATACCAGTCTTCGGTTTCAACTTCTCCTTCACCGTCAATAGGCGTTCCCAGCGCATCCATCACCCGTCCCAGAAGTTTTTCTCCTACGGGAACGCCGGCTTTTTTGCCTGTACGGATAGCGCGGTCGCCCACATTAAGGCTGCTGTCGTCGCCGAGAATCATACAAAGGATCTGTTCTTCATCCATATTCTGGACAAGACCTTTTGCTCCGTTCTCAAAAAGGATAATCTCTCCGTACACTGCGTTGGAAATTCCGTCTACAGCCGCGATTCCATCCTGAAGCTTGAGAATATGGCCTCCTTCCTCTACCGAAAGCGTACCGTGAAATTCTTCAATGCTGCTTTGTGCAACGGAAATGATATCTCCCTTTCCCTTTTCTTTGCGGAGATTGTGCTCAAGAGTATCATAGGAACTTTTTACCGTATTATCGTATATCTTGTCTCCTATCTGAAGCACATAACCGCCTAACAGGTCTTCCTTCTGATGCTCCTCAAGAATTACCTCTGTTGCGCCGTATACCTGTTTTAAGGTATCGGTCAGCCTTTTAATATCCGTATCCGACGGGCGCTGCGCATACGTGATTACTGCTTTCAAAATCCTGTTTTTTTCAAAAAAGTCTGCCGTGAAATTATTGGACATTTGTTTCACCTACCTTTTGAAGCAGTTCCTCGAATAACTCTTTGCCCTTCTCCGCATTGACGCTTTCTCCGGATATTTTTCTTGCCGCCGCTATTGAAATGGACAGCATCTCATCCTGTGCGGACTTCATAAGCTTCCGGCTTTCCTCCTCGGCCTTCTGCTTTGCATCGGACACTATTCTGGCGGCCTCAGCATTGGCTCTGGCCGTCTCATTGTCTGTGTAACGCTTAATCCTTTCCTCCGCGGACCTTCTTTTATCCGAAATCTCCTGCGTTACGGCAGACAGACGTTCCTCATAATCCTTCTGAAGCTTTTGTGCATCCTCAAGCTTACTGTTTGCCTTATCATCCAGTTCTTTGTAATATTCCGAACGCTTATCCATAAAATTTTTAACCGGTTTATATAATATAAAATATAATCCGCCCGCAAGAATTACAAAGTTAAACAGGTGGAGCAATATCTGCTGCCAGTCTATATTCAAAGGAATATTCATAAGAAATCCCTCCTTACAATACAAATACAATCAAAATCGCAACAATCAAAGCATAAATGATAGCTGTCTCAACAAATACAAGACCAAGCATGAGACTTGTACGTATTTTTCCCTCTGCTTCAGGCTGTCTGGAAATACCCTCAACTGACTTTGCGATTGCGATACCCATTCCTATTGCACCGCTGCCCGCTGCCAGACCGATTGCAATCGCTGCCGCTATAGCCTTATTTCCGGTGGACGAAGCTTCCTGATTTTCCGAAACCTCCTCCGCTGCCGTTTCCGTATTATTATCCGCCGCAGATACCGATACACATGTAAAACCAAGCATCATAAGCATTAAAGCCAACATTACAATTTTCTTAACTGTTTTCTTCATAGTATTCCTCCTGAATTAAGCCGTACGGCTTTTACTTTTTATTTTTTTATGTGACGGCTCCGAAACTTCGCCGTAAAACAATGCCGTAAGCATTGTCAATACATAAGCCTGTATCAGCGCATGTAAAAGAGTGAACAATACGCCGACTACCACCGGCAGTATAAAACTCAATTGAATATAATAATATACCAGTTCAGTAACCAGCAGTCCCGACAGCAATGCTCCGAAAAGCCGGAAGCTCATTGATATCGGCAGGGAAAAATCTTTCAGCGTGCTGCCCACGCCCTTTATTCCGTTTCCCGAAATTCCTCCCGATAAAATTATCAGATAGCTTAAGCAGCCTAATGCGATAGCGCCGTTAATATCCGACAGCGGAGCCGGAAGCGCTATTGACATCCCCTCAGTTGTTACCGCCTGAAATCCGAACAACTCAAACAATGTTCCCGTAAAAATATAAACGCCTGCACCGAATATATAGCCTCCCAGAAATCTGTTTTTATGTGGACTGTTGTTTTTTGCCATTCCGTCAAACAAACCCACAATGCTCTCCAGTAAAAGCTGGAACCGGCCGGGAACAATCTTAAATCTTGGAATTACAAAAATACGTATCAATGCCGCCGCAATGAGCAGAACAATTGTCACAACGAACCCCGAAATCAATGCCGGATTTACATCCTTGATGCCAAACAGAGAAATTCTGTTTTCATCATGCAACACTGCATCCTTCATGACTTCTTTAATCGTTTCGCTTTTAGCTCCGAAAGTCTTTGTCAGCAACACCCCTATCAATAGCAAAGCCATGAAAATCCCCATCACAATAATGGCTTTTCTGCATTTATGCCTGCTCAAAATATCACCTTCTTTCTTCATCCTTTTTCGTTACTGATTTTACACCTTAATTTTTGCTTATTAAAGCTTTTTTGGTTTTTTTGGTGAAAATTGTACAAATATTATATTGTCCTGTAAATAATATGACATTATTCACTAAATTTCAATCTTTTTTAGGCAGTTTTTTGTCAATTAACGCCAAACATGTATCATAATTAAGACTTTGAATTTATATTATTTTCACAAGCTTCGTATTATACCTATCAATATTTAAAGCGTTGAATAAAACCCACAAAAAAATATCGTGCCGCAGGCATAAAACCTTACGGCACGATATTTTGTTAATCTGCTTTATTCGATAGTCTCAAAACCGATGACGGAATCAATAGGCATAGAAAGCACAATCCCTTTGGCTTCGCTGTGAATTCCGCACTTTTCTCCGATTGCCCGCATGATATTTAATTTATTTTCGCTGTCCGAAACAATTAAAACCAGGTCTCTCTCGTCCTGAATACTCATTCCCCAAAATCCCATTGCCTGCCCATCGGCAATCTGGCGGCTGGGAACAACAGTCCCGCCTCTTGCTCCGGCCGCTCTCGCCGCTTCCATAACATTTTCGCTGTAGCCCTGATTAACCACGGCCGCAATCACTGAATACTTTATATCCGGCATAATGATACTCACCTTTCTTTCTGTGTTTTGAGTCTGGGTCTCATTTAAATGTTCCATTATATGAACCATAAGATTGTTCGCTCCCGACAACGGTAATGTAAATGCAATTCCGCTGTTTACCGTTCCGAGTTTTAATTCTGCTTTAAGCTTCCTAAGCATCTTATCTGCAAAAATTTTAGGCAGAAAGCTTATTATAACGCTTTTGTCCGGACTTCCAAGTCCTAAAACATCCATCATCTCGCTTGATGCGGTTCCTACTGCATTACATTTATACTGTACCGGAACAGCGCCCTTGCGGAACATTTCCGCTGCTTTATTTGCAAGTTTGGGTGTTGTTATCAGAACCACTGCGCGTAAAAACATATTTCTTTCATTTGGACTCATTCCCTCAATCCTCCGTAAACTCAACAATTTCGTCACTGTCTTCCGGTATCATATTATCCGGTTTGGCGAGCTTCTTCTGTTTATTCGTCTTGAACCGATACTGCAATCCCATAATCTGAATGGCAATCAACGGTGTAAGCGCAACCAGGGCGACCACTCCGAAAGCGTCAGTCATCATATTACCCCCGATGGCCTCACAGGCCCCGATACAAAGAGGAAGCAAAAATGTTGACGTCATTGGTCCGCTGGCGACGCCGCCGGAGTCAAAGGCAATTCCCACAAAAATCTTGGGAACAAACCTTGACATAACCAAAGCGATAATATATCCCGGTATAATAATCCATTGTATAGGAAGCCCGGTAAGGATACGCAGAACAGAAAGTCCGATACTGACGGCAACACCTACGGAGAGGCATTTGTTCATGGCCTTTTCAGAGATGGTTCCGTTTGTGACAGTCTGTACCTGTCGGTTAAGAACTTCAATAGCCGGTTCCGCTTTAACAATGAAATAGCCTATAATCATACCGATAGGAATAAGCAGCCACTTTCTGCTGGTCGCCGCCATTTCGCTGCCAAACATGGTTCCCACCGGAGCAAACCCTACATTCACGCCGCAGAGGAAAAGAACCAGACCGATATATGTATAAACAAAGCCTATCGCAATACGAAGTTTCTGTCTTTTCTGATATTTGCGGCTGAAAAGCTGAAAAACGATAAATACGCCTACTATCGGCAAAAGAGATATAAGGACTTCTTTTGCATAGCTCGGCAGTTCCACAACAAATGCCCGCATAACATCCTGCATCGTTTCGACTGTTTCAATTCCCGTTGAAAACTGAGTCGCTTCCTTTGGAGCATAAAAGCATCCTAAAAGCATAACCGCAAGAATAGGGCCGATACTTGACAAAGCAACTAAACCAAAGCTGTCGCTGGACGCGTCCTTGTCTCCTCGCATGGAAGACAGGCCCACACCCATGGCTATGATAAAAGGAACCGTCATTGGTCCGGTTGTTACTCCGCCGGAATCAAACGCTACCGCCAGAAAATTATCCGGCACAAAAAATGAGAGTATTAAAACTCCGGCATATAAAATTATAAGCAATTTTGACAGGTCAATTTTCAAAATTATACGCAAAACCGCCACTGCCAAAAAAATTCCTACTCCGACCGCAACCGTCCATACAAGCGTGCTGTTTGGAATAGAAGGAACCTGATTTGACAACACCTGTAAATCCGGTTCTGCAATTGTAATCAACACTCCCATACAGAGAGCAATAATTATAATCAGCGCAATGTTCTTTGTCTCTGATAATCGACCTCCGATGCCTTCGCCCAAAGGGGTCATCGCCACTTCCGCACCAAGCTGAAACATTCCCATTCCAATAATCAGCATAACCGTGCTGACCAAAAATATCATTACATTGCCGGTATCAAGCGGAACAACAAATATACTCAATGCCAGCACAATAGCGGCTACAGGCAAAACCGATGACAGAGATTCCATAATCTTTTCTTTTAATTTCTGGTTCATGTAAATCTCCATTCTTCCGTCTTTTCAGACTGCATATTCTTATTTTAACCGGCATATAATCTTCTCTGTTCCATCTTTTAAACACAAAAAACGCTCTGCCGGGTGAATAATTTCTTTGTAAAACATATGATGCAGCAGTTGATATATCCCCCAATTATATTATTGGGGCATATAAATAAAAAGTCAACAGTAAATATATGTCTCTTAATCCTCTAAATTGTACATAATTTCATCTATTAAAAAATAAAAAACGCCGAAAACCTTGAAAATTCAATGTTTTCGGCGGTGTTTCTGGCGTCGCTAAGAGGATTTGACCCTCCGACCTCCCGTTTAGGAGGCGGTCCCTCTATCCTGCTGAGCTATAGCGACATTATCAAATCTATTTTATGTTATGCTTATTGGCTGCTAAATCATGAAATATTTCCGCATCTTTGCCATTTTATCACACTTGTAACTGTAAGTCAATGCATGGTTTCTTACAAAATTTATTTCTTTTGAATTTTGGTTTTTCCTCCCATATACGGCTGCAATGCTTTCGGTATATTAACCGAGCCGTCGGCGTTAAGATTATTTTCAAGAAATGCTATCAACATTCTCGGCGGAGCCACAACCGTGTTGTTAAGCGTATGTGCAAAATATTTTCCGTCAGTACCCTTAACTCTGATTTTAAGCCTTCTTGCCTGCGCGTCTCCCAGATTTGAGCAGCTGCCCACCTCAAAATATTTCTTCTGCCTCGGTGACCATGCCTCTACATCAATTGATTTAACCTTAAGGTCTGCAAGGTCTCCAGAGCAGCATTCCAGCGTACGTACCGGAATATCAAGCGTACGGAACAAATCGACTGTATTCTGCCACAGCTTGTCAAACCATTCTTTGCTGTCTTCCGGTTTGCATACCACAATCATTTCCTGCTTTTCAAACTGATGGATTCTATATACACCGCGTTCTTCAATACCGTGGGCGCCCTTCTCTTTTCTGAAGCACGGTGAATAACTGGTAAGAGTATACGGAAGCTTGTCTTCGTCAAGCATTGTGTCTATGAATTTACCTATCATTGAATGCTCGCTTGTTCCTATAAGGTATAAATCTTCTCCCTCGATTTTATACATCATGGCATCCATCTCGGCAAAGCTCATGACTCCGGTTACAACATCGCTTCTTATCATAAAAGGAGGAACACAGTACGTAAATCCCCTGTCGATCATGAAATCCCTGGCATATGAAATTACGGCTGAATGGAGTCTTGCAATATCTCCCATGAGGTAATAAAAACCGCTGCCGGCTACTTTTCCGGCGCTGTCCAAATCGATTCCGTCAAAAGCTTCCATAATATCCGTGTGGTAAGGTATTTCAAAATCCGGCACCACCGGCTCTCCGTATCTCGTAATTTCAACATTCTCACTGTCATCCCTGCCAATCGGAACACTTGGGTCGATTATGTTTGGTATGGTCATCATTATTTTTTTGACCTTTGCCTCAAGCTCGGTTTCCTTTGCCTCCAGATTTGCAAGTCTCTCAGAATTTGAAGTTACCAGCTTTTTGATTTCTTCTGCCTCTTCTTTTTTGCCCTGTCCCATAAGCATGCCAATCTGCTTAGACAGCTTATTACGGTCAGCCCGTAAAGCGTCCGCTTCCTGTTTTGCCGCCCTTGCTTCTTCATCCAGTGCAATTACTTCATCAACAAGCGGAAGCTTCTCGTCCTGAAATTTTTTCTTAATGTTCTCCTTGACAGCGTCAGGATTCTCCCTGACAAATTTCATGTCCAGCATTTGTATTCCTCCTAATTATTCAGTTGTCCCGGTTATAAAAACCGTAAGACATTCTGTTAAATCCTTTACTATATTTTTTGCACGGCATCCCGTTCCGTCCGATGTCTGGATAATCTGTATAACGGGCCTGTCGGGAAGCCCCCGGTTTTGCTTAAGAACAATCCCTATCTCTCCGTCATTGGTGTAAACCTTGCTGCCGTTAGGGAACCATGCAATAGTTGTCAAAATCTGTGTCATAAGCTCATAGTCGAACATGTATGCTTCGTTTGTTCTGAAATATTCCACGACTTCATATATTTTGTGTTTTTTGTATCCGATTCCGTTGACCATTTCGTCAAAATGGTCACAGATTGCCACAAGCCTGACCTCGGGCTGTATTTTTTCAGCCGTCTTATGAAACGGATATCCGCTGCCGTCAATTCTTTCGTGGTGGGAAAGCACAATCATTTTAACAGTCTCGTTTATCCATTTAATTTTCTGGACTTTTTCGTATCCGGTAATTACATGTCTTCTGAAATACAGCTTATCCGCTGCCGGCATTCTGTCCATCTCAACATCAAAAAACGGAACCGTTACTTCACAAAGTCCTATATCATGCAAAAGTGCTCCTATTGCAATATCCCTTAACCGGTTTTCGGAAAATCCGAGTTTTATTCCCATAATTACGGATAATGAAGCGACGCTTAACATATGCGAATACAAATCGTCTGACTTGCGTTTTACTTCAATCATGCAGTTGGACACGTCCACATTCAAAACCACATCTCTAATAATATTAACAGCGGTCTCCGTAATTATTCCAATATCTTCCTCGCTCTCAATTTCCATATTTATGCGGTTTTCTACTATATCTTTTATTACCTCAACGCTTTCCCGCTCTATATCTTCTATCTGGTATACTTTTGCATCTTTCGGAATTATGTCCTGAATATATACTTCTTTTACATCATTTTCTATCAGCTTCTGAATGTGCTCCTTTTTAATTCTTGCACCTTCATACAAAAGAATATTTTCATTCTCGTTGACTACAGCTCTTGCCAGTATCTGATTGCTTTTAAGTTCATTAACATTTATTTTTTTCACCGGAAATCCCTCCTATGTACCGTGTATTACATACTGTTGCTCAGGAATCGGTTCATAACCGGGACATAATACTCGGAAATCAGTATTAAACCTTTGCCTGCAACTCAGTCCGTCAATCCACTGTCACTTTTTATTGCCATTTCCAACGCTTTCTTCTCTTCATCTCCGAGAGCAATGTAGGATTCCCCTTTAACTATTTCCTTAATATAAGTATAGCATCCTTCTCTGCTGTGCATTGCATTTAAAACATATCCGTTATTGGATTTATCAAGCATTGCAAGTGCAAAGCTCAATTTACCGCCCATTTCATTGAAAGCATCATATTTTACAATTCCTGTTTTTTTGTATACAGAAAGCATTTCTTCCGTCAATTCGGCAAGTTGTTTATTATGCTTCTTATTTGATGCTTTCAGATTGTCTATTTCTTTAAATCGGTTTGTTATTGTCTCTTCAAGAGATGCCGCATTCTTACCTGCGGTAAACTTATCCAGCCTTTCATTGAGCTTTTTTATTTTTGTCAAAATTACTATCAGCAAAACCAAAAGTACGATAAATACCACTATTAATCCCAATATTATGTATAATGTATCGATTTGAAATAATCCGAAAAAATCCAAAGTATTTGTTCCGCCTGTATTCATTATGCCGCATCCTCCTGTGTAATTTTATTTATTTAACATGTCAACTATTCTTTCAAAATCATCCTGCGAGTAGTATTCTATTTCTATTTTTCCCTTGTTTTTATCTTTATTGTGGATTACTACTTTTGTTCCTATATTGACCTTTAGTTTTTCTTCAATGTCTCTGTATATAAAATCATTTTCCGGCGTTTTTGTAATTTTAGCTTTAACAGGCTTATCAATATTCTTGATAAGCTTTTCCGTTTCTCTTACGCTGAGCTTTTCATCAAATACCTTTAATGCCATAGTATATTGTTTTTCATTGTCCGTTATTGCAAGAAGCGCTCTGGCGTGACCAGCCGATATCATATCATCTATAAGCATCTTCTGAACTCTTTCATCAAGCTTGAGAAGTCTCATTGAATTTGTGACTGCCACTCTGCTTTTGGAAACTTTTTCAGCGACCTCATCCTGTTTAAGATTATACTCTTTTATTAATCTCTGATATGCCTGTGCCTCCTCTATCGGATTAAGGTCTTCCCTCTGTATGTTCTCAATAAGGGCAACCTCCATAATCTGCTGCTCGCTGAAATCCTTAATTACAACAGGTACTTCCTTTAAGCCCGCCATCTTTGCAGCGCGCCATCTTCTCTCTCCTGCAATTATTTCAAAATAACCGTCTCTTTTTTGCACAATTAAGGGCTGAATTACTCCGTATTGCCTGATTGATTCTGACAGCTCTAACATAGCATCTTCATCAAATATCTGTCTGGGCTGCTCTCTGTTTGGTTCAACCTCGTTAATATTTACAGTAATTTCTGCCGGTTCTTTTACTATAACTTCTTTTTCTACTACCTTCTCTACTATTTTAGTTTTCTGAGTTTCTTTATCTCCTTCGGGAATCAGATTTGCAAGTCCTTTCCCTAAGCCTTTTTTTACTGCCATTCTTCTTCTCCTCTATGAATCACTTCATCTGCCAACAATCTGTAACTTTCTGCCCCCGCTGATTTTGGATCGTATATATTAATTGGTATTCCATGGCTTGGTGCCTCAGCCAGCCTTACATTTCGGGGTATAATTGTCTTATAAATTTTCTGGTTTAAATTGTCCTTAACATTCTCAACAACCTGAAGTGACAGATTTGTTCTGCTGTTAAACATAGTAAACACGACACCTTCTATCTCCAATTCAGGATTCAGCCTGCTTTGGACCAGACTTATTGTATGTAACAGCTGTGACAATCCTTCCAGTGCGTAATACTCGCACTGTATAGGAACAAGAACGGTATTAGCAGTCGTCATTGCATTGACTGTAAGCATTGTCAATGATGGAGGACAGTCTATTATTACAAAATCATAATCATTTACTATAGGAGCTATTTTATCCCTGAGAATATATTCTCTTCTATCCACTCCTATCAAATCTATCTCGGCGCCGGCTAAATTTACATTGGAAGGAAGAATATCCAGATTGTCCACAACATTTTTGATAAGACATTTATCCAAATCTGTCTCTCCCAGAATTAATTCATATACTGTGTCTTCTAACTCTTCTTTGTCAATTCCAAATCCGCTGGTTGTGTTGCCTTGTGGGTCAATATCAATTACCAGAACATGCTGATTTTTTTCTGCAAGACATGCTGCCAGGTTTATTGTTGTTGTTGTCTTCCCAACGCCGCCCTTTTGATTTGCAATAGCTATTATTCTGCCCATTCTATCCTCCAAGTATATTAAAATGCCTCGTCTTTATATTATAGCACTAATTAATTGCAAATACTATAGTTAAATCTGTTTCACGTGAAACATTTTTCTTTATATCATAGTATGTGTTTCACGTGAAACATAGAATCATTCATCTAATATTTTTATAAGATTTTTTAATTCTTCTTCTGCTCTTTTTTTATCTACTTTAATAAGTTTTGCAACTAAATTTAGTTTTCCCGTCACATTCATTCCTGATATTTTTTCGGTTTTTAAGACATTTTCTTTGTAGCTTTCAATAACATCAGCAGTTTTGCTTAATTTTAACTCATATTCATTTTTTCTAATTTCCGCATCTTTGAGCAATTTGTTATATTCAATAACTAAGCTTTTAAAAGTTGCCAGCTCCGTATTTTCAACTTCATTTACTGCCTGACTGGAAGACATCACAGCATAGGACTCGTCTATTGAGTTTTTGATTTCAACAATATTTTTTTCAATGTGTGTTATCTGTTCTTTAATTCTTGTAATTTCCTGTTCCACAGATAATCTTTCCGACTTATAATCATTCTGCACCGAAATGAGAAATCCCATTACCTTATCCATAATATATACCCTCCTTTATACTCTTAAATAATTTAGAATCATAAATATTTTTTTAACTACATATTTAAATCAATGGTTCCTTTGCCGGCAATCCCGCTTTTCGCGGATACTTAGCCGGCGTACTTTTTTTCTTTTCCACAACAATAAATTTTCTTTTTATGTCTGATGCAGGTATTTCACACGTAATAATATCTCTGACTGTACCGCCAAGCAATTTAACCGCTTTATCCGCTGTTTTAATTTCTTCTTCACAATTCTCTGCTTTATACGATATAAAGATGCCTCCGACCTTTACAAACGGAAGGCAATATTCAGAAAGTGATGACAAATTTGCAACTGCACGAGACACACATAAATCATATTTCTCGCGCTCATTTTTATCACGGGCAAAATCCTCGGCTCTGGCATGAACGGCTCTTATATCCTCAAGCCGCAGTTCACTTATCACTTCCTTAAGAAAATTAATGCGTTTATTAAGTGAATCGAGCAATGTCAGCCTTAAATTAGGAAATATTATTTTTAAAACTATACCGGGGAAACCTGCGCCTGTCCCTACATCAATTATTCTCATATCTGATTCCATGTCGGCAACATTTGCAATCGCGGCACTGTCGGCATAGTGTTTAATTACGACCTGTGAATACTCGGTAATCGCTGTAAGATTCATTACTTTGTTACGCTCGATAAGCATTTCATAAAATTTATTAAGCTGTTTTTCCTGAGTATCTGTAATGTTTATTTTCATCATGGAGAAAATATCCGTAAGCTCTGACATACTACCTCCTGTGCTGTTCCAGATAAACAAGCATTACCGTAATATCCGCCGGCGAAACTCCTGAAATTCTGGAAGCCTGCCCGATTGAACGCGGCCCATAACTTTTTAACTTCTGTCTCGCCTCAATTCTCAATCCGCTGATATCATCATAGTCTATATTTTCCGGAATAATTTTCTTCTCAAGTTTCTTAAAATGTTCAACTTGTTTAAGTTCTCTGGATATGTATCCTTCATATTTAATATTTATGTTTACCTGCTCAATCACATCCTCGCTTAATTCCGGTCTGTCCGTATCAAATTCACTTATATTGTAATAATTAAGTTCAGGTCTTCGTATAAGTTCGGCAAGGCTTGTTCCGTTATTGAGAGGGGTACTGTTTAATCTCAGAAGTTTTTCGTTAATCTCCTCGCTTCCGCCCACAACAATGGAATTCAATCTCTGTATTTCCTTTTCTATCAATTCTTTTTTTCTCTGAACATATTCATAACGTTCCTTGGAGACAAGTCCCACCTTGTAGCCGTATTCCGTCAAACGGATATCCGCATTGTCTTGCCTGAGCAAAAGTCTGTATTCCGCACGGCTTGTCATCATCCTGTATGGTTCATGATTTTCCTTTGTAACCAAATCATCAATAAGAACTCCAATATAAGCCTGGGAACGGTCAAGAATTAACGGATCTCTGTCAAAAATTTTCATGGCAGCATTGATTCCTGCAATAAGCCCCTGCACTGCAGCTTCCTCATAACCGGAACTTCCATTCAGCTGTCCCCCGGAAAAAAGACCATCTATGTGCTTAAATTCCAGAGACGGTTTCAACTGTATAGGATTAATGCAATCATACTCTATGGCATAAGCATTACGGACAATCTTTGCATTTTCCAGTCCGGGTACCGTATGATACATATCATATTGTACATCTTCGGGAAGCGAGCTTGACATGCCCCCCAAATACCATTCATGAGTATAATTGCCTTCAGGTTCAATAAACACCTGATGCCTGTCCTTATCCCCAAAACGCATTACCTTATCCTCAATCGACGGACAATATCTTGGTCCCGTTCCGTGAATAACTCCTGAATACAGCGGAGAACGGTCAATATTAGCTCTGATTATTTCATGCGTTTTCTCATTGGTATATGTCAACCAGCATGATACCTGCTCCTTTTGTATATCCTCCGGTTTTGTTGAAAAAGAAAACGGTACTACGGGCGTGTCTCCAAGCTGTTCTTCCATTTTGCTGAAATCAATACTTCTTCCGTCAACTCTTGCCGGCGTACCGGTTTTAAATCTTACCAGCTCTATTCCAAGCTTTTTCATAGAATCCGAAAGATAATTGGCGGCAAGAAGTCCGTTTGGACCGGTGTTATAGCTTATATCTCCATATATACACCTTGCCTTTAAATATGTACCTGTACATAAAATTACTGCTTTAGTATTGTAAACTGCTCCGGACACAAGCTTCAAGCCTTTTATTACTCCGTTTTCCGCCATAAGCTCTGCAACTTCTGCCTGTCTTATGGTAAGATTATCGGTATTTTCAAGAACCATTCTCATTCTTTTGGAATATTCCTGCTTATCAGCCTGCGCCCTCAGTGAATGTACTGCCGGTCCCTTTGACTTGTTGAGCATCTTAGACTGAATAAAAGTAGCGTCAATATTCTTTCCCATTTCTCCGCCAAGCGCATCCAATTCTCTCACAAGATGACCCTTTGAGGTGCCTCCTATATTGGGATTGCATGGCATAAGTGCAATACTTTCCACGCTCACGGTAAACATTATTGTATTAAGTCCCAGTCTGGCACAGGCAAGCGCAGCTTCACAGCCTGCATGTCCGGCTCCTACAACCGCTACATCATAATTTTCAATCACGTTCATATGAACCTCCGATTATACAATTATTATTTCTGCCGGAAATCATGCTTTTACAGCATCACAGATAATAATAATTATTTTCCCATACAAAATTTACTGAAAATCTCATTAACCAGATCATCTTCAACTGCTTCACCTGTTATCTTACCAAGTCCTTCATAAGAATTCATCAGGTCAACCGTATAAAAATCCTCCGGCATACCTGTTTTAATACTGTTTTTTACTAACTTGAAGCTTTCAAGAGCATTTTCAAGAGCCTCTTTATTGCGTTCTCCTGATATATATATTTCATCATTATAATTTATTATACCTTCGCTGAAAAGTTTAACAATATAATCGGAAAGCTCATCAAGTCCGGTGTTATCTTTAGCCGATACCGATATTACCCTGCTGCCGGTAATTTCTGATATTTTATCTGCGTCGGTTACCGTTTCCAAATCCGACTTATTCAATAAAATTATAGTCTTAAGGTCTTTTATAATATTAAGTATCTCATAATCATTTTCATCAAGAGCAGTTGAGGAATCTACCACATATAATATTAAATCCGCTTCCTTCACCAACTCCTTCGCCCTGTTGACTCCTATTTCCTCCACTTTATCATCCGTATTTCTTATTCCGGCGGTGTCAACAAGATTAAGTGTTATCCCTTCAAGATTTATCTGCTCTTCTATGGTATCTCTGGTGGTTCCTGCGATATCCGTTACTATTGCCCTGTCATAGCCGGCAAGAATATTAAGTATGCTCGATTTACCTGCATTCGGCTTTCCGATTATTACTGTTTTAACACCTTGTGTAAAAATCTTGCCGTTATCAACAGTTTTTAACAATTTTTCCACAATATTAATATAGTTATCAACAATTGTTAACAACTTATCCCCATAGTTATCCAAAGGAATATGTTCAGGGTCATCCAGAGCAGCTTCGATATAGGCAATATTATTAATCAGTTCCTTTCTCATTTGCTTAATCTGCTCCGATAATTTTCCGCTTAGCTGCTTTACGGAATTACTGAGTGCATATTGATTTTTTGAATTGATTATATCTATTACCGCCTCAGCCTGCGACAAATCTATTCTTCCGTTAAGAAACGCCCTCTTGGTAAACTCACCCGGCTCCGCTGCTCTTGCTCCGCTTTTTATAAGGATATTAAGTATCCTTTTCATTACAAATACTCCGCCGTGGCAGTCTATTTCAATCACATCTTCCCTTGTGTAGCTGTTAGGCGCTTTCATTACGATAACAAGAACTTCATCTATCATCTCGCCGCCATAAACTATATTTCCGTAATGAACTGTATGGGACGCTGCATTTTCCAGTTTAAAGGATTTCTTTTTAGACACAAAAACCCGGTCGGCAATTTCTATTGCTTCCGGTCCGCTCATACGTATAATACCGATTCCCGAATTGGACATTCCCGTGGCTATGGCCGCTATAGTTTCTTTAATCATAATGCTCCTTAAAAATAAATCTTAAAAGGGATGTGAAAATCTTCACATCCCTTAACACTATTTTTTCATAAAAACAACCACATGTCTGAAAGGTTCTTCACCTTCACTCTTGGTAGACACATACTTATCGTTCTGTAATACCGAATGAATAATTCTTCTTTCATAAGGATTCATAGGCTCAAGGGAAACTGATTTTTTTGTTCTTTTAACCCTGTATGCTATGTTTTTTGCAAGGGACTCCAGTGTTTCCTTTCTTCTGGCTCTGTAATTCTCCGTATCAAGCTTAACCCTGTAATATTTTTCACTTTCCTTATTGGCAACAAGGCTCGTAAGATACTGAAGGGAATCAAGAGTCTGACCTCTTTTTCCTATGAGAACACCCATATCGTCTCCAGAAAGGTTAATATTGACAGTATTCTCTTCTTCATCAATATTCATATCAATCTTAACTGTCAGATTCATCGCTTTGAAAACACTGTCAAGAAAATCCATTACGTTATCTTCCATGGTTGCTTTCTTCCAGACAAGAATTCTGGCTGGCTTACTGTTAAAAATACCGAGAATTCCTGAGGACCCTTTTTCGATTACTTCATATTCTACCTTATCGCTTGTAGTTTCAAGCTTAACCAGAGCATTTGTTAAAGCCTCTTCAACGGTTTTTCCCGTAACTTCAATTTTCTCCATAAGACATCCCTCTATTCATTTTTTTTATTTTTTCCGGTGTTATTGTTCTTCTCGTTAAACATTTTTACCATATTGGCTTTGGCTGCAAGGCTTCCCGGTTTAGCGGAAGAATTATTGTAATAGCTTGTTGATTTTTTAATCTGTTCTTCACGCTGACCTTTCCTTGCTTCCCTGGCCTCCTGTTTCTTAACCTGTTCCACATATGCCGTTGCGGTATTGGCAATCTTTTTAGGCGGAAGACCCTTTTTGGCACGTTTGGCATTAACCTTGTCAATATTCTCCTGAACCATTTTTTCAACATCAATATGATCCATTTTCTTATTGATTATCAGCTGCTGTACAATCTGTACCACCGAACTTGTTATCCAGTATATACCGATACATGCAGGGAATGTAATACAAAAGAAAGCAGACATAATAGGCATTATTGTATTCATAACCTTCATTGAGCCTGCCATGCCCTGCTGCTGCCCGTTTGCAGTATTGGTATTTTTATTTTCCATAAGTTTGGAACTGAGCCACTGGGTAAGACCTGCCAAAAGAGGAATCAAAAGAGCCCAGCTCCATCTCCATCCCGGAGCTTGCGTTAAGTTAATTCCGAAAAAATTAGTAATATCCTGAAGCTTGTCCGACTGAGCGGTTATATCAGCTGATATTCCCGAAAATTCACTTATTCCGGTTATTTTATTCCATGTACTTGAGGAAAAAGTATAAATTTCGTCAATAAATGAATTTGCAGTATCTCCAAGACCTGTAATATCATTATTTTCGAGAATTTTCTGCCAGCCGCTGACGCTTGTTATACTGTTATAGATATTATTGCAAATATCCTTAATGTGGCTTACATATCCGGGAATTTTGTAGATTACCCTATAAAGGGCAAACATTATTGGAAGCTGAATGAGCATTGTCAGACATCCGCCTGTAGGTGAAGTACCGTACTTCTCATAAACCGCTTTAGTCTCCGCATTCATCTTCAGCATGGATTCATTGTCTTTTTTATCTTTATATTTAGCCTGTATCGCCTGAATCTCAGGGTTCATCATATTTGACAGCTTGGAAAATTTCTGCTGTTTAATGGTGAGAGGCATCATAATAATTCTGACAATGATTGTAAATAAAATAACACATAAACCGATATTTGGCAGACCTATTTTTTCAACCAGCATAAAAAGAAGATTGAAAATCTGTCCCAAAAGCCATGCAATCGGTTTAAGGAATCCTGTTTCCTGTGTTAAAAAAATCATATATGTCTCCTTGATTATTCCAAAAGGATTTTCTGTCTGCCCTATGGAACCGGGTCATATCCTCCTTTGGCAAAAGGATTGCACCGCAAAATTCTCCATATGGCCATAATACCACCTTTAAATGCACCGTATTTTTCAATTGCCTGAATTGCATACTGGGAGCATGTTGGTGTATAGATACATGTTCCGTGTTTTTTTAACGGCGACAAATATTTACGATAAAACTTTACCATTGCAATTAAAATTTTTTTCATATACTCTACCTTAATATATGGTGCAGCTTACACAGATGAATTAAGGCGTTTGCCGCTTCAGTGTAACCTTTACCTTTAAGATTTACTCTGGCAATAATAACTATGTCATATCCCGTCACAATATTTTCGCAGTTCAACCGGACACTTTCACGAATAATTCGTGTCAACCGGTGTCGGACGATACTATTCCCGACCTTTTTACTCACAGATATTCCCACTCGGTTAATATCCGTTCGGTTCTCCAAAATGTACATAACCAGATATTTATTGGCGTAGGATTTACCTTTATTATATACTTCTTTAAAATCCCTGTTTTTTTTCAAAGCTTCATATCTGCTCATGTATAATTTTTCTCCTTATTAAAGAGATAATAAAAGGCCACATTATTTGCGGCCTATGCTGATAAAACTTTTCTGCCTTTAGCTCTTCTCGCAGAAAGAACCTTTCTTCCGCCGGCAGTACTCATTCTTTTTCTGAAACCGTGAACTCTTGCTCTTGATTTCTTCTTAGGCTGGAATGTCATCTTCATATTTATCACCTCCTGATTTATATTTGATATACTTACAGAACATCATTCTCATTTTATTGGAAAATATATATAAAGTCAAGAAAAACATTATTTTTTAAATAAAACATATTAACGGAAGCAATTTGTTTACATAATGTTATCAACAATTTGTGGATAACTTGTGGATAATACAATGATAATTTGTTTAAAACCCATTTAAAGAACCTATTTCATTGCTTTTTAAGCGCGTTTTACTTATCAACAGTCCCTTAAAACAAAATTTATGATAAATATGATAAATTATTGAAAATTTCTCTAAAATGCGTTAAAATGAAATGGAAAATGCGTTAGTCATTTTTAAAAGACTATTGGAGATATTTTGATGTTAGAAGAATTAAAAAGCAGATGGACAGAAATCTTAAATATAATGAAAGTTGATTTTGATATAACGGATGTTTCATTTAAAACATGGATTCTTCCTCTGGAACTATACTCATATGACAATGATACCGTCACAATTATAGTTCCAGAAAAACAGACAGGTCTTAAATTTATAGAGAAAAAATATACCACCCCTCTCAGGGTTACGATATCTGAAGTTATTAACCATGAAGTTAATATTAAATTTATATCTGCTGATGACGTAAGCAATACTTCAAAACAGACTTCTTCTTCATCGGACAAGGCTGTGGATTATTATGATACCGGAATTAATCCCAAATACACTTTCGATACTTTTGTTGTAGGAGAAAACAATAATATTGCCCATGCAGCATCTCTGGCAGTTGCCGAATCTCCCGGAGAAATATATAACCCTCTTTTTATATACGGAGGAGTAGGTCTTGGTAAAACTCATCTTATGCAGGCGATAGGCAATTTTATTATACAGCAGAATTCTTCCCTTAAAGTTAAATATGTTACTTCGGAAGTATTCACCAATGAGCTTATCGAATCAATCCGTACCGAGAAAAACACAAGCAACAAAAATTTCAGGGAAAAATACCGTAATGTAGATGTTCTTCTTATTGACGATATTCAGTTTATCATCGGAAAAGAAAGCACTCAGGACGAATTTTTCCATACCTTTAATACATTGCGTGAATCAAAAAAACAGATAATCATTTCTTCCGACAGGCCTCCCAAAGATTTTGAAACACTTGAAGAGAGGCTTCGTTCAAGATTTGAGTGGGGATTACTTGTGGACATTTCCCCTCCCAACTATGAAACCAGAATGGCAATTCTCCATAAAAAGGCTGAGCTTGAAGGATATGACGTAGATATATCCATCCTCGATTATATTGCAACCAATGTGAAATCCAATATTCGTGAGCTTGAAGGCTCGCTTAATAAGCTTGTGGCTTATTCCAAGCTTACACACAGTGAAATAAATATGGAATTTGCCGAGAATGTTCTCAAAGACATTATTTCGCCAAATGCTCACAGGGAAGTAACTCCTGATTTAATCATTCAGGTTGTCGCAGAGCATTTCGGAATAACAACAGCAGATATTTCTTCCCAGAGAAGAAGCAATGAAATTGCTTACCCAAGACAGATAGCCATGTACCTTTGCAGATACATGACTGATGTTCCATATGAAACTATAGGAAATTATATGGGTAAAAGGGACCACTCTACAATTAAATACGGTGTCGATAAGATTTCCAAGGATATGAAAAACAATGAAACTCTTAAAAACACCATAGATATCATAACAAAGAAGATTAATCCTTCATAAATAAGTTAAAGCACTATAATAATAGGAAGAAATTCATTCTCAACATTATTTTGTGGATAAAATATGGATAACCTTACCACATTAGGTTTACATAATATTTAATATTGCTTTAATGTTGAAAACTTAATGTTTCTTATCAATAACTTATATGCTTTTCCACATAGTTTTTATCAGGCTGAACCCCCTAAAAATAATGACTTAAAGCAGTTATTAACTTATCAACAGCCCCTACTACTAATACTACTGATTTATAATTATAAATATATTATTTTTCCGTATGAAAGGAGTTATCAACATAATGAAAATCATTTGTAATAAAACAGACCTTCTTAAAGGTGTAAATATAGCTTTAAGAGCAGTTCCGGTAAGGACCACTATGTCGATTCTTGAATGCATTCTTATAGATGCTACGGAGAATGTAATAACCCTTACTTCCAACGATATGGAGCTGGGGATAGAAACAAAGGTTCCGGGAGACATCATCGAGAAGGGTAAGATAGCTATTGATGCCAGATTTTTATCGGAAATAATAAGAAAACTTCCGGACAGCGAAATAACTGTTGAAACGGACGAAAATTACAATGCGACCATAACATGTGAAAAATCCGTATTTGCAATTTCCGGAAAAAGCGGCGAAGATTTTTCTTATCTGCCTTATATAGAAAGAGACAAAAATATAATACTCTCGCAGTTTTCTCTCAAAGAGATAATAAGACAGACAATTTTTTCAATCGGTGATAATGAAAGCAATAAGATTATGACAGGCGAGCTTTTTGAGGTGAGCGGCAATAATCTTAAAGTTGTGTCATTAGACAGATACAGGGTTTCAATCCGCAATATAGAGCTTAAAGATTCTTATGAACCTATAAGCGTTATAGTTCCGGGCAAAACTCTCGGAGAAATAAGTAAAATACTGTCCGGAGAAGCAGACAGCGAAGTTAAGGTATTTTTTGCCGAAAACCATATAGTGTTTGAGTTTGAAGACACAGTTGTTGTATCGAGACTTATTGAAGGCGAATATTTCAAAATTAACCAGATGCTTTCAAAGGATCATCAGACAAAGATTAATATTAATAAAAAAGAACTTCTGGATTGTATAGACAGGGCAACGCTTCTTGTAAAAGAAGGCAATAAAAAACCTGTAATATTTAATATAACAGACGGTTCAATCAAAATAAACATAGTTTCCACTATAGGCAAGATGAATGAGGAAATTGATATCACAAAAGACGGAAATGATATCAGGATTGGTTTTGACCCTAAATTTCTTATAGATGCGCTCAGAGTAATTGATGACGAAAACATTTCAATGTATTTCATCAATGCCAAAGCACCTTGCACCATAAAAGACGATAAAGGAAGCTATATATATCTTATTCTTCCTGTAAATTGTTAAGAGGATTATGTTATGGAAATTATTGAATTGAATGAAGAATACATAAAACTCGGACAGGCTCTTAAGGCAGCCGGTTTTGTTGATTCCGGAGCCGAAGCCAAGGAAGTAATATCGGAAGGACTCGTTACGGTAAACGGCATTAAGGAAATCAGGAGAGGAAAAAAGCTTCATAAAGGAGATAAAGTGTATTACAATGGCGGAGAAATCGAGATAAGGTAAGCTCAATGATTATAAAATCCATAGACTTACAAAACTTCAGAAATTATGATCTTCAGAATATTGTCTTTGATGAACACACCAATATTTTGTATGGAGATAATGCGCAGGGTAAAACAAATGTCCTTGAAGCGGTTTTTGTGTCAGGAACTGCCAAAAGCCATAAAGGAAGCAAGGATACGGAAATGATTTCATTCAATCATGACGAATCCCATATCAAAATGATAATATCCAAGAAAAATATCGATTACAGAATCGACGTCCATATCAGGAAAAATAAAAATAAAGGTATTGCCATTAACGGAATTCCCATAAAAAAAACAATGGATTTATACGGTATAGTAAATATAATTTTCTTTTCACCGGAGGATTTGAACATAATCAAAAACGGACCGTCCGGCAGAAGAAAATTTATGGATATGGAATTATGCCAGTTGGATAAAATCTATGTTAACAATATAATTAACTATAATAAATCTGTGGAACAGAGAAACAAGCTTCTCAAAGATATAACGTTAAATTCTTCTTTGGAAGAAACTCTGGATATATGGGATATGCAGATTGTTAAATACGGCAGGGAAATCATCAACAGAAGAAGAAATTTCATAGAGAATCTTAATGATATAATCAAAGATATTCACAAAAGGTTAAGCGGAGGCAAGGAAATCCTTACGATAGACTATGAGCCCTCGGCAACAGAAAATAATTTCAAGGAATTACTTAAGGACGGAAGAGAAAAAGATATCAGAATGAAATTTACAGGCGTAGGGCCTCACAGGGATGATATCATTTTTTTAATCAATGGAACAGATATCCGTAAATACGGGTCACAGGGACAGCAGCGGACAACGGCTCTTTCATTAAAGCTGGCTGAAATAGAACTGGTAAAGCAGATAACGGGAGATATGCCTGTTTTGCTTTTGGATGATGTATTATCGGAACTTGATGCAAGCAGACAGAATTATCTTTTAAGCAGCATCAATAAAGTGCAGACAATAATAACCTGTACAGGACTTGATGAATTTATAAATAACAGATTTAGTGTAAACAGAATTTTCAGAGTAACTGACGGTCATGTTTATCAGGAGAATTAATTCAGGAGGCGCAGAAATGAGCGATACAAGCAGCTATACGGCGGACCAGATACAGATATTAGAGGGTCTGGAAGCCGTAAGAAAAAGACCAGGTATGTATATAGGCAGTACATCATCAAAAGGGCTTCATCATCTTGTCTACGAGATAGTTGACAATTCGATTGACGAAGCACTTGCGGGATATTGTACCGAAATATATGTGCAGATAAACGAGAATAACTCAATAACCGTAATTGATAACGGAAGAGGCATTCCCGTAGGTATCAATGCAAAATCAGGGCTTCCCGGAGTTGAAGTTGTTTTCACTATTCTTCATGCAGGCGGAAAATTCGGAGGCGGAGGATATAAAGTATCCGGTGGTCTTCACGGAGTGGGGGCTTCTGTGGTGAATGCGCTTTCCGAATGGCTTGAAGTCAAAGTATATCAGGACGGCAAGATTTACCAGCAAAGGTATGAAAGAGGCAAGGTTATGTATCCTCTCAAAATTGCAGGTGAATGTCCGGAAGATAAAACAGGAACGGAGGTTACTTTTTTACCGGATAAAGAGATATTTGAAGATACTGTATATGATTATAATGTACTAAAACAACGTCTTCGTGAGATGGCATTTCTTACTAAAAATATAAAAATTACTCTCTGTGATGCGCGTAATGAATATCATAAAAAAACATTTCATTATGAGGGCGGTATCAAGGAATACGTAGAATATCTCAATAAAGGAAATACCGCGCTTTATGATAAAGTAATATACTGCGAAGGAACCAGGGATAATGTATATGTTGAAGTTGCGTTCCAGCACAACGACGGATATGCCGACAATGTATACGGTTTTGTAAATAATATTACGACTCCTGAGGGAGGAACACATGTGACAGGTTTCCGCAATGCGGTAACAAAGACCTTTAATGATTATGCAAGGACAAACAAGATACTTAAGGAAAAAGACCAAAATCTTTCCGGAGAGGATATCCGTGAAGGACTTACAGCCATAATCAGCATTAAAATACAAGACCCGCAGTTTGAAGGGCAGACAAAGCAGAAGCTTGGCAATACGGAAGCAAGAGGAGCGGT
>CALWMX010000080.1 GCA_944382105.1 uncultured Butyrivibrio sp.
CTCCGTAGAATACGATTACGGTATTCTCATCGATTTTGCTGACCTCCTCAATCAGCTTTCCGACAAACTGATCCATCTCGTATACCTGATTTACATAATATTCAAATCCGTTAGGATTGCCTGTAACGTCATTATTTGTGACTTTGATTTGCAAATCCAAATCTGACGTATCCTCAGGATACTCGCCGTGTCCCTGAACTGAAATACAGTATATAAAATCCTTCTCGGCAGAATAATTAATCATTCCCGTAATCTCGTCTATAAGACACTCATCCTTTGCCCAGTCGGTAGGATTGACCTCATATTCTTCTATATATTCTATCGAGGTAAACGTGTCATAGCCAAGACGGCTGAACACGGTGTTTCTCTGATAAAAATTACCTTTGTTGTCATGCAGTGCATTTATCTTATATCCATACTTCTTAAGATAATAGCCGATGGACTCACAGGCATTATTCTGGAGAACGGTTTTGTAAGGATACTCTCCGGGACCGAAATCATCCAGATTCATTCCGGTCATAACCTCAAATTCTGTGTTGGCAGTTCCCGCGCCGAAGGAAGGAACCGAAAAATATCCGCTGGAATACTCCTCGCTGAGCTTACGTATATTAGGTATCGGGTCTTGTGAAAACTCAAGCTCATAAAGCTCGGTAGGGTCAAAAAGAGACTCAAGCTGTACAAACACAATATTCGGATATTCAGTTACAACATTGTCATCATCATTGGGAGATGTGTTGTTCTCCTCATCAGTCTCCGACTCCTTTACATTGTCAACCACTTCATCAACCTTATCCTTGGAGTAGTTCTTTGGTTTTTTGACACCGCTGCTGAAAACGGAGCTCATAAAGCAGTAATTAAAACCGTAATCCCTGTATGCCTGTCGCAGATTGCCGAAATTTTCAGCGAGAAGCCCGGTGGCGTTACCTATATTAAGATACAGCATAAGCGCACCGAAAGACAAAGCCGATATAAGGCCGCACTTAAGGTAATTTATTTTCTGGTCAATCTTACGTGAATGGATGCATATGAATACAATAAGCGCTATTGCAGCAGCCACCGCAATACACACCCATACGATAACGGTCATGGAAAAATACCTGTCGATTATGTCCGCCAAATCTTCCAGATTCTTTACGTCGGGAGCCGTAAAAGGCGTCACCCTGTTATTGCTGACACAGTAATTGATAATACCGAGGGCAAGCCAGACTGCGCTTATTATCGTTCCCGCAAAAACTCTTTTTTTGAAAAACGCAACAAACGTAAGCGTAAAAAATATCATAAGGGTATTAAACAGAAATACCAGCGGATTAGTAACCATGTGCCTGATCCCTTTAAGCAGGGACAGCCTGTTAAGACCCTCAATAACTACATTGAGCGCTATGGACAAAAGGGCAAGCCTTACCCAGACCACGCCAAAAAAACGGTTATGCCAGATTTTGTCCGACATTTTATATACTTTCCCTGAGGCACATTTTTCCTTAAAACGCGGCACCGCCTTAAATGCCTTACAGTCTTTAATCTTATTCATATCTTCCTCTTATTTATCTTATATTACAATTATTTGGTTGCCTTGTTCTTAATGATATCACGTAAATCGCGAGCTCTCTCTTTGATTTTGGAATTCGCAGTACGTGAAACAATCACGCCGGACGCCAGCTTTGCCGAAATATCATACTTGCCAAGCTTTGCAGCCAAATCAGCAAGCAGATAGTCAAAGGTTGCCTCGTCCATTCCGCATATGGGAAATTCTTCACTGGCACGGCTGGTAACAAATCCTTCAAACGCATTGGAAATCATCTCGCGTTCTTTCTGTTCGCATTCCTTCTTAACTGCCTGTGCATCGGCACGGCTCATATCCAGATTCTCCCTTTTCCCTCTGTACAGCCATGCTATTTTAAGACATGTGTAAGCCTTTTCGCTTGAATGCGCCTTTTTAACTATTGCGTTAAAGAGCGCAAGTTTATGCCTGTTGATTGCCTCGTCGTAGGTAAAGACGTTTCCGCTTTCAGGAAGCCTGCGAAACTGCGAGGAAACATTGTCCTTAATCAGTTTTGCCTGCGCCGAAGTCATATACCCGAAATATCTGCTCAGTGCCGCATATCCGCAATTGGGACATACTATGGCATCATATTTGATGGAATCAATTCCGGAATATTTGGGACGCAGATCCGAATCCGAACCTATAAGCCTTGGCTTGCCTGTTTTAACCGTTTTGGATTTAAATTCACTGTCGCAGACAGGACACTGTATTTTCTTTTCAAAAATATAATCGGCCTCGCTTACCACATGCACCGGTTCCTTGCCGGAGCCATCCTTTCCCTGTTCTTTCTTGTCATCATCATATACCTTAATATTTGAGAGCCCGCCAAACCCCATTGACTCAAGCCCTGTAAAAATATCGCCCATTATACTACCTCCGGTTACTTTAATTTAAAGGAACTCTTAAGTGACACAATTCTATTGAATACAAGATGCTCATCGGTAGAATCTTTACTGTCTACGCAGAAAAATCCGTTTCTCACAAACTGGAAGCTGTCATGCGGTTTTGCATCCGCAACCGACGGCTCAATAAAGCATTTGTCAACAACCGTAAGAGAATTCGGATTAAGGTTCAGACTTCCGTCCTCATTATACACACCCTTTTCCTCGTCCACAATATTCTCATAAAGCCTTGCTTCCGCCGTTACGGCATCAGGAACGCTTACCCAGTGGATTGTTCCTTTGACCTTGCGCCCTTCAAATCCCGAGCCGCTCTTTGTCTCCGGGTCATATGTGCAGTGAACCTCCGTCACAACCCCATTCTCATCTTTGACACAGCCTGTACAGGTAACAAAATAAGCATTCATAAGCCTTACCTCGTTACCCGGGAAAAGCCTGTAGTATTTCTTCGGAGGCTCCTCCATAAAGTCCTCCCTTTCTATATACAGTTCCCTTCCGAAAGGCACCTTTCTCGTGCCAAGCTCCGGATTCTCCAGATTATTTGCAACATCGAGAAGCTCTGTCTCACCTTCAGGATAATTATCGATTATAAGCTTAACCGGGTCAAGAACCGCCATGACCCTTGGTCTTTTAAGCTTTAAATCCTCCCGTATGCAGTATTCAAGCATTGCGTAATCTACCGAGCTGTTTGCTTTGGCAACGCCGACCAAATCCACAAACTTTCTGATTGACTCCGGGGTAAATCCTCTTCTTCTCAGAGCCGCTAACGACACAAGCCTCGGGTCATCCCATCCGTCAACTATACCGTCCTCAACAAGCTTTTTGATATACCGCTTGCCGGTAACCACATTGGTAAGATACAGCTTGGCAAACTCAATCTGTTTAGGGGGATTCTCATATTCAAGCTCACGCACCACCCAGTCATAAAGCGGTCTGTGGTCCTCAAATTCCAGCGTGCAGATGGAATGCGTTACTCCTTCAACCGCATCTTCAATAGGGTGGGCAAAATCATACATCGGATATATACACCATGCATCGCCCTGTCTGTGATGCGTCTGATGCGCCACACGGTATATTACCGGATCCCTCATATTGATATTAGGCGACGACATATCAATCTTTGCACGAAGCACCTTCTCTCCGTCAGCATAGAGCCCATTTTTCATATTGCCGAAAAGCTGAAGATTCTCTTCAACGGAACGGTTTCTGTAAGGGCTGTCCTTTCCCGGTTCCGTAAGGGTTCCTCTGTACTCGCGTATCTGCTGCGCGCTTAAATCACACACATATGCCTTGCCCTTCCTGATGAGCTTGACCGCAGCCTCATACATTATCTGGAAATAGTCGGACGCAAAAAAAAGCCTGTCCTCGTAATCGGCTCCAAGCCATTCAACGTCCTCCTTAATAGATTCCACAAATTCCTCTTTCTCCTTGGTCGGATTGGTATCATCAAACCTGAGATTAAACTTTCCGCCGTATTCCTTTGCAAGCCCGTAATTCAAAAGTATCGATTTGGCATGTCCGATATGAAGATAACCGTTAGGCTCAGGAGGAAATCTGGTCATTACGGTACTGCAATGGCCTTCCTCCAAATCCTTTTCTATAATCTGTTCAATAAAATTCTTGGATATTACCGCTTCGTTATCCATGTATATTCCTCCGTGAAATTCCAGTTATACTTATTCTAATAATATCAGAATGACACGGATTTTACAATCCGATTTTATTTAATATAATACTTTGGCTGATAAAAGTAAATGTTTTTAACAATTATTACACATTTTAAATTTATAAATCAAAAATATATTGACTTTTTTCTAATGGTATTCTACAATCCATTTATAACAATCACAGCAAAAAGCCGTGACGGGAACAAGTAATGTTTTGACGGAACCAACAGAAAGCTGCCGGCTGATGAGAGGCGCGGGAGACGCATTACATGAATACATCCCTGAGCTCCGCACCCAAAGGTTACCTAGTAGGCTGCGGCGTAAGCACACGTTACAGTGCCCGGGTATCGCAGACTTACATCTGCCGTACCTTCTGAGATACCGGATGCGAATCCGGTATGAATAAAGGTGGTAACACGGCATCGGTCGTCCTTTTAATTCCAAAAATCGGAATTAGAAGGATTTTTTTATTTTGACAGTGATAAGAAAGGAGACAAAAAATGGGAATTTATGAGGAGCTTCAGGCCAGAGGCCTGATAGCACAGGTAACGGACGAGCCGCTCATACGCGAGCTTATCAACACCGGCAAGGCGGTTTTCTACATCGGCTTTGACCCTACGGCGGACAGCCTTCATGTGGGACATTTTATGGCGCTGTGCCTGATGAAGCGGCTGCAGATGGCGGGAAATAAGCCCATCGCGCTGCTGGGCGGCGGCACGGGCATGATCGGGGACCCCTCCGGCAGAAGCGACATGCGCACCATGATGACGAAGG
>CALWMX010000081.1 GCA_944382105.1 uncultured Butyrivibrio sp.
TGTTCAAGTTATTGTTATCCATTGAGATACCTCCTGAAATTAATGAAAAGAATGTTCATAAAAATATTATATTTGACATCATGTGTATTGTCAATCAAAGCCGGAATTTTTTCAGCCTATTACCGCAATGCGGAAACATGCAAGCATAATGTTTTTTACAATCCAGTTGACGGCTATGAGCGCGGCGCCGGCAATTACATAGCCGGTACTCATATGCATCGCTTTAATGCGGTTTTTTGAAACAAAACGCAGAGTCTGGCTTATATAAAATACGGCGGATACGGCGACGGCATAAATTATAAACGGATGATATATAAGGCTTTTAAAAATATTTCCGTGAATCAGATAATAAAAAGCTCTTGTGCCGCCGCATCCGGGGCAGTAAAATCCTGTTACGGCCCTGAATACGCATATGTGTTCCGCCGTAAAGCCCGTCAGACCGCAAATAAGCCTGTAGATAAGCCATCCGACGGCTATGGCGGCCGCGGTTAAAATACCAATCGTATATATGACGGCATCCGAGTCTTTTTGACGTAATAATTCGGTAAATGATAACTTCATATTCATACTTTTATATTATACTTGGAAATACGTCCTTGCAATAGCTAAAATAATCGTTATACTGTTATTATGAAATAAAAGTACATGAGAGGTGGCGGGATGACAGATTCCTATGTGGCGCTGGATATAGAAACGACAGGTCTAAATCCGGCCGAGGATGCGATTATAGAGATAGGGGCCGTGAGAGTGGAAAAAGGAACTGCGGTCGACAGTTATCAGACGTTTGTGAATCCCGGAAGGCCAATTCCCGGCAGGATAACGCAGATAACGGGAATAGATGACGGGATGGTATGCAATGCTCCTTCGATCGATAAGTTGATTAAGGATGTAATCGAGTTGACAAACGGACTTCCCATTCTGGGACATAATATAATATTTGATTACAGCTTCCTTAAGAAAGCCGCATCTGACTGCGGGATGCAATTTGTGCGCAACGGTATCGATACCTGTAAACTTGCCCGGAAAATCCTTCCGGATTTACCGGGAAAAAGCCTTGAATACCTGTGCGGATATTTCGGTATTGACGTGCGGCACCACAGGGCGCTTGAGGATGCCAAGACGGCGTCTCTTATTTATAAGAAGCTTTGCGCCATAAATGATATCGGCGGACATGCGGAAGAGCTTGTGTACAGACCTCCGAAAAAAGAGCCTATAACTGCAAAACAGAAGTCATATCTGGTAAGCCTTATAGCAAGATATCAGGTGCGGTTTGAAAAGGATGTGAATGCGCTTACCAAGAGTGAAGCATCCAAAGCGATAGACAGTATTATTTCCACATACGGAATACCAAGGCGTACATAAATATTAATCAGCTGAGGTATCCGCGTATTTCCCTGAGTTTGGCAAGGATTGGTTTTTTCATAATGGAATCCAGCTTTTCGGCTGTTGCGATAAGCCTGTCGATATCGTCGGCACGTCCGGCTTTGCGGTATTCGTCAGCCAGAAGGTAATATCCGCGGCTTACATCGGAGCCTATGCTTATTCCGTATTCAAGGACTGTAACGGCCTCGTCGTGCATGCCCAGTTCGATAAGTCTTGCTCCCCATTTTGCAATTACGGATGTAAGTGTGGTATAATTATCGTCATACTGGGAAAGCTCCGTAAGATTGGCTGGTCCGTATTCAAGCTTTAAATCAGTGTTGGTGATGCCGCTGAGGTTGAGTATTCTTTTGTCCGCGAGGGTTTTAACGATAATCTGGTATTCGGTCAGCTCACCGTCGTCGGTTTCGATAAACGGAAGCTTGTCAAGCGGAATATCAATATAATTAAGAAAAGTTATGTCTTTTTTCCGCACGGAATTGGCTTCAAGCTCTTTGTCCCAGAATTTTTTTTCGGCTTCTGCCTTTTTACGTTCGTCTTTTTTGCGGTGATAGAATATTTCAAAGCACAATATAAGGACGCATCCAAGGATTGGCGGTCCCAGACGCTTGAGAAAACCGGTGCTCAGTAAAATCATCAAATCAATCATAGCGGTACTCCTGTCCGCCGCAGGCAGCCTGTGTCCGCGGCAAATTATACATGAAAGGAAAGTAATTATGTTCAGTAAAAAAAGCGCAAGGATAATCACGATAGTCATAGCGGTAGTGCTTGTGTTGGCCATGGTGATTCCGCTTGTATCGGCTTATATCTAAAATATACATTTATTACGGGTTTATGGCAACAAAAATTTTATTATACGGTTGGATTTGGCTCTTTTATGTGATAGAATATATTAATATATTTGCGCGCGGCGGTGTTTTTCAGGCGGAGCCAGAGCCGTAAGCCGGAGCGCGCCGTAATTTTAAGAGGCATATATGCAGATTGGCAAAGTACCCGGAAATATTCTAAAGAGAAGCGTTACCAACTTAATCGGAGGAAGTCCCGTTTCGTCAAAGGACTGTTCGTTGCTTTCGGATGGGACGGGAGGCGTGTTGGCCAGCACTCAGGTGGGTGTGGCCGACAGTGTTCTGTCGCCGAGGTTTGCGGTATATAAGGCTGCCAATAATGTGTGGGCGGCAGGCGGAGAGCTTTTGGGCGTTCAGGCGGCTTTTTTGCTGCGGGAGCAAGTTGAAGAACCGGAGCTCAAGGCGCTTACGCGAACCGTTATCAAAGCGTGCGGCGACTGCGGCACTTTTCTGTCGGGAGGGCATACGGAAGTTTGCCGCGGCCTGACCGATACTCTTGTGACTGTTACGGCAATAGGCAGTACCGGGTCAGGGTTGCGTCCTGATATCAGTCTTGTACGTCCGGGAGACAGCATTGTGGCATCCAAATGGGCGGGGCTTGAGGAAACCGCGTATATAATCAAAGATGCCCGGCGCAGAGATATGCTGCGGAAGCGCTTTTCCGACCGTTATCTTGAGACAATCGAGGACTGTGACCAATGGCTTACGGTTGCCGCCGAGGCGCACGCGGCGTCTGATTTCGGAGTCAAAGCCATGCACGACGCTTCCGACGGAGGTATTTTCGGAGCGCTTTGGGAAATGTCGGAGGGAAGCCGCAGTGGTATTGAAATTGACCTGAAAGCTGTCCCGATGCGGCAGGAAATTATTGAAATCAGTACATACTTCGGGCTTAACCCTTACAGAATGAAATCTGCGGGCTGCCTTCTGATGGCGGCAGGTGACGGAGAGGGATTGGCAAAGGCTCTTGAAGCCAACGGCATACCGGCATGCGTCATAGGCCATTTCACAGATAATAATGATAAAATCATCCATAACGGTGAAGACAGCAGTTATATGGCAAAGAAATAAAGGAGAGAGACCATGAGAGAGACAATTTTAGCAATTCTTGAAAAAAACAGCAAAATAAATGTTGCGGACCTTGCGGCAATGTTAGGGGAGCCGGAAGCGGCGGTTGCCAATGAAATAGCGGAGATGGAAAAGGAGCATATCATATGCGGATATCATACGCTTATCAACTGGGATAAGACGAGCGAGGAAAAGGTTACAGCGCTTATTGAAGTGAAGGTTACTCCTCAGAGAGGCAACGGCTTTGACGCCATAGCGGAGCGCATATACAATTATTCCGAGGTCAATGCAGTATACCTTATGTCAGGAGGCTTTGACCTGACCGTAATGATAGACGGCAAAACTCTCAAGGAAGTTGCGCTTTTTGTTGCCAACAAGCTGGCGCCGTTGGAATCCGTGCTGAGCACTTCCACGCATTTTGTACTCAAAAAATATAAAGACCACGGAACTATTCTTGATGTTTTGCAGAATGATGAAAGGATGTCGGTAACGCCATGAGAAATCCATTATCAGACAAGGTTGTGGGAATACAGCCTTCCGGTATTCGTAAATTTTTTGATATTGTAAGCGAAATGAAGGATGCCATCTCGTTGGGAGTGGGCGAGCCTGACTTTGATACTCCATGGAAAATACGCGAAGAGGGCATATATACGCTGGAGAAGGGCAGGACATATTATACCAGCAATTCGGGACTCAAGGATTTGAGGGTTGAGATTTGCAGCTTTCTCAAAAGAAGATACGGACTGATTTATGATGCCGACGAAGAGACGTTTGTAACCGTGGGTGGAAGTGAAGCCATAGATTTGGCGTTCAGGGCCATGCTTAACCCGGGAGATGAAGTAATAATCCCTCAGCCAAGCTATGTATCGTATCTGCCGTGCGCTGTCCTTGCAGACGGTGTACCGGTAATAATAAATCTCAAAGAAGAGAATGAATTCCGTCTTACGGGAGAGGAGCTTTTAAGCGCCATTACTCCAAAGACCAAAATACTTGTGCTGCCGTTTCCTAACAATCCTACGGGAGCCGTAATGACAAAGGAAAATCTTCAGGAAATCGCCGATATATGTATTGACAAAGATATTTTTGTGGTATCCGACGAGATTTATTCCGAGCTTACATACGGCGGTAAGCACTGTTCCATAGCTTCGATACCGGGAATGAAGGAGCGTACGATTGTAATTAACGGTTTTTCCAAGTCACATGCGATGACGGGCTGGAGACTGGGATATGCATGCGGACCGAACAATATAATTAAGCAGATGGTAAAGATTCACCAGTTCGCAATAATGTGTGCGCCTACCAACAGCCAGTATGCTGCCGTGGAGGGGCTCAGAAACTGTGACGCTGACGTTGAGAACATGAGGACCGAATACGACAGGAGACGCAAATTCATGCTTACAAAGCTTCGTGGAATGGGACTCAAATGCTTTGAGCCTTTCGGTGCATTTTATATTTTTCCCAATATAGCAAAATTCGGGCTTACGTCCGAAGAATTTGCAATGAGATTTCTTGAGGAGCATAAAGTTGCAGTGGTTCCGGGAACAGCTTTCGGCGACAGCGGAGAGGGCTTTTTGAGAATGTCATATGCAAGTTCTCTTAACAATTTGAAAACAGCCATGGAGAGGCTTGAGATTTTTATAAAATCACTTAATTAAAATATCACGGAGGATATATATGTCAGAGATGAACTCGCAATACATTAATGCGTTTCTTGTGTCGGCTTCAAGCGTATTTCAGTCTGCCTGCGGCATTGCGCTTAAGCCGGGAAAGCCTTATGTAAAGACAACGGCATTTGATGAGGATACATTGGTAATTGCAATAGGAGTAACCGGACAGATAGGAGGTCAGGTGATTCTGGCACTGCATGGAGATGCGGCGCTTGAAATCGCTTCAAAAATGTGCATGATGACCGTATCGGAGCTTGATGAGCTTTCATTGAGCGCGCTCAGCGAGCTGGGAAATATGATATTGGGCAATGCCGCCACCGTTCTCTCAACAAAGGGCGTGGTTATAGATATAACGCCTCCCACGATTATCCGGGGGAATTTCAGGATGGAGCGCTTATATGCACAAAATATCTGTATTCCGATGACATTTGACGGGGACAGGCTTATTGAGGTTGACGTGTCCGTTAAAGAGGTATAATTTATGCTGAATATTGTACTGCATGAGCCGGAAATGCCTGCCAATACAGGAAATATAGGAAGAACATGCGTTGCCACCAACACCAGGCTTCATCTTATTGAGCCCATGGGTTTTATGATTAACGATAAGATGCTCAAACGGGCAGGCCTTGATTACTGGGATAAGCTGGATGTAACCGTATACAGGGATTTTGAAGATTTTCTGGAAAGAAATAAGGGGGCCGTCATATATATGGCCACTACCAAGGCGGCAAGATGTTATTCGGATGTCAGCTATGAGGATGGCTGCTATATCATGTTTGGCAAGGAGAGCGCCGGAATACCGGAAAAAATCCTGCAGAAGTATCAGGATACATGTGTGAGAATACCCATGTGGGGAGATATAAGGTCGCTGAATCTTTCCAATGCGGCGGCGGTTGTGCTCTATGAAGCGCTGCGCCAGAATAATTTTTTGGGGCTTAAGTTAAAAGGAAGCCCAAGAACCTTTCAATGGCAGCAGCCCTGAGAAATATATTAAATATCCTCAGCAGCATGCTGTTTTGAGCGCGGGAGTCCGAATATAAATTCGGTTCCCACGCCTTCCGTGCTTATTACGTCAATATATTCATTGTGGGCCGTTATGATGTCTTTGACGATTGCCAGCCCCAAACCTGTTCCCTTTTTGTCTTTGCCTCTTGAGAGATCCGTTTTGTAGAAGCGTTCCCAGATTTTGGAAATGCTTTCTTTCGGTATGCCGATACCGAAATCCTTGACCGAAACCATAATCTTATCGCCTTTTTCATAAGCCGAGATTATAATGGACGAATCGTTATTGCTGAATTTGATAGCGTTATCCACCAGATTATAGATAACCTGCTGGATTTTGCCTTGGTCGGCTGATACCATAAGCGTTTTTTCGGAAAAAACCAATTTGAACTGAATATGTTTTTTTTCGCAAATTCCCTCGCAGGTACCGATTGTCTGCTTTATTATGGAAATAATATCGAAATCGCTGATATCCAGTACGGAACCCTTTTCATTGAGGTTGTTCATTGTGAGCAGATTATTGGTGAGCTTGGTGAGCCTTTCGGTTTCCGAGATAACTATTTTCAGGTATTTTTCCTGTGTTTCCGGCGGAATCGTTCCGTCCAGCATGGCCTCAAGGTAGCCTTTTATTGAGGTGAGCGGGGAACGGAAATCGTGGGAAATATTTGCTATGAATTTTTTCTGGTACTCGTTGAGGTTGTCAAGCTCCAAAGCCATATAGTCAAGGGAATCGGACAGTCTTCCTATCTCATCATTGCGTTTGAGCCTGGTCTGTACGCTGAAATCGCCTTTTGCGTATGCGGTTACAGCATGGGTCAGCTTTTTCAGAGGCTTATTTATGTCTGCGGCGTATATTATCACGGGCAATGCGGACAGCACGGTGACAATCAAAAAGGAAATATAATTATAGTTGAACAGGTCGTTTGCGGACGCTTTTATAACGGCGGACGGCTTGTTGATGATTATGTATCCGCGTACCATATACCGGTATTCTACAGGATAAAATACCGTTATCTGCTCTTCGTTATATATTCCGTGAAAATCCCCTTTAATATAGTAGCCGTTGTCCGTATCGGCAGGGTCAAAATCATTAATCTCAGCAGCGCCGGTCTGTCCGGTGTCAATCAAGACTTCGCCGTCTGAAGATAAGAGCATGATGTCGCATTCCAGATATTTGTGCAATGCATCTAATTCTTCGTAAAGTCCGGCGCGGCCGTCAGGGTTCGAAAAATACCGGCTGCCGTAATCGGAAGCTATTGACGTAGCCTTCTGATAAAGCTTGTTGGCTTCGGTTTTGATGGCGTGGCTGAAGGTTATTTTTGACACTAAAAATGATACGGCCAGAAAACCAACGAGGGCGGCAATGATGAATGCAGCTATAAATTTGTAAATCAGCTTACTTTTCATAGTTACCTCTTTTTGTTGGTTTCGAATTTATAGCCTATTCCCCAGACGGTACCGATACTCCATGCTTCATGGTCATGGATTTTCTCGCGGAGCCTTTTGATGTGCACATCAACCGTTCTTGTGTCGCCGATGTACTCATACCCCCATATATGGTCAAGAAGCTGCTCTCTGGTAAAAACCTGATTTGGAGATGAAGCCAGAAAGTATAAAAGTTCGAGCTCTTTGGGAGGCATGTCGATGGTTTTTCCCTTATATATCACGGAATAGTTGGTCATATTGATAATAAGGTCGGGGTATTCCACGTACTCTCCGGTCTTGTCGGTGTTTTTTTCAAGTGAAGAGGGCACGGCGCTGTAGCGGCGCAGAACAGCTTTTACCCTTGCCACAAGCTCCTTGGAGTCGAACGGTTTAATCATGTAATCGTCCGCGCCCAGTTCAAGCCCCAGCACTTTGTCAAAAATCTCTCCCTTGGCTGAAAGCATTATAATCGGAGTGTCGTTTTCTT
>CALWMX010000082.1 GCA_944382105.1 uncultured Butyrivibrio sp.
TAAAACTCAAATTAAACGCAGATGAAGCAGAGTTGTCCGCGCTCATTAAAAAAAGCCTGCGTCTTAAAGCTGCGGACCGTTTTACATACGAAATTGCCAGAAAATCAATCGATGCCCGCCGTAAGGACAGCATTATGCATGTATATAGCGTGGACGTCAGGCTGGACAGCCCCGAAAGAGAGCAGGCTGTCGTCGCAAAGCTTAACAATAATAATATTATGTTAACCGATGAAGAGGAATACGTCTTTCCGTCAGTCCGAAGCAAAGAAAATCCAAGGATAGTGATTGCCGGAAGCGGTCCGGCGGGACTTTTTTGCGGGCTTTTTCTTGCAAGGGCAGGATTGGCACCGGTTATATACGAGAGGGGAGCATCTGTTGACGAACGGGTGGATAAGGTAAACAGATTCTGGCAGGACGGGATTCTTGACTGTGAGACTAATGTACAGTTTGGCGAAGGCGGCGCAGGCACATTCTCCGACGGTAAGCTGAACACGGCGGTAAAGGACAAATCCGGACGTATACGGAAGGTTCTTGAAACGTTTGTCGAATTCGGTGCGAATCCTGAGATTAAATATATCAGTAAGCCGCATATAGGTACTGACGTTCTGAAAAATATAGTCAGAAATATAAGAAATGAAATAGAACGGCTGGGCGGTAAAGTCATTTTTAACGCAAAGGTTGCTGATATATACATAGAAAAAAACGCCGTGAAGGGAGTTAAGATCAGGGAAAAGGGCGGCAAGGAATATGACGACTTATGCGACAGGCTGGTTCTCGCGCCGGGACACAGTGCAAGAGACACCTTTGAGATGCTTTGCGGGAAAGGAATGCCAATGGAAAGGAAAGCTTTTGCCGTGGGACTCAGGATTGAACATCCCCAGAAGTTCATAAACCGTTATATGTACGGGGATATGGACAGCCGCAAATTTCCGGCTGCGGATTATAAGGTAACTGCCAAAGCTTCCGGAGGCAGAGGCGTCTATTCATTCTGTATGTGTCCGGGAGGATATGTGGTAAACGCATCTTCAGAGCAGAAGATGCTTTGCGTAAACGGTATGAGTTATTCCGGGCGCAGCGGAATCAATGCCAACAGCGCCGTTGTCGTTACCGTATCTCCGGAGGATTTCGGCGGAAATGACGTTTTAGGCGGAATGTATTTCCAGAGACGGCTTGAGAGCGCGGCCTATAAGACGGGCGGCGGACTGGTTCCGTATCAGCTTAATGAGGATTTTGCATCCGGACGCAAAAGCACGGGGTACGGAAATGTCGTTCCGCAGATTAAAGGCGGCGCATCGCCGGCAGACTTAAGAGAAATTTTTCCTGAATATATATGTGAAACAATCATTGACGGCATGAAAACTTTTGATAAAATAATAAGAGGATTTAATATGCCGGAGGCCGTTTTTTCGGGAGTGGAATCAAGGACCTCGTCTCCCGTGAGAATCCTGAGGAACGAAGGGCTTGAAAGCATTTCGGTATCGGGAATATACCCGTGCGGCGAGGGCGCCGGATATGCCGGTGGAATAACCTCGGCGGCAGTTGACGGAATTAAGACGGCAGAAGCGGTTGCAGCTTCCGTAACGTAATAAGCTGTTCCCAGAAAGGACATACAATGGAAAATTACAGAGAACTTTTAAAGAATAAAAAAAGGATAGTAGTTAAAATCGGTTCTTCCTCAATAACTCACCAGATAACCGGAAATATTAATTATAAAAAGCTTGACAGGCTTGTGCGGATACTTTGCGACTTAAAAAGCCAGGGCAAGGATGTGGTGCTTGTGTCATCAGGGGCAATAGCCGTCGGAAGATACAGTGTGGGAATCAAACACAGGACCGATAATCTGGCAGAAAAGCAGGCATGTGCCGCAATAGGCCAGTGCAGGCTTATGATGGCATACCAGAAATTTTTCTCCGAGTATAATCAGGTGGCGGCTCAGGTGCTGATGACCAAGTATACAATGTTTAACGACGAGAACATGCACAACGCTAAAAATACGTTTGAAGAGCTTTTCAAGCTGGACGCAATTCCCGTAGTAAACGAAAACGATACAGTATCCACCTACGAAATCCAGTTCGGTGACAACGACAGGCTTTCTGCGCTTGTAAGTGCGCTTATCGGAGCTGACCTTCTTATACTTCTGTCCGACATAGACGGGTTGTTTACTGATGACCCGAATGTCAATCCCGATGCCAGGTTTATTGATTTTGTTCCGTATATAGACGATAAGCTTCGCTCCATGGCAAAAGGAGCGGCCAGTGAATATGGAACGGGAGGAATGGTTAGCAAACTGGCGGCAGGAACGATAGCCACCGACGCAGGTGCCAATATGGTTATTGCCAACAGTAAGGATATCGATATAATTTCAAGAATAATAGACGGAGAGAATGAAGGAACTCTTTTTCTCGCACATAAATCGGAGGATTTTAACCTTATTGACTTTCTTTGACAACAAGGAGAAATACATATGGAAAGAAGAGATAAGACCAATTATTATCTTGATATTGCCGAGGCTGTCTCACAGCGCGGGACCTGCCTTCGCAAGCTTTACGGAGCCGTAATAGTCAAGAACGATGAAATAATTTCAACCGGATATGTGGGCGCTCCGAGAGGCAGACGCAACTGTAACGATTTGGGATACTGCATCAGAAGCAGGCTGAATATTCCCAGGGGAGAAAGATATGAACTCTGCAGGAGCGTTCATGCGGAAGCAAACGCAATAATCAGCGCTTCAAGGGAAGCAATGATAGACAGCACATTATATCTTGTGGGACTGGAGACTGCCGACGGAACATATGTCCGCAATGCAAGTTCATGTTCTATGTGCAAAAGGATGATAATAAACGCCGGCATAAGCAAGGTCGTTATACGTGACGACAAATACAAATACAGAGTGATAAACGTCAATGACTGGATTGATGATGACGAATCAATAATGGGAGAATTTGGATATTAATGATTAAAAAGATTGATGCAAGAAACCAGGCCAAAGCATACAGGAGCAATCTTGGAAACAGGGATGCCGAGTATTTCAGCCTTAAAATATGCAATACTTTTATGTCTATGGAAGAGTACAGGGAAGCCGATGTGCTTTACATGTACAAAAGCGTAAATAACGAAGTGGATGTGGATTATATTGTGCAAAGAGCGCTTGAGTCCGGCAAAACAGTCGCGCTTCCCAGAGTCTGCAAAAACCAGATACTTTTTTATAAGATAACGGACGATTCGGATTTAATGTACGGATATATGGGAATCCCCGAACCTCCGGCCAATCCGTACAATCTTGTTGATGTCAGGGACGGTCTGATAATAGTACCGGGACTTGCATTTGACACTAATTGCTGCCGCGCAGGGTACGGAGGGGGCTTTTATGACAGATTCCTTGCCGCACATCCCGAACTTATCAAGGTGGGAGTGGCATACGATGCGCAGATTTTCGACGAACTTTCTGTCGAGGAACATGATATTAAAGTAGATATGGTCATAACCGAGAACAGGGTTTTATATCAGCCGGTTGATTTATAAGATTGGAGGAAAAAATATGACGAAGCTTGAAAAAATGGGGCAAAAAGCCGTTGAAGCCTCAAGGATAACGGCAAAGCTTAAGATTAATGACAAAAATAATGCGTTATCGGCCATTGCCCGGGCGATTGTGGACGATACGGACAAAATTATGGCGGCCAATAAAAAGGATATTGAGGCAGCCGAGGCGGCAGGCATGAAGGAAGGACTGGTAGACAGACTGAGACTTACGCCTGAACGTATACAGGGAATGGCAGAAGGAATTTCCAAGCTTGTATCACTGGATGACCCTGTGGGTGAGGTGCTTGGGATGTGGGAACGTCCTAACGGATTAAAAATAGGCCAGAAAAGAGTTCCTATAGGAGTTATAGGTATTATTTATGAGTCAAGGCCTAACGTTACCCTTGACGCGTTCGGATTATGTTTTAAGGCAGGCAATGCCGTGATTTTAAAAGGCGGAAGCGATGCCATAAATTCCAACATGGCCATAACAAAGGTAATCCGTGAAACTCTCGAAGCAGGCGGCCTGACACCGGACTGTATTCAGCTTATAGAAAGCACCGACAGAGCCGTTACCACGGAATTCATGCATCTTAGTGACTATGTTGATGTGCTTATCCCAAGGGGCGGTGCAGGACTTATAAAAGCTGTGGTCAACAACGCCACTATACCGGTGATTGAAACCGGTACAGGCAACTGTCATGTGTATGTGGATGCGACCGCTGATTTTGAAATGGCGCTTAACATAATAGAAAATGCAAAAACCCAGAGAATCGGTGTGTGCAATGCATGTGAGTCGCTGCTTGTGCACAAGGATATAGCCGACAGGTTTATTCCGCTTCTGGCCGAAAGGCTTTATAAGCACAATGTAGAGATAAGGGGAGATGAAAAATCCAGAACAATCGTGCCGGACTTTAAGACCGCATCAGATGAAGACTATGCCACGGAATATCTCGACTATATAGTCTCACTTAAAGTTGTGGACGATGTGGATGAGGCCATAAGCCACATAAACAAATACAATACCGGACATTCGGAGTCTATTGTAACGAAGGACTACGACAATGCCCAGAAATTTCTTGACGAAGTTGATGCGGCAGCCGTCTATGTCAATGCATCTACAAGATTTACCGACGGTTTTGAGTTCGGTTTCGGCGCCGAAATCGGCATAAGCACGCAGAAGCTTCATGCGAGAGGACCTATGGGACTGAAGGCTCTGACAAGCACAAAATATATTATATACGGCAGCGGGCAGACACGCTAGCCGTCGGAAAGGTTTACGCTATTTTATGGATTACATGATACCGCAGGAGGAACCTGAAAGACAGTACGCATATATACGGCTGCTTAAGGACATCATTGCAGACAAAAAAAATACCGCAGGACGAGAACTTACATATCACATCCAGACTTTCGGATGCCAGATGAACGCGAGGGATTCGGAAAAATTAGCCGGAATACTGGAGGAAATCGGATATGTGGAAACCGATACGGAAGAAGCTGATTTTGTAATATACAACACTTGTTCCGTAAGGGAGAACGCCAATACAAGAGTGTACGGAAGGCTTGGTCATCTTGGGGCGCGAAAGAAGCATCGAAGGGATATGCTGATAGCCATATGCGGATGCATGATGCAGGAGCCTGATGAGATAGAAAAAATAAAGACTACATACCGTTTTGTGGATATTGTTTTCGGAACGCACAATATTTTTAAACTTGCGGAGCTTATATACGACAGGCTCCGGTCGGACGGCATGATAATTGATATCTGGAAAGACACCGACCGGATTGTGGAAGATATTCCGAATGCCCGCAAATATTCTTTTAAAACCGGCATAAATATTATGTTCGGCTGCAATAATTTCTGCAGCTACTGTATAGTGCCGTATGTAAGAGGGCGTGAAAGGAGCCGTGAACCAAAGGAAATTATCCGCGAAATAGAAAAGATGGTGGCGGACGGCGTTAAAGAGGTAATGCTTTTGGGGCAGAACGTGAATTCCTACGGTAAAACGCTTGATGTGCCCGTAAGCTTCGCGGCACTGCTCAGTGAAGTGGCTGAAATTGACGGTCTGGAAAGAATAAGGTTTATGACGCCTCACCCCAAGGATTTATCCGATGAACTGATACAGGTTATGGCAAAAACGCCGAAAATCTGCAGGCACATACATCTTCCGCTGCAGTCAGGAAGCAGCAGGATTCTCAAATTAATGAACCGCCGTTATACCAAGGAAGCTTATCTTGAACTGGTACGCAGAATAAGGGAGTCGCTTCCCGATGTGGCTCTTACTACGGACATAATCGTAGGATTTCCCGGCGAGACGGAAGAGGATTTTCAGGATACTCTGGACGTGGTAAGACAGGTTGAATATGACAGCGCCTTTACTTTTATCTATTCCAAAAGGACGGGGACGCCGGCCGCATCAATGGATGGACAGGTTCCGGAGGAAATTACCAAGGAACGTTTTGACAGGCTGCTTGCGGCAGTGAGTGAAGGCGCAAGGAAGAGATGCGGCCTTGATGTAGGAAAAATACTGCCTGTGCTCGTGGAGGAAGTCAACGAACAGCATCCTGAGCTGGTGACAGGAAGGCTTTCCAACAATACGCTTGTTCATTTCAAAGGGGATCCTTCGTTAATCGGCCGGATTGTGGATGTTAAGCTTAACGAGAGCAAAGGGTTTTACTATATAGGAGAATTAAAGTGAGGATAAAATAATGGCAGAATACAGTCCGATGATGCAGAAATATCTTGAGACAAAAGAGCAGTATAAGGATTGTGTGCTTTTTTACAGACTTGGCGATTTCTATGAGATGTTTTTCGAGGATGCTGTAAATGTATCAAGGGAGCTTGAACTGACGCTTACAGGCAAGGACTGCGGGCAGGAGGAACGGGCGCCTATGTGCGGAGTGCCGTATCACGCGGCTGATACGTATATTAACCGTCTTGTGGAAAAGGGTTATAAGGTCGCCATATGCGAACAGGTGGAAGATCCCAAGCAGGCAAAAGGGCTTGTGAAACGTGAAGTAACAAAGGTGGTGACACCGGGAACAAATTTCAGCGCCGGGGCTCTGAGGGAGGACTGCAATAATTACCTTATGAGCATAGCGTATATGGGTGACTCCATAGGGCTTGCGGTAGCGGATGTGACAACCGGACAGTTTATGGTGTCTGAAATGTCCACGGACAGGGAGCTTCTGGATGAAATCAATAAATTTTCCCCGTCGGAAATCATATGTAATGAAGCGTTTGCCATAAGCGGAATTGATTTGACGGATATACGGAACAGACTTTCCATTGCCGTTTCACAGCTTGACGCATGGTATTTTGATGATGACGGGGCGGTTAAAATAATCAAAGAACATTTTAAAGTTTCGGGACTTGAAGGACTGGGACTTAAGGATTATCCTACGGGTGTGGCCGCCGCCGGGGCTCTTATGAATTATCTGTACGAAACCCAAAAAAATTCACTTCCCCACATTACCAGAATTATTCCGTACAGCACCGGAAAATATATGATTATTGACAGCTTCACAAGGCGTAATCTTGAGCTTGTGGAAACCATGCGCGAAAAAAATAAAAAAGGTTCGCTTTTGTGGGTACTTGACAAAACCAAGACGGCCATGGGAGCAAGGCTTTTGAGAAGCATGATAGAACAGCCGCTTATATCAGCGGAAGATATCAGGGCAAGGCAGCAGGCCGTGGGGGAATTGATTGACAATTATATAACAAGGGAAGAAATACGGGAATATCTTAATCCGGTATATGATTTGGAGCGCATTATCGGCAGGATAAGCACAAGGACGGCAGGCCCCCGTGAACTTATAGCTTTTAAAGGCTCACTTGAGATGCTCCCGCATATCAGAAAACAGCTTGAAACCCTGAAAAGCCCGCTTATATCGTCATTATATGATGAACTGGACACGCTGGACGATATTTATGAACTTATAGACAAGGCAATAGTTGAGGAGCCTCCTTTGCAGATTAAAGAGGGCGGGATTATAAAGGACGGATTTAACGAAGAGGTGGACCGTTTAAGAAGCGCCAAAACGGACGGCAAAAACTGGCTGGCACAGCTTGAATCGGATGAACGTGAAAGGACGGGCATCAAAAACCTCAGGATTAAATACAACAAAGTGTTCGGATACTATTTTGAGGTAACGAATTCCTTCAAGGACCTTGTGCCTGAAGATTATATAAGAAAACAGACCTTGACTAACGCCGAGCGCTATACCATGCCAAAGCTCAAAGAGCTTGAAGATATAATTCTGGGAGCCGAGGACAAGCTCTTTTCCATAGAATACGATTTGTTTGCTGATGTCAGAAGCAGGATTTCCGAGCAGGTTGTCAGAATCCAAACCACTGCAAGGGCAATTGCGGGAATAGACGTATTTGCCTCCCTTGCTGTTGCGGCGCAGCAGAACAATTATGTATGTCCGTCCATAAACAACAAGGGTGTAATTAATATATCAGGGGGAAGACACCCCGTGGTTGAAAAAATGATTACGGGCGATATGTTTGTGGAAAACGATACGTATCTTGACAATGACACAAGAAGAATTTCCATTATCACCGGACCAAATATGGCCGGCAAATCTACATACATGCGTCAGGCGGCGCTTATAGTGCTTATGGCTCAGATAGGCTCATATGTTCCGGCAAAAAAAGCGGATATAGGTATTGTGGACCGGATTTTTACCAGAGTGGGGGCTTCGGACGACCTTGCCAGCGGCCAGAGCACATTCATGGTGGAAATGACTGAGGTGGCCAATATACTCCGCAACGCAACGGCTGACAGCCTGCTTATTCTTGACGAAATCGGAAGAGGAACAAGCACGTTTGACGGGCTTTCAATCGCCTGGGCGGTGGTGGAGCATATAAGCAGCCGCAAGCTTCTTGGAGCCAAAACGCTATTTGCCACTTATTATCATGAGCTTACCGAGCTTGAGGGAACCGTTGACGGCGTAAACAATTACTGTATTGCCGTTAAGGAGCAAGGCGACGATATTGTTTTTCTACGCAAGATAGTCAAGGGCGGCGCAGACAAAAGCTACGGCATACAGGTTGCAAAGCTTGCGGGCGTTCCGGACAGTGTGATCTCAAGGGCCAAGGAAATTGCAGAGGAGCTTGCGGACAATGATATTTCTGTTAAAACAAAAGAGATTGCAAGGCTTGGAATATCCAAAGAGGACGTTAAGATACCGGAACGCGTCGGCAAGGAAGAATATGTGCAGATGTCCCTTTTTGATGCGGTAAACAACGATGATATTATTAATGAGATAAAAGAGCTTGATTTGTCAAGAATAACTCCTATTGATGCGCTTAATCAGCTTTATTCAATACAGGATAAAATCAAAAACAGGTGGTAAAAATGGCGATTAACATATTAGACCGCAATACAATCAACAAAATAGCGGCGGGCGAGGTTGTGGAGCGTCCGTCCTCGGTTGTCAAAGAGCTTGTGGAAAACGCTATCGATGCAGGAGCCACGGCAATTACGGTAGAAATTAAAGACGGAGGCATATCGCTTATAAGGGTTACGGATAACGGGTGCGGAATTGCCGGAAAAGAGGTAAAAATAGCTTTCATGCGTCATTCAACAAGTAAAATCAAGGATGCAGCGGATTTGCTGGGAATATCATCACTTGGTTTCAGGGGTGAGGCGCTTTCAAGCATAAGCGCCGTATCCCAGGTAGAGCTGATAACAAAACGCTCGGATGAGCTTTCCGGAACCAGATACAGGATTGACGGCGGAGCCGAAAAGGGGTTCGAGGAAGTAGGAGCGCCTGACGGCTCCACATTTTTGGTGCGCAACCTTTTTTACAATACTCCCGCCAGACGTAAGTTTCTTAAGACACCTGCCACAGAGGCGGGATATATAAGTTCCGTAATCGAGCATTTATGCATGTCCCATCCCGACATTTCTTTCAGATTCATTAACAATAACCAGCCAAAGCTTCAGACCGTGGGCAACGGAAGCCTGAAGGATGTGATTTATGCCGTTTACGGCAGGGATATTGCGTCAAACCTTATAGAAATATACAGAGTCTTTGACAGCTTCAAAATTAAAGGATACATCGGAAAGCCGGTAATATGCCGCGGAAACCGCAATTATGAAAATTACTATATTAACGGAAGATATATAAAAAGCCCAATAGTTGCAAAAGCGGTGGAGGAAGCTTATGCGCCGTACATAATGCAGCATAAGTACCCGTTTACATCGTTTCATATTACCATCGAACCGGAGCTGCTGGACGTTAACGTACATCCCTCCAAAATGGAGCTCAGATTTGCAAACGGGCCGTATATTTTTGATTCCGTGAAAAAGGCGTTGTCGGACGCACTGACCGGCAGGGAACTGATTGTAGATGCTTCCGTTGACTACAAGGCTCCTGCGGCAAAGCCCCTGCCGGGAATAGTGAATTTTACCGGAGCAAAGCCTGTACCGGATGATTTTGTCCCTCATAAACCTTTGTCAGGGCATTCGAAGGAGAACGGACAGCGTCCGCTCCGGAATTTGCAGACAGGAAGCGCAGCCGTGACGTCCGGGGCGGATGAACATGTGATACCTGAGACTGATAAATCCGTAACGCCTGCGGCGGATGAACGCCCTCAAAAGCCCGAACGCATGCCTGAGCCTTTTGAGACCAGACGGGCCGCAGTCTACGACACGGAGAGCCTGAAACCTCATTATGAGCAGCTTGAACTTTTTGAAAGACCTGAGCTTTTAAAGGAGGAAAACAAAAAAGACATACGGATTGTGGGACAGGTTTTCGATACTTACTGGATAATAGAATTTGAAAAGAATATGTATATAATCGACCAGCACGCGGCTCATGAAAAGGTGCTGTTCGAACGTTTTATGAAACGATATGATGAGCGTAAAATTACAACCCAGTATCTGAGTCCTCCGGTTATTTTTTCGGTTACGATGCAGGAAGATAATATTCTTTCCGAAAATATGGATTATTTCGTACAGAGCGGATTTGAAATAGAAAGCTTCGGCGGCAGCGAGTATGCCGTTCGGGGGATTCCGGCCGATTTTTCCGCCGCAAAGCCGGAGGAGCTTTTGCTGGAGATACTTGACGAGCTGGTAACGGACACTAAAAAAGCCACTCCGGATACCATTAAGGATAAAATAGCGACAATGTCCTGCAAGGCTGCCGTCAAAGGAAATAACAGGCTTTCGGAGGCGGAGGCAAAAGAGCTTATAAGCGAGCTTATGGAGCTTGACAATCCGTACAACTGCCCTCACGGAAGGCCTACCATGATTACGATAAGCAAATATGAGCTGGAGAAAAAATTTAAACGCATTATCTGAGGAAATTTAATGGACAGAAAACCTTTAATAATACTTACGGGACCTACGGCTGTGGGCAAAACAGAGCTTTCCGTCAGACTGGCGCAGAAGCTGGGCGGCGAGATTATAAGCGCCGATTCAATGCAGGTTTACCGCAAAATGAATATAGGAACCGCAAAGGTGACTCCTGACCAGATGCAAGGAATCAGGCATCACCTTATTGACGTTTTTGATCCGTCGGAGGATTTCAACGTATTCAGGTTTCAGGAGCTTGCCAAAAAAGCTCTTCAAGAGATATACGCGGCGGGACATATTCCCATAATTGCCGGAGGTACCGGATTCTATATTCAGGCTGTGCTGTATGACATTGATTTTACCGATACCGACACCGACACATCGTACCGAAGTGAGCTTTATGAACTTGCCGAAAAAAAAGGGGCGTCATATGTACACGGACTTCTGAAAGAGGCAGACCCGGAAGCCGCTCAGTCGATTCATCCCAATAATATCAAAAGAGTGGTGCGCGCACTTGAATATTTTCATCAGACGGGGCAGAAAATCTCACGGCACAACAAAGAGCAGGCGCAAAAACAATCTCCATATAATTTCATTTATTTTGTACTCAACGATGACAGGAAGCTGATTTATGAGCGCATTGACAGAAGAGTTGACATGATGATTGAAGCAGGGCTTCTTGAAGAGGTAAAAGCGCTCATGGATGAGGGGTACGATAAATCGCTCACATCCATGAAAGGGCTTGGTTACAAGGAAATAATGGACTATTATAACGGAGAAAGGACACTGGATGAGGCTGTATTTATTCTGAAACGTGACACAAGACATTTTGCCAAGAGACAGCTTACATGGTTCGGAAGGGAAAAAGACGTCACATGGGTAAACCTCAATGATTTTGAAGGAGGCTATCCTGAAAAAAAAGATATGGCGTTAAGCTTCATGCTTGAAAAGGCGAAAGAAAAAGGGATAATATAAAATATAACGCAGAAAGAGAACGATATGGAAAATATAGATAATAACATTTACAACATGTATAAAAAACTGGGCATAAGCGAGCGGGTTGTGGATATGGCCGGAGAGATTCTGTCTGAACTTGACCATCGTTTTGCAGAGATTGACAAGGTTGCAGAATACAATCAGATGAAGGTAATCATGGCGATGCAAAAAAACCGGGTGAGCGAGGCGCATCTGGGAACATCAACGGGATACGGGTACAATGATATCGGGAGAGATACTCTTGAAAGCGTGTATGCAGATGTCTTTCACACCGAAAGCGCCCTTGTGCGTTCCCAGATAACCTGCGGTACTCATGCATTGACTGTGGCGCTTGCAGGGAACCTGCGTCCGGGAGACGAGCTTTTTTCACCGGTCGGAATGCCGTATGATACATTGCAGGGGATTATCGGAATAAGAAAGGAACCGGGCAGTCTTGCAGAGTACGGTATTACTTATTCTCAGGCAGAGCTTAAACCGGACGGCTCATTTGATTATGACGCAATAAGAGCCGGTATAAACGGCCGTACAAAGCTGGTGACGATACAGCGCTCCAAGGGCTATGCTTCAAGGCCGACTCTGTCGGTGGAAAGAATAGGTGAGCTTATAGCATTTGTGAAAAGCGTAAAACCGGATGTTATATGCATGGTTGATAATTGCTACGGCGAATTTGTGGAGACCTCTGAACCGTCGGATGCAGGCGCCGACCTTGTGGTCGGTTCACTGATCAAAAATCCGGGCGGCGGACTGGCCCGGACAGGAGGATATATCTGCGGCAAAAAGGAATATGTGGAAAATGCAGCCTGCAGGCTTACCGCTCCGGGATTAGGAAAGGAGCTGGGGGCCTCTCTGGGAGTCAATCCGAGTTTTTTTCAGGGGCTGTTTATGGCTCCGACAGTGACGGCCGCCGCGTTAAAAGGCGCGATTTTTGCCGCCGGTCTTTACGAAAGGCTTGGATTTAAGGCTGTTCCCGATTCAAAGGAACCCCGTTACGACATAATACAGGCTGTGGAGCTTGGCAAACCCGAATATCTGACGGCATTTTGTAAGGGAATACAGGCGGCTTCGCCGGTTGACAGCCATGTTACGCCTGAGCCGTGGGATATGCCCGGTTATGATTCCAAGGTAATCATGGCCGCAGGGACGTTTGTATCAGGCGCATCGATAGAGCTCTCTGCCGACGGTCCTTTAAGACCGCCGTATACGGTTTTTTTTCAGGGCGGACTCACGTGGGCGCATGCAAAATTCGGCATAATGATGAGCCTGCAGAAGCTTATGGAGGCAGAATTTCTTTTTTAAATGTATACATTTGTGGTAAAATGTGGTATTATAATAGCGTTAAATTATTTTAAACTTCCTGCCTGCCGAAGATAGGAGGTTTAATGAAGCTTAATGCAGAAGAATATGAGATACTGCCATATGAGAAATGCCTGAGATACGGGCCGGAGTCGCTCACGGATACGGAGCTTGTCGCCGTAATACTGAGAAGCGGCACGGTCAGGAACAACTGTATTGAGGTTGCAGGCAAGATTATGGATGCGTCAAAGGGACAAGGACTTCTTGGCCTCAAACATCTATCGTATACACAGCTTAAGGCAATAGACGGAATAGGAGATGTGAAGGCGGTCATGCTTAAATGTATCGGCGAGCTTTCTTCAAGGATCAGCCGTGCAGGAAAAAGGCATCTGCGGAGCTTTTCAGATTCCGCTATTGTGGCGGATTATTATATGGAAGAGCTGAGGCATCTTGAAAAGGAGAGATTTATGCTTATGCTCCTTGATGCCAAGTGCGGGCTTATACACGAATCTGTGATTTCCGTGGGAACGGTTAATTTTACGTGCGTTTCCGCGCGGGAAATATTCAGGGATGCACTGAGTTACGGCGCCGTATATCTTATTATGATACACAACCATCCAAGCGGGGACCCTACGCCAAGTAAGGAGGACATTGCGACAACCGCCAGGATTTATAAAGCGGGAATGCTCATGGGAATACCGTTAATAGACCATGTAATAATAGGCGACAATTGTTATGTGAGCCTCAAAGAAAAGAATTTATTAGGAAAGGGTTAAGAAATGGCACGCAATATTATCGGATTGGACATAGGAACCAGCAACATTAAAATATATTCCAGGGATAAAGATACTATTCTCAACGAAAAAAACATTATAGCTATAGCCAATAAAAAGGATGTGTATGCTTTCGGCGACGAGGCATTTGAAATGCATGAGAAGGCTCCGGACAATATAAAGGTTTCTTTTCCGGTAAAATTCGGGGTTATCGCAGATTTTGACAACATGCAGGTTCTGTTCACGGAATTTATCAAAAAAATAGAGCATGTATCCAAAAAAATCCCGCCTGCCGATTATTATGTGGCAGTTCCCACCGATATCACGGAAGTCGAGAAAAGAGCGTTTCTTGAGCTTGCCGGAGATTCGTCCGTCCGTGCCAAGAAAATTATGGTAATCAATAAGCCGGTGGCAGATGCTCTGGGAGCAGGAGTTGAAGTTATGGACGCCAGAGGCATAATGATTGTCAATATAGGAGCGGACACAACGGAAATTTCGGTTCTGTCGCTTGGCGGAATTGTTTTGAGCAAAGCAGTCAAATTCGGCGGCAATAAGCTGGACGAGCAGATTATCGGCGCGGTGCGCAAAAAATATAATCTTGTCATAGGTGCTAAAACGGCCGAATATATCAAATATGAGCTTGGAAGCGCAATCAGGGAGGAAGAGCATTTTGTGGATGTGTACGGACGCCATATAGTTACCGGGCTTCCTACCCGGTGCAGCATATCCTCCGATGTGGTATATGAGTGCATGATCGATTTTATCAGGCAGATTGTGGATGCGATTAAGACAATACTGGAGCGGACTCCGCCTGAACTTTCGGCAGATATAATAGATACGGGAATTTATCTTACGGGAGGATCTTCCGCAATACGTTCACTGTCAAGACTGATTAACGGTGAAACCGACCTGCATATCAACATTGCGGAAAATCCGTCAGAATGCGTTGTGAGAGGAATTAAAAAGATAATCGATAACCCTAAATACAGCGATATTGCTTATATTCCAAAGGAAAGAATTATAGATTAGCGAGAATATTATGAGAAATAAGTTAAAAAGCTTTTTCACCACCAAGGTATGGCTTACGCTGCTTGTGTGCGTGTGTTTCTTTTTTATAGGTCTTACTTTTTTTACTGATGTGCTTACAAAGCCTCTGCAGAAAATTACGTCCGCTGTCGTAATACCGCTTCAGAAAGGCGTGAACGGAATAGGTCTCTGGCTTACCGAGAAGAGCGACCTTCTGGTTTCGGTGGAGGAGCTTCAAAGTGAAAATGCCTCCCTCAGACAGGAAATAGAGGATTTGAAGCAGGAAAACCTGCAGATGCAGGAGGATAAGGTGGAGCTTAATACGCTTCGCGAGCTTTACGAACTGGATAATACTTATTCCGACTACGAAAAGGTGGGAGCAGCCGTTATCGGACGAAGCTCCGACAACTGGTACAGCACTTTTACAATCGACAAGGGCAGTGATGACGGAATAGAAGTTGACATGAATGTTATATCCGGCAACGGACTTGTGGGAAGGGTGACCACAGTATCTGACAGTTTTTCGATTGTGACGGCAATAATAGACGATTCCAGCAATGTAAGCGCAATGCTTTTAAATACTTCGGATATATGTACTGTCAGCGGTGATTTGCAGCTGGCCGACGAGGGCTACATAAGTCTGCAGCATCTTGACGGCGATGTTAAAATAAGTGACGGAGACATGATTGTAACCTCCAATATAAGCGAAAAATATCTTGAGGGCATCCTTATAGGCTATGCAAAGGATGTAACGCTGGATTCCAACAATCTCACACAGTCAGGTTATCTTATTCCGGCGGTTGACTTTAAGCATATAAAGACTGTGCTTGTAATCAAGGAAAAAAAGATTATTGCCCAATAGTTAAGAGGTATGCTTTGAGAAGATTCATAATAAGTTTCGTTTCAATTATATTATTGTATGTACTTCAGTGTACGGTGTTTAAAGGCGCTTTGCTCATTGGGGGAGTGGCCCCCAATCTTCTGTTGATGTTTACATGTATAGTCGGTTTTATGAGAGGCAGAAGGTCCGGTATGTTTACCGGTTTTTTCAGCGGTATGCTTATTGACATTATGAGCGGCGGCATGATTGGCTTTACGCCGCTGCTTTTTCTTCTTGCAGGGTATTTTAACGGTATGTTTTACAAGGAATATACCAAGGAACAGATGCTGCTTCCAATAAGCCTTGTGGCAATGTGTGATTTTTTATATGGCTTTATATACTATTTTGTGACGTATCTCATGCGCAACAGGCTTAATCTGGGATATTATCTTTCCGCAGTGATTTTGCCTGAAATGGTATACACTGTGGCGGTTACCATATTTGCATATATTTTTGTGTATTACATTAACCGGAAACTTGATTTGATAGACAGGAAAAGAAAGGCAAAAAATGTTAAGAGAGAACTTAACTGAATTTTTTAAGGATTTAGGGTATATTTTTAAAAAGATTTTCACTTCCAGAATGGTTATTTTCGGGGCTGTGGGAGCGGCTCTTTTTGCGATTCTTATTATAAAGCTTTTTAATATGCAGATTGTCCACGGGGATGATTATACCAACTCATATATTATGAAAGCTGAAAAAACCGTCACCACCACAGGAACAAGAGGTAATATATATGATAGAAACGGCAAACTTCTGGCATACAGTGAGCTTGCATATTCTGTAGTTATAGAAGACAGCGGAATCTATGAGACCACAGGTATACATTATGCCGAACTCAATGCGATTATCGCCAAAATGGTCACAATTATCGAGACAAACGGGGATTCCATAGATTATGACTTCGGTCTTAACTGTGATGAAAACGGAAATTATTATTACAGCATATCCGAGAATACGCTTTTAAGATTCCTCAGGGATGTGTACGGGCACAGCGCAATATCGGAGCTTACTGATGAAGAACGCAATGCTTCTGCGGCCGAAACGGCGAAAACACTGCGAAACAGATACAGGATTTACACCGCAGAGGACGTTGAAGAACTTAAAGAAAAAGAAGCGGCGGCTAAAGAAAAAAACCCGGAAGCACGGCTTACGGATTATGATTCTCTGACGGTGTATGATGATGTGATGGCGATGAAAATCGCATATATCAGATACAACCTTGCGGCAAATTCGTATAAAAGATATGTTTCATTTACGGTTGCCACAAATATCAACTCTTACACCATGGCCGCAATTCTTGAGAACGAGGCCGACCTGACGGGAGTTTCTATAGAAGAAGATACCGTAAGAAAATATAATTACGGTACTTATATAGCGCATATAGTGGGCTATACCGGAAAGGTAAGTTCGGAACAGCTTGAGGAACTGCAGGCGATAGACCCGTCGTATGAAGCAACCGACGTTGTGGGCAGAGCGGGAATTGAGCAGCAATATGAAACCACGCTTGCAGGAACAAAGGGCGAGACAACCATGCTTGTTGATAATGTGGGAAGAGTGCTTGAGGTTACCAATGAAGTTGAAGCTTCGGCCGGAAAGGATATATATCTTACCATAGACATAGATTTGCAGCAGGAAATTTATGACCTGCTTGAACGCAGGCTTGCGGAAATAGTTGTCTCGTATCTGACACCTTCGGATTCTCCGTTCAGGGAAGACGGACAGATATTGATTCCGATTAAAGACGTATATTTTGCACTTATCAATAATAACCTGATTGATATGGAGCAGATACAGACATCGCAGACCGAGGCCGCAACTGCCACATATGCATTGTTTTCGCAGCAGAAAGCCAATGTGCTGGAGGCAATTTCAGAGGATTTGTCCGGAGGTATACCTTACGCTTCCCATACCGATGATATGAAATCGTATCTCAGGCTTATAAGGACGTTGCTTATTGACAACGGAATTCTCAATTCGGATAAGATTTCCAGCACGGACGAACTGACTCAGCAATGGAGCGACGGGAGTATTTCACTGAGGGAATATCTGGAGGGCGCAATCAACAACCAGTGGATAAATATATATAACCTTGATATAGATGCTGAGTACACAACAACCGGAGAGGTACTGGAATGTGTTATAGATTATGCACAGACTCTTATAGGCGACAGCAGGGATTTTGACAAGCTGATATACGAATATCTTATAGACAACAATATTCTGTCAGGCAGGGAAGTGTGTCTTATTCTTATGGAGCAGGGCGCAGTCGAATACACGGAAAGCGAATATGTCAATATATATAACGGCGGTTCGGCCTTTGATTTTCTGGAAGAAAAGATTGCCAATCTTGATATTACTCCCGCACAGCTGGCGCTTGACCCTTGCTCCGGCTCGTGTGTCATGGAGGACCCCAATACCGGAGAAATCCTCGCCATGGTAAGCTATCCAAGCTACGATATCAACTATTTTTCGGGTTCAATAGATGCGGAATATTACAGCGGGCTGCTTGATGACAAGTCGACTCCGCTTGTCAACCGTGCCACACAGACCAGAATAGCTCCCGGTTCGACATTCAAGCCGTTAATTGCCATTGCGGGGCTTGCGGAAGGGGTGATAACCGACAGCGAAAATGTTTACTGCGACGGTGTATTCGATAAAATAACTCCTAATATCAAATGCTGGATTAATCCTGACAGGCACGGAAATGTGAGTACCGAGTCCGCTCTGGAGCATTCATGCAACGAATATTTCTGCGAAATAGGTTACAGACTGTGCTTTACGCCTTCCGGCGAAATGAGTTTTGAATACGGGCTTGAAAGGGAAAAATATTATGCGGAACTGCTCGGACTGGCAACCAAGACGGGAATACAGCTGCCTGAGACGACTCCTCAGGCATCAGATTACAACGCGGTGGCTTCATCAATCGGGCAGGGTACCAACGCATATACTTCTCTTAATCTTGCCAGATATGTTTCAACCCTTGCCAATTCGGGAACGGTGTACAATTCATCGATTATCAGCCGGATATCAAACGCAGACGGAAGCAACGTGGAATTTATCGGACCTGCTGTGGCAAATACCGTTGATATAGACCCTTCAATATGGACAACCGTGCATAACGGCATGAAGAGGGTTATAAGCGAAGGCGTTATGGACCCGCTTACAAGCACGCTGCCGGCGGAAATATACGGTAAGTCGGGAACTGCGCAGGAAGATAAAACAAGAGGCGACCACGCCTGCTATATTATGTTTTCCACTGATGAAAACGGCGATGCCGAAGTGGCAGTCTCTGTTATGATACCTTACGGACATTCCGCTACCCATGCCGGTGTGATGGCTTATTATGCTTTGGCGTCATATTATGACTATGAACTTCCGTCATCGATTATATTTACAACCTCCGGTACTTTTGAGATAACGGAGTAGCAGTCTGCGGACAGCATATATTAACGGATATTAACGGATAAGGAGGAAAAATTTTGAGCAATTCAGTTGTTATAAAGGGCAACAAATATGGTATAGTCGTAGTTTTTGACGATAAGATACCTTTTGATGACCTAAAAACGGAACTGTCCGAAAAATTCAAAAGTGCATCAAAGTTTTTTGATAAAGCCAACATGGCGATTTCATTTGAAGGACGCAAACTTACCCCACAGGAGGAACGGGAATGCCTGAATATCATATCCGAGAATTCCGACCTTAATATCGTGTGCGTTATCGATAATGACGAGATGAGGGAGAGGTATTTCAAAAAAGCGGTTGAGGATAAGCTGGAGGAGCTGTCGGCACATACGGGACAGTTTTATAAGGGGACGCTTCGTTCCGGGCAGATGCTGGAATCCGACAGCAGCCTGATTATTCTCGGCGATATCAACCCCGGCGCCAAGGTGATTGCCAAGGGAAATATAATTATTCTGGGAGCACTCAAGGGCAATGTATACGCCGGCGCAGGAGGCAATGAGGACTCCTTTGTCGTTGCGCTTGAGATGGCGCCAATTCAGATAAGGATTGGGGACACAATCGCCAGAAGCAATGATTCCAACAGAAAAAGCAGGCCGTTAAGCTCCGAGGCCATGATTGCATTTGTGGAGGACGGAAATATTTATATTGAAAGGCTGGACAAGGATACGCTTTGCGACATAAGATTATAAGTTTTTTATAATAATTTACAAAATTATGTTGATTTGAAAAGGAAAAAACGGCATAATGTAAAATATGGGTTTGTATAAAACACTACTGTATAAAAGAAATTAACACGGAGGAGTTCAAATGAGCGAAGTAATAGTAGTAACATCAGGAAAAGGCGGTGTCGGCAAAACCACTACATCGGCCAATGTAGGTACGGGCCTTGCCATGCTGAATAAAAAAGTTGTACTCATAGATACGGATATAGGACTTAGAAATCTTGACGTTGTAATGGGCCTTGAAAACAGAATAGTTTATAATCTTGTTGATGTTGTGGAGGGCAACTGCAGGATAAAGCAGGCATTGATTAAGGATAAAAGGTATCCTAATCTGTATCTGCTTCCGTCGGCTCAGACAAGGGACAAGACATCCGTTTCACCTGAGCAGATGAAGAAGCTTACGGATGAACTGAGAGAAGAGTTTGATTACATAATTCTTGACTGCCCGGCGGGAATCGAGCAGGGCTTCAAGAATGCTAGAGCAGGCGCAGACAGGGCGCTTGTTGTCACCACTCCGGAAGTATCCGCAATAAGGGATGCGGACAGGATTATAGGACTTCTGGAGGCCAACGAAATCAGAAAGACAGACCTTATAGTAAACAGAATCAGGATGGATATGGTAAGAAAAGGAGACATGATGTCTCTCGACGATGTTGTGGACATCCTTTCAATCAACCTTATAGGTGCGGTTCCGGATGATGAAAATATAGTTATTTCAACAAACAACGGAGAGCCTTTGGTTGGCTCCGACGCCCTTGCCGGTAAGGCATATATGAATATATGCAGGAGAATACTTGGAGAAGAAATTCCTTTGCTGGACCTCAGCGGGAAAAGCGGATTCTGGGCTAAGCTTGCAGGAATATTTAAGAAGAATTAGGAGGCATCGTTATGGGATTGTTTGATTTATTCAAAAAGAAAAATTCAGGTGACGTTGCCAAAGACAGACTTAAATTACTGCTTGTTTCGGACAGAGCCAACTGTTCGCCTGACGTGATGGAACTTATCAAGAATGATATAATTAATGTGATTTCCAAGTATATGGTTATCGATGCCGAAGGGCTTGATATACAGATTACGCAGACGGAGTCTGATTCCAATAACGGAAGCGTGCCGGCTCTGTTTGCCAATATTCCTATTAAAGATATGAAAAACAGAGGCAGTAAGTAAGACAACCGGGTTTAATTATGTTTAAAAATTTTCGCTTCAAATTAAAGTATGTCAATATCAGACTTATTATATTTGTACTTGTTCTTACCGGAATAGGAATCGCCGTCATAGGGAGCGCAGCCCCGGGCGAAGGTTATCAGAGCAAGCAGATTATCGGTCTGGCTGCAAGCTTTGTGATTATGTTCATAATTATGATATGTGATTACAATTGGATTCTCAAGCTGCACTGGGTGATTTATGCCGTATGTGTTGGGATGTTGGGTGTAGTTTTAAAATTCGGCAAAAATGTAAACGGTGCCACCAGATGGTTCAGAATTACGGACAGCATAAGCGTCCAGCCATCGGAGTTTGCAAAGATATTGATGATACTTTTCTGGGCATGGCTGTTGGGTAAAAATCCTGACCTGCTCAAAAAATGGAGAACTTTTTTTCTGGTAGTGCTGTTAAGTGCGATTCCGCTTATCCTTATTGTCCTGGAGCCTGACTTGTCGACTACGATACTGATGATGGGCGTATTCGTCACGGCATTGTTTATTGCCGGGTTCAGTTATAAGAAGTTCGGCATAATACTTGCAGTTATGGTTCCGTTAGGGGTGGCCGCAATTATATATATACAGGCGGTGCCGCCTCCGGACAATATACTGCTGAAGGAGTATCAGTACAACAGGGTAATGGCTTTTCTGAACCCCGACGAGTATGATGACCAACGGCTACAGCAGGATAATTCCGTTATGGCGATAGGCTCAGGCAAGCTTACCGGAAAGGGACTGTACAATGACAGTACTGATTCTGTCAAAAACGGGAATAATATTCCGGAACCGCAGACCGATTTTATTTTTGCTATTGCGGGTGAAGAACTTGGATTTGTTGGGTGTGTTATAATAATCGGGCTGCTGGCGCTGATTGCGGTGGAATGTATGCTTACGGGGGCAAGGGCTCCGGATATGCAGGGGCGGATTATCTGTTTCTGTATGGCTGCGATAATCTTTTTTCAGACATTTATAAATATCGGAGTTGCCACCGAATTGCTTCCGAATACGGGAATTCCGCTTCCGTTTGTAAGCTACGGATTAAGTTCTCTGGTTGCAATGTATTCCGGAATCGGGCTGGTACTTAACGTACGGTTCCGGAAAAAGGCTATGTTGGAGGAGGTTAAAAATGAACATAGGTTTAATCGCGCATGATTCCAAGAAAAAGCTTATGCAGAATTTCTGCATAGCATACAGAGGTATTTTAAAAAAGCACGAATTGTATGCAACCGGCACCACGGGAAGGCTTATAGAGGAGGTTGCAAATCTTTCCGTGCATAAACACCTCGCCGGTCATTTGGGAGGAGAAAAACAGCTTGGTTCCCAGATTGAAACCAACCAGATAGATTTGGTTATTTTTCTCAGGGATCCGCTTACTCCGCGTTCCCATGAACCGGATATAACCAATATTTTCCGATTGTGTGATATTCATAATATTCCGCTGGCAACTAACCTTGCAACTGCGGAGATGCTAATTAAGTCTCTTGACAGGGGAGACCTTGACTGGCGTGAGATAATGAAATAATAAATAATTGATATTTTAAAACAATTTCTGAAAGGATATGCGGTATTTTACCTGCATTATGATCATGAAAAAAAAATTTAGACTTGTAACGCTGCTTATTGCTTTGACGGTGTTTCTCAGCAGCTGCGGCAACGGTTCTTCCATACTGAACAATTATACAATTGATGCGGACCCGGCAGTCAGCACCGTGTCGGATTCCCCGGTAGCTTATGCAAAAGGGTTTGCCTCCGGCATTGGAGTCGTAGCAAATGATGCGCCTAATTCCGAGGGATGTGAGAACATCAATTCCGAGGCGGCAATCCTTGTGGATGCCACTAACGGTACTGTGCTTTTCCAGAAAAACGTGCATCAGAAAGAGTATCCTGCAAGCACCACTAAAATTTTGACCGCATTGCTGGCTCTCAAATACGGCGATACCAAATCTTCCCGCAAAATAGGAGATGAGGTGATTATAACAGAGGATAATGTTGTTATGTGTGATTTCAGAATGGGAGATACAATTCCTTTTGAAATCATAATTCATGGTGCGCTTATGATGTCGGGGAATGATGCGGCGGCCGCGCTTGCGCTTTTTGCCTCGGATGATCTTGACGATTTTGCAGAGCTTATGAATAAAGAGGCGAAGGAACTGGGAGCTACGGAATCACATTTTGTCAACCCGCATGGCCTTTATGATGACGACCATTATACGACGGCTTATGACATGTATCTGATATTCAACGAAGCGATAAAATATGATGATTTTGTTGACGTGCTTTCAACAAAGCATTATACCAACAGCTTCATAAGAACTACAAGCTATGGCGAATATGTTATTTCCTGTCAGTATAATAATACCAACAGATATGTCATGGGTGAGAGAGAGGCTCCGGACCATGTGAAAGTTATAGGCGGAAAATCAGGTTTCACTGAAGTGGCCAAACGAAGCTATGTAATGCTGGCAGAATCCGGAGGACACCGATATATTATGGTGATTATGCGTTCGGATTCTCTTGACACAGTATATGAGGATTTGGATTATCTTCTTAATCTCATACCGGATAATTCCTCGGATGCAGCCTGAAATATATTTTTATGATGCATATCAGGTCAGGCTTGAGCAGAACATAAAAATTTTAACATGCCTCCCCATCATATGATGGGGAGGCATGTCTGTCAGTGTTGGCCAAATCCTCGAATTCGTCCGAAAACGCTAATAAGATAAAGACCCGCGATTCCCACAATGGCATATATAATTCTTGATACTAAAGTTAAATCTCCAAATATAAATGCCACAAGATCGAACTTGAAGAATCCAATAAGTCCCCAGTTAATAGCTCCGATTATAGTCAGAACCAGCGCTGTGTAATCTAAACCTCTGGAATCCATCTGGTACCTCCTTGCTGCAGCCTTAAATTTCACAAGGCTGATTTTATATTTCATTAATAGGTTTTTCTAAATTACAGTAAAATATAATGGTATTTTTTTGAATTTGATGATATACTTATTTAGATAATTGTGATTTTTCAGTATTGACTGCAGAAGTCTTACGGATGTGCGAATAATATAAGAAAGGGACGGTTTATGCCAAGATACAGTAATGTCAGAAAATTCAGGAAAAGACCTTCACTTAATGTGGGCGTATGTATTTTCGCCGTTATTTTTATATATATGGTTATATCCGTAATAATATACGCAGCTTCCAAAAAGACCGTGGTGTATGAGGTGGAAGAGGGTTCCCTTGCCGCCGAGGACACATATGAAGGATTTATTGTACGTGATGAGACTGTCGTAACGTCGGAATATTCCGGTTCCGTTAATTATTTTTTAAAAAGCAGGCATCGTGCAGGACTTGACACGGTCATATGCTCCGTTGACGAGACCGGAAGAGTATACAATATGATTAACGAAGAAAGAGAAAAGAATTTGTCGGATGAAGCCCTGACAGAGATACGCAGCCGTCTTACAGAGCTTACGGTTGAATACGATAACGATAAGTTTTATAACACATACAGTTATTCCGATACCATAAGCAACAGTATTTTTGAGTTTCAGGCTGATAATATAGTGGATAATCTGGATGATTATGTACGGGATACCCAGGATGACGGTTTTTTTCATAAAATCAAAACAACCGAGACCGGAATAGTGGTTTACTCAGTGGATGGTTATGAAGATTTTACTGAGCAGGAGCTGGGGCCTGAAATATTTGACTCTTCAAATTATACCGTCAATAATCTTCAGGCAACATCCATAATTAATCAGGGAGACCCGGTTTACAAGCTGCTTGGTGATGATACCTGGTATATATATATTGAACTTAACGAAACCGAAGCCGCCTCATTTGACGAGACCAATACGGTCAATATCAGATTTACCGGTGAGGATATAAAGTGTTCCGCCGGATTTCAGCTGGTGAGCGTGGGAGACAATTATTACGGAAAAATATCACTAAACAAGTATATGATTAATTTCGCCGACAAACGTTATGTTCAGATTGAGATTACGCAGAACGGCACGTCAGGACTGAAAATACCAAACTCAGCTATCTTTACCTCCAACGCATATGCCATACCGAAGGAGTACATGTACGCAAACGGAAGTATGGTCATGGAGACTTATGACGAACACGGACAGCTTTCGTATGTAAGCGTTACGCCTACAATATACTTTGCAGATGACGAGAAATACTATATTTCACTCAGCGATTTTGAAATCGGCGATATATTGGTAATGCCTGATTCGGATGAAATTTTTATAGTCGGAAATATGGAGGAGCTGAGCGGAGTTTATTGTGTAAACAGAGGCTATGCCGTATTTAGGGCAGTAGAAGTGCTTGACAAGAACGAAGAATACAGCATTGTCAGAAAGGGAAGGGAGTACAGCCTTTCAAAATATGACCATATCGTTCTTGATTACACAACTGTAAACGCCGATGAAATAGTGGATTAGACAAGGAGATTTTATTATGCTGAAAGATAATCTTTATGCTGTAAAGCAGAATATCGCAATGGCGGCCGGACGCGCCGGGAGAAATCCGGAAGACATAACGCTCATAGCAGTCAGCAAAACAAAACCGGTTGAAATGATACGTGAGATTTATGATGAAGGCATAAGGGAATTCGGAGAAAATAAGGTTCAGGAAATTACCGCAAAATCTGCGGAGCTTCCGGATGATATTAACTGGCATATGATAGGCCATCTTCAGCGCAATAAAGTTAAGACTGTTATAGGAAAGGCATGCCTTATCCATTCTGTTGATTCAGTCAGACTTGCCGTTCAGATAAGCCAGGAGGCAGTAAAAAAACAGATTACGGTTCCGGTTCTGCTGGAAGTCAATATTGCGCAGGAAGAGACAAAATACGGATTTTCGGCACAGGAGACATACAATGTACTTCCTGAAATAGCCGCATTGCCGAATATTTTTGTCCGCGGCCTTATGACAAGCGCTCCGTTTACGGATAATCCGGAAGACAACAGACAATATTTTAGGGCAATGAAACAATTATGTGTTGACTTGAAAGCAAAAAACATTGATAATACTTGTATGGACTTTTTATCGATGGGAATGACCAATGATTATCAGGTTGCCATTGAGGAGGGTGCAACGCACATAAGAGTAGGAACTGCAATTTTCGGACATAGAGACTACAATATATAGGGATAGGAGACAGCTATGGGTTTTATAGACGGATTTTTAGACAAGATGAAATTAGGCGGTAATTACGACGAGGACGATGAATATGATGCATACAATGACGACGCTTATGATGACGACGACATGGTTTCAAGCGTAAGAACAAGCCGGAAGACTAAAAATGACGATATTTTTGCTTCTTCCAAGTCCAAGAAATCCCCTGCGGATGATTTTGAAGATTTGGAAGAACGTATAATCAAAGCTACGGACACAAGGCCCGCAAAGCCGGCCAAAGCGGTCAAAAGCAGCGCGCCTAAGAGCAGTTCAAGAAATTCGGGAAATAAGGTGGTAAGTATGCAGGGTAAATTTAACCCTATGGAGGTATGCGTTATAAAGCCTACCAACGTTGAGGACGGACGGGAGATTGCCGAAACGCTTCTTACGGGGAGGGCGGTAATTCTCAATCTTGAAGGACTTGATGTAGAGCTTGCGCAGAGAATTATTGATTTCACATGCGGCGCTTGTTTTGCCATTGACGGTAAACTCAAGAAAGTATCAAATTATATTTTTATTGCTACTCCATCGTCAATATCAATATCCGGGGACCTTTTTGAACTGTTTTCCAATGACGTTTCATTCGGCTCGGACAGTGAATTCTGATGAGAGCGGATACATATCAAAACAGCGACAGATTATCCGGAACAGACGCCTCCAAAAACGAGGAGTATCTTACTGCCGCCAGACTGTCTGACGCCGCCGGACGCTGTTATAATCGGGGAATTCCTGTATTTACCGATTTCCTTGATATTAACAGGCAGTCCGTATTTACCGCGTTTTCCTCGGGAGAAAAGGGTATTTTTGGCTTTAAAATGCCTCCCGTAAGCTGCGTCATGTCAGGCGGTTATGATTTGGCTGAGCGAAAAGTTATAATTTTTCTGCCTTATGAGGATTTTCCCTACGAAGTTCCTTTTGATATTATTAAAATATCACCTGTGAATATCAGATTTGCGGAGGAACTGACTCACAGGGATTATCTTGGGGCCGTGATGGGGCTTGGAATTGTCCGCGATAAATTCGGTGATATTATTGTCGCACGGGACGGTGCATATATTATTGCCTTAAAAAGCATAACTCCTTACATAACAGATAATCTAAATCAGGTAAAGCATACTGCGGTTACGGCAGAGGTGACTGATTATAATGATTTCAGTTATGTCCCTGATTTCAAAGAAATTCGGGGAACTGTGGCGTCACTCAGGCTTGACTCGGTAATAGCGCTTGGGTTCGGCGGTTCAAGAAGCCGTCTTATTTCGTATATCGAGAATGGGAAGGTGGCCGTAAACGGGAAGATAATTACTTCCAATGCCTACAGCCTTAAACCGGAGGATATTGTTTCCGTGAGAGGACTTGGCAGAATAAAATTTATTTCTTCCGGGGCTTTGACCAAAAAGGGCAGAACGGTTGTTGTGCTTCACAAATATATATAACGAGCAGGTTTTTTAATGAAGAAAATATTAGTATATATATGGGATTTTATTTTATTTGCCGTACTGGTTGCGGTGGACCAGATAACAAAATATCTTGCGCTAACATATCTTAAGGACAGTGAGCCGGTTGATATTATTAAAGATGTACTGCAGCTCACTTATCTGCGCAATGACGGAGCCGCATGGGGGATTTTTTCCGGAAAACAGTGGTTTTTCATTGGGATAACGGTGATTTTGCTTATTGGGCTGCTTTATGTTCTTTACCGTATTCCCCGGAACAAAAAATACAGATTTTTCCGTATTATTATAGTTACACTGATGGCAGGAGCAGTGGGGAATTTTATTGACCGTGTTGCCAACGGTTATGTACATGATTTTATATATTTTAAGCTGATTGATTTTCCTGTTTTTAATTTTGCTGATATCTGCGTAAGCCTGTCAATGATTGCGCTTATTTTTGTTATTTTATTCGGATTTAAAGACGATGATTTCAGTTTTTTAAAGAGGCGCAAGCCAGAGGATAATACGGAAGCTGCCGATGCCGCCGGGACCATCGATGACGGCGTAAGGTCTGAAGGTCCGGATGCTGAAAAAGACAATTCAGACAGTTATGAAAAGAGTGCCGCTGAAGAAAACAAAATGATCGGTGAATGAAGGACTAAAATATTATGACAGGTGAACAGTTTGAAGATGTGATTGAACTTACTGTAAAAGATGACAATTCGGGAGAGCGTATCGATAAATTTTTATCAGATATGCTTTCTTCTTATTCGCGTTCTTATATTCAAAAGCTGATTGCCGACGGCCTTGTGTTGGTTGACAATAATAATATTAAGTCAAACTATAAGCTTCAGACGGATGATAAAATAACAGTTTGTGTTCCATGCCCTAAAGAGCCGGAAATAGTTCCGGAAAACATACCGCTTGATATTATTTACGAGGATGAAGATATTATAGTGATTAACAAGCCGAAGGGCATGGTTGTTCATCCGTCAGCAGGCCATTACAGCGGAACGCTTGTAAATGCCCTTATGTATCATTGTAAGGACCATTTATCGGGTATAAACGGGGTTTTAAGGCCCGGCATAGTTCACAGGATTGATATGGATACAACAGGCGTCCTTGTGGCCTGCAAGAATGATGCCGCTCATTTAAGTATAAGCGGGCAGTTAAAGGAGCATAGTATAACAAGGTATTATTATGCCATATGCCACAATTCTTTCAGGGAAGCCGAGGGGGTTATAGACGCTCCGATTGGAAGGCATCCCACGGACCGCAAAAAACGGGCAATCAACAGGGTAAACGGCAAAAATGCCGTAACGCACTATAAGGTTATTGAGAACTTCAGCAGGTATGCATATATAAAATGCAGGCTGGAGACCGGAAGAACCCACCAGATTCGGGTCCATATGGCAAGCATATCACATCCGCTTCTCGGTGACGCGGTGTATTCCAATGCAAAGACCCCCTTTTCACTTCAAGGCCAGACGCTTCATGCCGGAGTTTTGGGATTCGTACATCCGCGTACAGGAAAATATGTGGAGTTCAGCGCGCCTTTGCCTGATTATTTTGAAAAATTATTGAAAATATTATAAACAATCAGGATAGATATTTAAAAATTTACTTTTCTATGATATAATGAGCACAGCGGCGGATTGCGCTTGGCGGAATCCGACATTGTGCGAATGCCCACACGAAGACGCCAGTCGACGTGATAAAATATAAGCATATCATAATAAAGTCAGTGAAGTCCCGGTCATAAACGGGTCAATCTGCATTTGCAGGCTTTACCGACGGGAATCATGTAAACGAGGAGGAATATTTATGGAAAATTATGTTGTTTCAATAAGCCGGGAATACGGAAGCGGCGGACGTCAGATTGCCATGGCGCTGGCGGATGAACTGGGGATTAAGTGCTATGATAAGGAACTTCTGGCAAGGGCAGCAAAAGACAGCGGAATGGCAGAAGAAATTTTCCATAATCATGATGAGAAGCCTACCAACAGTTTTTTGTACTCGCTTGTCATGGATACTTATTCAATGGGATATTCAACATCGTCTTTTATAGATATGCCTTTAAGCCAAAAGGTTTTTATGGCGCAGTATGATTCAATCAGGAAACTTGCCTCGGAAGAGAATTGTATCATTGTAGGAAGATGCGCAGATTATGCGCTCAAGGATAATCCGGGACTTATCAGCATTTTCATCAAGGCCGATATGGACGCTAAAATCAGGCGTATAATGCGTCTGTATGATTACAAGGAAAATAAGGCAAAGGAGCTTATCACCAAAACAGACAAAAAACGCTCAAGCTATTATAATTTCTATTCCAACAAAAAATGGGGCGATGCACGCAACTATGATTTGTGTGTTGACAGCAGCATATTGGGGATAGACAGCACGGTCAAGCTCCTTAAATCATACATTGAGATGAGGATTACCTCGCCAAAAGGAACTATATAGGATTAATCATGGTTTATATATCGAAAAAGAGAGGATTAAAGGATTTCTTTAAAACCAAAAATCTCAAGTATTATATTGCCTTTTTTATGATTTTCCTTACCTTAATTGCGGTAATTGTTATTATAAGCAGGAATATAAAACCCGAATCAGATGTTGTTGAAAATGAAACCACAGAGGATGAAACTGACACCGGACATCAGGATGAGACCGCATCGGCCTTGAGAGGCGTGTACAGGATTTGCGTGAACAAGGCAACCCATATGGTTTCGGCATATCAGTATAATGAAGCAGACGGCGCCTATTCGGATAGTCCTTCAAGGTATATGATTGCGGGTATTGGAGTCATTGAAAACGGAACATATTCTTCCGGAGAGGGCAGTAAGCGTTCATGGAGTGAGACCGATGACGGATATTACCGTTATTACTCGGATTTCGGAGAAGGAATTATTTTCCATTCCGCCATATACAACACCATGAATGATAAGAATTCTCTTGATGTGTCCGATTATGAGAAAATCGGAACGGATACTGACGGTACGGGAATAACCCTTCAGCTTGCAGATGCAAAATGGATATATGAAAACTGTTCATTCGAGTCGGAGATAGTTGTATATGAGGACGAAGATGAAGAGATAGACGCTGATTTTATAGACATAATGGAGATCCCGGATGGTATAACATGGGAGCCTACCGATGATGCAGAAGGCTCAGTATGGTGTCCGTCTGAAGCTGTGTCACTTGATTGTGCCGATGAGATTACGGTCACGGCAGGAAGCGGGATGGGAGCTGTTTTAAGTCACGTAAATGCACGGGGCAGGGCCGGCGAAAGTCTCATATCATATGTATATATCACCGGGGAATATAATCTCAATCAGGCGGGCAGCTACAATATTACTCTTAATCTTGCTGACTTATACGGAAATTATCTGACGAGACAGACGAGGCTTATCGTTGAGGATGATGAGACGGCTGCGCCGGACACATCGGAAGCCGAAACAACGGAAGATGATGTTACCGTATCGGAACCGGCAGAGTCCGGTACGGATGAAAACAGCACAACCGCAGATAATGAGACGCGTCAGGAAACATCCGAGATACAGGAAACCACCTCCGCTGTTGACGATATTGCAGAAACGACGGTTCCGGAGGAGACAATGACGGAGGGGCAACCCGCCGATGAGACAATACCTGATGAGACGGAAGGCTCTGAAACGGATTAGACCGGTATATAAGACAAAAATACCGCAAAAATTTTATTTTGATATTTTTGCGGTATTTTTGCCGTTTTCCGGATATTTGTCGGGATATTTATATTGTTATTTTCTATTGTTGTTGTTTTTCACGTAATTTTACTTTATTGCGGGCGGCCATCCGCCTGTTTTCCTCTATAGCGGCGTAGTGCTTTTTGGTTGTGTTTACGTCATGATGCCCCAAAACATCGGCAACAAGATAAATATCGCCTGTTTCCTGATAGAGACTGGTTCCGTATGTGCTTCTCAGCTTGTGAGGAGTTATTTTTTTGAGCGGAGTGACGATTTTTGCATATTTTTTTACCATAATTTCCACATTACGCACTGTAATCCGGCTGTTTCTGTTAGATAAGAAAAGAGCGTTTTCATGTCCTTCGGCCGGAGTTTTGCTTTTGCGTTCAATCATGTATTCGTTGAGTGCTTCGGCGACTTCATCTCCGAAATATACATAGGCCTCATATCCGCCTTTTCTCACGATTTTAATGCGTGAATTATCAAAGTCAACGTCGGAAACATCAAGTCCCACACATTCCGATATTCGTATGCCTGTGCCCAGCAGGAGAGTAAGTATGGCTAAATCACGGACCTTGAGCTTTTCGTGACTCTCAAGCTGCTTTTGCGTCATTCCATTGCCGCTTTCCACTGTATCAAGCAAATCCGCCACTTCGTTATTATCAAGGCGTACAATTGCTTTATCATGGAGCTTGGGCATATTGACCTGCAAAACGGGATTTTCATCTATACGCTTATTTTTGTGGTAATAATTATACATTGAACGCAAGGCTGATAATTTGCGTTTGATGGCGCGTTCATTGTTGGTATATGTTTTGCCGTTTTTCTCGTATAACTTAAGGTATTCAAGATATTCTTCAATATCATACGATTTTATTCGTGTAAGCACCTCAAACGGGAAATTATGAATATCGGTATTTTTTAATGAGGGGTTGTTTTCATGCAGATATTCAAAAAATGTTTTGAGGTCCATGGCATATGCAATTCTGGTCCTTGGTGCATTGTAATATTCAATTCCTCTGAAATATTCAATCAGGAATGCGGGAAGCTGCTTTTGGAGCTCGCGCAGTTTGAGTGTTGCCTGACGGCTTTCCTGTTCATGATATGTAAGTTCTTCCATAAATATTTCCTCTGTAATAAAAACTTGATTAAATTGGACGTGAAGCAAAATTAAACGCGCTTGCCGGATTTTCCAACGAGAAGAGAAGCGCCGCATCAGATTAAATTAAGTGTTTTTTGCGCCATAGTCAATTTCGCTAAACTCAGGTTTAACGAAAAATAATGGCAGAAAAACCTCTAAATACCACTTATCCTTTCTTTATTCTTTATCATCCGCGGACAATTTTTCCCTGATAAAATTTCTTCCGCAGCATATTTATTCCGAAAGCTTTCTGACAGGCTTTTACATTTTTAAGTTCATTTTCGGTAATAATTGATATGCATACGGCTTTTTGTCCGTCCCGGCCGCATCGCCCGCATCTGTGAAGATAATCTGAAGGTTTGTCAGGAAGTCCGATGTTTATTACACAGCTAACATTTTTAAAATCAATTCCCCGCGATGCAATATCCGAACACACAAGATAGTCGATTTTACCGGAAGAAAACTTATCGATAATCTGTCTTCTTGTATTTTTATCGCAGTCAGAATGAAGACATCCCACATTATAATGATGATAATTCAGCTTTTGGAAGGTTTCGTCAGTATCATATTTGGAATTTGAAAAAATAATACCGCGTCCGGCATTAGCGGCTTTTAATGCTTTACGGACGGTTTCTATACGTTCCCTGCGCTCTGTAACAATATATATATGTTCTATATTTGATGGGATTTCAATACGTTCATTTGTGAAAATTTTAACAAAGTTATCCGCCAACAATTGTGCCGTAGTCTGAGTTGACGGACTTATGGACGCAGAAAAAAGCATAATTTGAATATCGCGCATAAAACATCTGCGAAGCTTTAAAATTCCTTCGATATTATCTTTGTTCACTAATCTGTCAGCTTCGTCTATTATCAGTGTCTTAACATTATGGACGGAAAGCTTGCGGTCTTTAACCAGTTCATATATTCTCTGATATGTTCCAACAACTATATTGGGTTTGCTTTTAAGAGTCTGGAGCTGTCTTTGTCTGTTGACGCCTCCGAATAATGCCGCCGCGGTAACCGGAATATGTGAATTGTTGGACAGCTGGTTAATCTGGCTGCATATCTGTATGCATAATTCTTTTGAGGGAGCAAGAACAACCGCATACAGCGTATTATTATCAGCATTGGCTGATATTGTAGGAAGCAGATATGCAAATGTTTTGCCTGTTCCGGTTTTGGAGCATCCGATAATATTGCGCCCGGATAAGGCAGGAACCATACTCTCCTGCTGTATTGCCGTAAGATTTTGTATTCCAAGCTTATTAAGTCCTTTAATTAATCTCTTGTCAAGTTCCATATAGTTCCCTTTCCGATTTGGTTTCCCGAATACACGAAAAACTTTGCTTAAAATATAAGCTTCATAATATAGTATTTAATCTCTTTCTCGGCTTAATCCTAAGCCGGGTAAACGAAAATATTATTTGTTTTTATTATAAGCATTATAATTATTACAGTCAAGGTTTTTGCCGTTTATAAAATATAGGACCGGCACTGAGGCCGGTCCGTGAAATGCCGGGCTTTAACCGGCTGTTTAAGGGGTGGCAGATTAATTGTCGGAATCATTTGAATAACGGATAACTATAAGATTATCGCCTGCATATACTTTATCCGATGTAATGTTATTCAATGTCCTAAGCTGTTCCATATATTCATATATATTATCATAATAATCGTAATCAATGTATTGGGAAGCTATGCTCCAGAGAGTATCTCCTTTATCGACAGTTATATTGGTAAAATATGTATTGTCGGACGATGCAGATTTTGTGCTCTGCCCTTTTACAATGACGCTTCCCAATATAAATGAGATAAACATAACAGATAAAACAATTGTAAGCGCCCGCATTTTTGCTGATTTGGCTGAAGCTTTTCTGATAGATGCCGTCATAATCAATACCTCCTGAATGTACATTAAATATGAATGTATGTTCGATGTAATTATAATATCACTCGAACTTTTGTTTGTCAACAGAAAAACGAACATTTTTTCGGAACTTTTGTTTGCATTTTGCAGGGATATGTGATATTATTGACTTAACATAGGAATTCGCATACAGCGTATAATACTGCCGCTTCAAACCGGTACCAGTAAGGAGATTTATTTATGGCTAATGGGAAAATTACTGCTAAGCAGCAGGAGATACTTGATTTTATTAAGGAACAGATTTTGGCGAAAGGATATCCGCCTTCAGTAAGAGAGATTTGTGAGGCAGTTAACCTCCGTTCAACTTCAAGCGTTCATGCACATCTTGAGACACTTGAGAAGAACGGTTTTATAAGAAGAGATTCAACCAAACAGCGTGCAATTGAGATAATTGACGATGATTTTGCACTTACAAGGCGCGACATGGTCAATATTCCTATTGTCGGAACGGTTGCCGCAGGCCAGCCGCTTCTGGCTGTTGAGAATATAATTGACTATTTTCCTGTCCCTGTAGATATGCTTCCTAATAAAGAGATGTTTATGCTCAAGGTAAAGGGAGACAGTATGGTCAATGTGGGAATCTATGAAGGTGATTCTATTATAGTAGCCAGACAGGATACGGCGGATAACGGAGAAATAGTTGTTGCGTTGGTTGACGATTCGGCCACCGTCAAAAGGTTTTATAAAGAAAACGGGCATTACAGACTGCAGCCGGAGAATGATTTTATGGAACCGATTATTGTGGATGAATGCCGGATTGTAGGTAAAGTAGTTGGACTCATAAGAACGAATATTGTATAAAAAATTATGGCTTATACGGCATATCCGTTATCATCGGCAGGCGTTACATACCATTATTTCTATCACCTGCCGGTGCCGGATTTGCCTGTTAATTCCGTTCTCTTCTGCTTAACGTTCGTTTCTGCTTTCAAGCTCCTCTCTCATCTGAGCCGCTGTTTTCATCAGTCTGCAATTATAAGCATATGGCGCAATTTCACATAACGGCTGAAGTACAAAGCTTCTGTTTGCCATATCAATATGAGGTATCGTTAGTTTTTCACTGTTTATTATAAGTTCGTCATACAGTAATATATCCAAATCAAGAGTTCTTGGCCCCCAGTGAATTTCTCTTGTTCTTCCCGCTTCTTTTTCAAGAAGATTAAGGTAATCAAGAAGGTCTTCAGGTTCAAGATAAGTTTCAAGCTTAACCGCACCGTTAAGAAAATCAGGCTGTTCAACTACGCCGTAGGGCTTTGTGACAATCAATGAAGATTTCTTTATTATTCGGATTGCCTGATTTGATGCAAGTTTATCGAAGGCTTCAGTTATTATTGCACGCGAATCCCCCATGTTGGAGCCGACAGCAATATATGCCGTGTGCCATTCCCTGTGTATCTCTACGGAGATGTTTTCAAAGGGCAGACCGATTGGGGCTTCCGGTTTGCTTATTTTCAAATCAATACCGCGTATCAGTTCGGAATAAGCAAGAATATGGGCGGCAAGGTTGTTGGCAACGGCTTCAATAAGATTATATCTGTTTTTTTGCATGAAATCCGTGATTTCTCTGCACAATAAGGCATAATTTACCGATTTGTCGAGTCTGTCGGATATCCCGGCAGGGTATGTGTCAATATGAAGCATGGCTGATACATAGAAATTCTGTCCGTTTCGTTTCTCTTCTTCGTAAACGCCATGATTGCAGAATATTCTTAGATTATCGATTTTAATTTTATCCATTTCTATTTCTTTACCTGTATTCCATAAAATTTTGTAATATTGCTTCCGTCATTTTGACGGCTCTGTAATTTTCCTTTACATCGTGGACACGCACAAACATACATCTTTTTTGGGCGGCAATGACTGAAGTTGCTACTGTCCCTTCCACTCGCTCATCCTTCGGCAAATCCAGAGCGGTACCTATAACTGATTTGCGTGATGTACCCAGAAGAACAGGATATCCCAGCTCTGAGAGCAAATCAAGATGTTTTATTACAAGAAGATTCTGAGTGTAGCTCTTGCCAAAGCCTACTCCGGGGTCAAGGATTATTTTGTCATTGGAAATGCCTCCGGACAAGGCCAATTCAATACACTCCCTCATGTCGGAAACATAATCGTCAAGAAAATCATTATATGGATTTTTTTCAATATTACGGTTGTGCATAAGACAGCATGGTACATTGTATTTTGCAATAACTGCGGCCATATCGGAGTCATATTTAAGTCCCCAGATATCATTGAGCAAATCGGCGCCGCAGCTTAAGCCGGCATCCGCAACACTGCTTTTGTATGTATCCAGAGATATGGGAACATCAGTCTCTTTTTTGATAAGTTCGATGACCGGACATACACGATCCATCTCTTCCTCAGGCGAAATCATGGTGTATCCTGGGCGTGTGGATTCTCCGCCGATATCAATTATCTCCGCGCCGTCTTCAATCATTGACATGGCATGGCGAAGTGCAGCCTCCTTTTTATTGTATTTGCCGCCGTCTGAAAATGAATCAGGCGTAACGTTAAGTATACCCATTATATGAGTGTGATTCCCGTCAAAATTGTGGCTGCCTATAATCATTTGTTTGCTCCTGTTATGTTTTATTTTATTTTTCCTGTCAGCAGTCTGTATGCGCTTTCGACAGATGCCAGATGTGAAAGCGAGCCGCAGGCAATGACAGCATTTCCCGTAGCCGGCACATGTCCGGCAGAACCGTATATTTCTTCCGCAGAATCCGCAGTATTTAATGCAAGCTCAACTGCGTCAGTAATGTTGTCCCGGCACATGACTTTTATATCATAATATGTTTCAATGTATTGTGCAAGCTTTTTGGCAGGAAGCGCCCTGCTATTGCCGGGAGTCGCAGTGGCTATGATTTGTGATGCATACGGAATAATGTGTTCCAGTATACCTCCGATATCCTTATCCGAAAAAACTGCGATTATGAATGTAAGTTTTGTATCGGGAAAATATTTTTTAATGCAGTCTTCCAAAGCTTTGGCGCCGTCGGGGTTGTGGGCCCCGTCAATAATAAAATCCGGATTATGTCCTAAAAACTGAAATCGTCCGCGCCAGA
>CALWMX010000083.1 GCA_944382105.1 uncultured Butyrivibrio sp.
CAAGGAATGAGGAGGTTCCGCATTACGTAAAGTCCGGCGTAATCAATTCTCTCATGTGCTATGAGCCGATGCTTAAATACGGTAAAAAGGCGCTTGAGGACATGAGAAACGGCCGATTTTCATTCGAGTTTGAGCAGGTTGTGCTTTCAATTATTGTGAGTACGGCAATTGCGTCCATATTTCTGACTGCCGACCATATAATAGATTACAATACGGGACTGGCTCACGCTATTTTCTATGCCCTGACCTCATATCCGCATATAGAGGAAAGGCATCTCCACGGAGAGGTTGTGGGATACGGAGTCCTAATTCTTCTGCTTGTGGACGGTGACGAGGAAAATTTCGGAAAGCTCTTTGAATTTAACAAAAGCGTTGGTCTGCCTACAAGGCTTTCCGACATAGAATTAACATCGGAGGAAATTCCTGCGCTTGTAAAGGCTTCGCTTGCTATGAAGGATATCGAGCATAATCCCTATAAGATTACGCCGGATATGCTTGCGGCGGCTTTTAACAGGCTTGAGGAAATGAATCAATAAAAGCAATATAGAAGGAGATTACTATGAAAAAGAAATTTGCAGTTGTTTTTACTGTGATTATGGCAGTTGCAGCCGTGTTCGGGATTACAGGATGCGGTAATTCGGGAAGCGGTTCCGACAAAATCGGAGTGCTTTATCTTATTGAGAACAGTGCTTTTGAGGATATGAAGGACGGGATTGTTGATGAGCTTAAGGCTAACGGATATGACAATATTGATGTTCAGTGCGCGCAGGGAGATGCAACCACGCTTCAGACTATAGCACAGAACATGGCCGACGGCTCATATAAGGCAGTGTTTACCATTGCGACGCCAGCAACACAGGCAATGGTGAATCAGGAATGCGATACGCCTACATTTTTCTGCGCAGTATCGGCGCCTGTAGAAGCAGGAGTTATTTCCGATATGGATAATCCTGACAAAAACGCAACGGGAACCTCCAATGCAATACCGATTGAGGACATATTTGAGTTCGCAGACAAGCTTACGCCTGATATAGAAACATGGGGCTTTATCTACTGCACCAGCGAGGATAATTCCGTGAATACCGCTAATTCGGCTAAGGAATACTGCGATGCCAACAACATTCCTTATGAAGAGGTTACGGTGACCAATTCATCCGAGGTTCAGCAGGCTGCAGAGACGCTTGCCGACAAGGTTGACGGGATTTTTATACCCAATGACAGTGTTGTGCAGTCAGCTATGACTACAGTTACGGAAGTGGCAAGAGATAATAAGATACCTGTATACGGAAGCTCCAAGACTATGGTTCTTTCCGGCGCTTTTGCGACAATCGCCATAAGCGATACGGAAATAGGAAAACAGACTGCGCAGATGGGCTTGGAATATCTAAAGGACGGCAAGGCATTGACTGACATACCTTCGGTTGTGGTGCCTGCCACTGAGACGGTTATTAACCAGACGACCCTTGACGCGCTTGGAATTGAACTTCCGGAAGATATCAAGAGTACGGCAAGTATTGTTGATGATGCGGAATAGATACCGTCATATAACATATACTAACATACACAGGCGGCAGCCGCCGTCTGTGTTTTTTCGGGAGGAAAAGGAATGACTATATTATACAGTTCCCTGCAGCTTGGTCTGTTATACGGAATTATGGTATTGGGAATATATATCAGCTTCAGGATTTTGGATATACCGGATTTGACTACAGAAGGAAGCTTCGCATTCGGTGTGGCGGTGTCGGCTGTTATGGCAAAAGCCGGACATCCGTATCTTGGCCTGTTGCTTTCAATTGCAGCCGGAGCGGCCGCCGGATGTTTTACCGGCCTGCTGCAGACAAAGCTCAAAATACATCCTATACTTGCAGGAATAATTACAATGAGCGGATTGTATTCCATCAATCTTGCTGTCATGGGCAACAGTCCTAATCTGACGCTCCTTAACAGCAGAACAATTTTTACGGATTTCAGAAATATTATGCCGGCGCTTGACAAGGAAATAGTCAGGATTATTGTAATTGCAGTTATTGCGGTTGCAGTAATGGTATTGCTGTCATTGTTTTTTAAATCTCATTTCGGATTATGTATCAGGGCTACGGGCGACAATCAGGATATGCTGAGCGCCTCGTCCGTCAATGTGAACATTACCAAAATCGCTGCACTGGGGATAGGAAATGCCTGCATAGCTTTTTCAGGAGGACTTACATCCCAGTACCAGAGCTTTGCCGACGTAAATTCAAGCGTGGGTATGCTCGTTGTCGGTCTGGCTTCGGTTATTATAGGCGAGGCGATTTTTGGCAGAAGGAGCGTGACCTTAGGTTTCATTTCGGCTGTCATAGGTTCGGTTATATACAGGGCGATAATTGCGGTGACCACAAAATACAGCATTTTCCCGTCTTACATGTTTAAACTGGTGGCTGCGGTTATAGTCATTGCGGCATTGGCGATTCCTGCCGTGAAAGATGCTGTAAGAAAGGCGGGAATCAGGAGAGGAGGACATAAGGATGCTTGAAATCAGGAATGCAGTAAAGGTTTTTGCAGCCGGGACTCCCAATGAATTTAAGGCTCTCGACGGGCTCAGCCTCACGCTTGAAGACGGAGAGTTTGTGACAATCATAGGCTCAAACGGAGCCGGGAAATCAACGCTTTTCAATGCCATATGCGGGAATTTCTGGCTTGATAAGGGGCATATAATTCTTGACGGCGAAGATATTTCATATAAGTCGGAACATAAAAGAGCAAGAAGAATAGGGCGTATATTTCAGGACCCGATGAAGGGAACGGCGCCGAATCTTACAATAGAAGAAAATCTTGCGCTTGCATATTCGAGAAGCAAGCGCGGCGGTCTTGCGCCTGCCATAACCAAGTCGGAAAGAGTTATGTTCAGGGATGCTCTTGCCGGTTTTAATATGGGGCTTGAAGACCGGATGCACACGAAGGTCGGTCTGCTTTCGGGAGGACAGCGTCAGGTTGTGACGCTTCTTATGGCTACAATAGTTCCCCCGAGCCTGCTTTTGCTGGACGAACATACGGCGGCGCTTGACCCGGCAACAGCAGAGAAGGTTATGGATATAACCAAAAAAATAGTTGCGGACAATAATCTTACAACCCTGATGATTACCCATAATGTCAAGTCGGCTCTTGAGACCGGAGACAGAACCATAATGATGGACGCAGGGAATATTATTTTTGACATACATGCAAAGGAACGTGAAGGAATGACGGTGGAAGACCTTATGAAACGTTATTCCAGCAAAAAGCACGAAGAATTTGACAACGACAGGGCCATATTCAACTGAAGCTTCTTAGGATTATCAATAATCAGTATATATGTACAGTTTAAAGCTGTCGGATTTGTGTGAATCAGTCATAAATACTAGTATGAATATTTATGACTGATTTTTTATGTAATGCAAGTGTAAATATTGTCGTATAATTTGCAATACTTGTATGATAATATAAAATACAAGGAGCAGGATAATTAAAAGGGATAATTATTACATATTAGTTTAATTCTGAAAATTTCTTTATAATTCCATTAAAGATTTAATTTAATACTGTTATGAACAGCATTTTGTAGAGGAGATGTTTTATGAATAATAAGAAAAAAGGGACCGTGGCATGCATTGTTTCGTTTATAGTTATTGCCGTTTTTGTTTTACAAGTCAATGCATCAACATATAATTTGAATGTTACAAAATACTCACAAGAAAAATCAAATTGGTGTTGGGCGGCATGTGCAAAAATGGTTGGAAAATATTATGGATATAATTTATCACAAAGTGCTATATGTATATATGTTAAAGGAAGTGCAGTTAATGAAGCGGCATCTCTAAGTGAGGTTACCAAAGCTATTGGATATGCATCAAAAAAAATAATATCACAGTCAGGTATTGCTCAAAGTCAGGCATTCTCAATAAATATAAAAGCGAATAAACCATGTGTTTTAAGAATTGGCTGGAACTCAGGCGGGGGTCACGTATATGTAATAAGCGGAATCCAAGAAGGAGTTCCGTTTGATGATACATACTTATATATGATAGACCCAATATCAGGTAATTCAAGCGGATATTATGCATATAGCAGTCTTGTAAACGGAACAACTTTGAAAGCGGGAACAGGTAAATATACTCATACATGGTGGGTTTCATAATGAGGAGGAATATTATGAAAAAATTATTGGCAGTTATATGTATTTTTTTAATTACAGCGCTCCCAACCGGCGCCTTTGCAGACAGTCAATCCGATAATGCGGATATGCTGGAGAAATTGGAAAATAACTATACGGATTATCAGGAAATATCCCAATTGCAGGAGGAAATAATTAACCATATAAATGTAATCAGGACTCAAAACGGTGAAAATGCGATTCAGGATGATTTTGATATTGACATTGATTCAGCAGTTAAAATCTATGTTGACACAGACATTTTTGCACTTAATACAGTCGATGAAACTGCTATAATGAATGCGCTTAATGACGGAACGCACATGTGGGTTCTTGATATTAATATCGGAAATACGACATATGAGGTGAATATATCTAAAGGGCTGCCGCTTAATGAAGAAGCAATTGATGCTCTTACCGATGAAGAAATAGCGCGTATTAAAGAAAACGAAGGCAGGTGGTGCATAGCGGCTATTTTGATTTCAGAAGACACACAATCTGATTATGACCAAATAATCAAGTCATCCATGAATTCGATTAGTTATAATACGGATAATATAAAGGCAGTAATATGCGGAGGGCTGCCTTATATACATGAGCCTGTGGCAGTAATTATGAAAGACAATAAGGCATCGTTGATAGTTCCGATGGGTGAAATGGAAGTTGTGGGGACAGCAGAGCAACTGGCAGAAATCAAACCGTTATCTGCAAAATCAACAGATGAAGTATATTTGTACAGTTCAATAATGGAAGCCGTAAATCATATGGAATCTGAAGATGAATACATTACAGGAGGGGGCCGGATTGTTCTGCCGTCGACAAATACCACTCAGGATTTCGATAATGGTTCCGTCAAGATACCGACACAGATTTTGATTATTGCTTTATGTGTAGCAGCTGCGGCTGCATTCGGAATAATTTTTATGTTGTTCAGGAAAAACATAAGGTTGGATAACAAAAAACATTGAATTTTAATCATTAAATGATAATGAATATATGTAAAATTATATTTATATAAAA
>CALWMX010000084.1 GCA_944382105.1 uncultured Butyrivibrio sp.
TTGACATAAGCGCCACGTCTCTGGCCGTGGTCATATGGCCCTCCGTGTCAAGTCCGCAGCAGTTGACGAAATTTGTGTTATTCATTCCCAGTCCGGCAGCTCTTTCATTCATTCTGTCTACAAAAGCGGATTCGGAGCCTGATATGTACTCGGCCATGGCAACGCAGGCGTCATTGGCGCTGGCGATTGCAATGCACTTTATAAGCGTTTCCACGGTTTGCGTTTCGCCGGCCTCGAGAAAAACCTGGCTTCCTCCCATGGAAGCGGCGTGCTCGGACACCGTGACCGTATCTTCAAGTCCGATTTTTCCGTCTTTTATGTCATCAAAAATCAGTATCAGCGTCATGATTTTGGTAATGCTGGCAGGATACAGGCTTTCATCGGCATTTTTTTCATATATTATCTGTCCGGTGGAGGCTTCCATCAGAATGGCAGAAGGAGCCTGAATTTCAGGCTCGTCGGCAATAGCCGGAACCATAGCGGCCGACACAATAAAGATTACCGACATAATAAAAGAAAAAAATTTTTTCATCACAATATTACCTTAAAAACAGTTATAGTATATTTTAGATTAATGCCTTGTCTGTTATGCGTTCAAAATACAGACATATTATTAATATATTAGTGTGCGGCATTCCGTTTTAAATCAATTTTAAAACAAATTAAGGTCAAAATGCGGTTGACATTGAAAATTTATGTGATATTATTTATATATGTTTAAAAGCTGTGAAGGCACACAGTAGCTATAGGGAATCCTTACAGAGAGAGCGGGCCACCGGCTGCAAGTCCGCTTAAGTTCAGCCGTATAGTGAAATTCATGCCGGAGCCGCATCTTTGAAGTTACAGTAGGAGATGACGCCAATGCACGTTACGCATAAGAGTGCCGGTTTTTTCCGGAATTAGGGTGGTACCGCGAATAACCTCGTCCCTTTTGGGACGGGGATTTTTTTTATGAAGAAAATGAAAGGATATCGAAATGAGAGAGAAATTACAGGCAATCAGAGAAAAAGCGATTGAGAAGATTATGTCTTGTGATAATCTTGATAAGCTTAATGAAATCCGTGTGGCTTATCTGGGCAAAAAAGGTGAGCTTACGGGTGTGCTTAAAGGAATGAAGGATGTGGCGGCCGAGGACAGGCCCAAAGTGGGCGCCATGGTTAATGAGACAAGGGCCGCCATAGAAGAAAAACTGGAGGAGATGAAATCCGTACTGGCGGCGTCGGAAATGGAAGAAAGACTTAAGAAAGAAGTAATCGACGTCACACTGCCTGCCAGAAGAAATGCCGTGGGGCATTCACATCCGAATACCGTGGCCCTTGAGGAAATAGAGAGAATATTTGTCGGAATGGGATATGAAGTTGTGGAAGGCCCGGAAGTTGAATACGATTATTATAATTTTGAGGCGCTTAATATTCCTGCCAACCATCCCGCAAAGGACGAGCAGGATACTTTCTACATCAACAGCGATATCGTTTTAAGAACACAGACATCGTCAACACAGGTTCATGAGATGGAAAAGGGCAAAATACCAATCAGAATGATTGCTCCCGGAAGAGTTTTCCGTTCTGATGAGGTAGATGCCACCCATTCACCGTCTTTTCATCAGGTGGAGGGACTCGTTATAGACAAGAACATAACCTTTGCCGACCTGAAAGGGACGCTTGCCGTTTTTGCCAGGGAGCTTTTCGGAGAAAAGACCAAAGTTAAATTCAGACCGCATCATTTCCCGTTTACAGAGCCTTCGGCGGAGATGGACGTGTCATGTTTCAAATGCGGAGGAAAAGGCTGCCGTTTCTGCAAAGATTCAGGCTGGATTGAAATTCTCGGATGCGGCATGGTTCATCCGCATGTGCTTGAAATGAGCGGCATTGACCCTGAAAAATATACGGGTTTCGCTTTCGGAATCGGACTGGAAAGAATTGCACTTTTGAAATATGAGATTGATGATATGAGACTTCTATACGAAAACGATATAAGATTTCTCAACCAGTTTTAATAATAAGCCATACAGAGCGGAATGTTTGGTATAAATCAGAAAGGAATATCGTTATGAACACAGCATTATCATGGATTAAAGCATATGTGCCGGACCTTGACTGTACGGCGCAGGAATATACGGATGCAATGACACTTACGGGAACCAAGGTTGAGGGATTCGAATGCCTTGATGCCGATATTGACAAAATAATTGTCGGTCAGATAATCCGCATAGAAAAACACCCTGATGCGGACAAGCTTGTTATATGTCAGGTGGATACGGGAAGTGAAACAATTCAGATTGTCACGGGAGCGCCGAACGTTTACGAAGGAATGAAAGTACCTGTTTGTCTTGACGGAGGCAGAGTAGCCGGAGGACATGACGGAAGCAGGACGCCGGGAGGAATCAAAATCAAAAAGGGCAAGCTCAGAGGCATTGAATCGTGCGGTATGATGTGCTCTATTGAAGAACTGGGCTCATCAAAAGATTTTTATCCGGATGCTCCTGAGGACGGTATTTACGATATGGGGCCGGATGCGGTTACAGGCTCTGATGCCATTGAAGCATTGGGGCTTCATGATGTTGTTTTTGAATATGAGATTACCTCCAACAGAGTGGACTGCTACAGCGTACTGGGAATTGCAAGGGAGGCTTCCGCAACATTCAGAAAGAAGTTTATCCCTCCTGAGGTAAAGGAGACAGGAAACGGTGAGAACGTAAACGATATGGTATCGGTTGAAGTAAAAGACACTGATTTATGTACACGTTACTGTGCGAGAATGGTTAAAAACATAAAACTTGCGCCGTCTCCCGCGTGGATGCAGAGACGTCTTGCCGCAAGCGGCATCAGACCGATTAACAACATTGTGGATATAACCAATTATGTTATGGAAGAATACGGACAGCCGATGCATGCTTACGATTACGACATGCTTGCAGGCCACAAAATCGTGGTCAGGAGAGCTGCCGACGGGGAAGTGTTCCGCACGCTTGACGGGCAGGACAGGACTCTCGATTCTTCAATGCTTATGATATGCGACGGAGAAAAGGCCGTCGGTCTTGCAGGCATCATGGGCGGAGAAAATTCAAAGATTACCGACAATGTAAAGACAATGCTTTTTGAAGCCGCATGCTTTGACGGAACCAACATAAGGCTTTCATCCAAGAAGGCGGGGCTCAGAACCGACGCATCCGGTAAATTCGAGAAAGGACTTGACCCTTATAACGCGGAGGCAGCTATAAACAGGGCCTGCCAGCTTGTGGAGGAGCTTGGAGCAGGTGAAGTTGTGGGCGGAATGGTCGATGTTTTCCCTGTAAAGCCTCAGGCAAAATCGCTTCCGTTTGAACCGGATAAATATAACAAACTTCTGGGAACGAATGTATCCAGGGAAGACATGCTCTCTTATTTTGAAAGGCTCGGTCTTGATTATGATAAGGATTCCGATGAGATACGTATTCCTTCATTCAGGCAGGACCTCTTAAGAACCTGTGATATGGCGGAGGAAGTTGCCAGATTTTTCGGATATGACAAAATACCGGTAACGCTTCCTTCAGGGGAATCCACATCAGGAAAGCTTTCATTTAAGCTGAGGGTGGAAGAATTGGCCAGACAGGTGGCTCAGTACTGCGGATTTTCACAGTCAATGAATTATTCTTTCGAAAGCCCTAAGGCATTCGACAAGCTTCTTATACCTGAGGATTCCGGGCTGAGGCAGGCAATAACGATTATGAATCCGCTTGGACAGGATTTCAGTATTATGAAGACTCAGGCGCTTAACGGCATGCTTTCATCCCTGGCCACCAATTATAACCGTAAAAATAAAAACGTAAGGCTTTATGAGATAGGAAATATATATATTCCAAAGGCGCTGCCGCTTACCGAGCTGCCTGACGAGAGAACACGTTTTACTCTTGGAATGTACGGTGAAGGAGATTTCTTTACCATGAAGGGAGTAGTTGAAGAATTTTTTGAAAAGGCGGGGCTGAAAAAAAGAATTATTTATAACCCTGACCACAAGAAACCGTTTCTTCATCCGGGAAGACAGGCGGATATCGTATATGACGGACAGACGGTAGGATATCTTGGAGAAGTACATCCTGTTGTTGCCGGAAACTACGGTATAAACGACAGAGTCTATTATGCGGATATTGATATGCCGTACATTGTGGAGCTTGCCGACTTCGACAAAAAATACGAAGGAATTGCAAAATTCCCTGCTTCAACAAGGGATATAAGTCTTGTTGCAGACAAATCCGTTATGATCGGCACCATGGAAGATGCGATTATCAGACGGGGAGGCAAACTTCTTGAAAGCTGCAGCCTTTTTGACATATACGAGGGCGAGCAGGTGGGAGAAGGCAAAAAATCAGTGGCCTTCAGTCTTGTGTTCCGTGCAAAGGACAGGACTCTTGCAGATACGGAAATCAACGAGATAATGGATAAAATTCTTGCCGAACTTACAAAATTGGGAGCGGTTCTCAGACAGTAACAGGGAAAGGCATGGCTGCATGCCGGATTAGGAGAAAAAATGGAACTGAAAGAATTTGACTATTATCTTCCGAAAGAATTGATTGCACAGGACCCGCTTGAGAATCGTTCGGCGTCGAGACTTATGGTGCTTCACAAAGAAAGCGGAAAGACAGAGCACCGGGTTTTTACCGATATACTGGAATATCTCAATCCGGGAGACTGCCTTGTGATTAATGACACCAAAGTCATTCCTGCAAGACTTTACGGTGTCCGTCAGGGAACGGGTGCGGCAATAGAAATTCTCCTGCTCAGGAGAAAGGAAAATGACATATGGGAATGCCTTGTGCGCCCAGGCAGAAAATGCCGTCAGGGAACCGTAATTGAGTTCGGAGAAGGAATACTGACCGGAAAAATCGAGGACATTGCAGATGACGGCAACAGGTATATAAGATTTGAGTATGACGGTATATTTGAAGAGATACTTGACCGGCTCGGTCAGATGCCGCTGCCTCCGTATATCACTCATGAGCTTAAGGATAAAAACAGGTATCAGACCGTGTATGCAAGGCATGAGGGCTCGGCGGCAGCCCCCACCGCAGGACTTCACTTTACAAAAGAACTCCTCGATGAGATAAGAAACAAAGGGGTGTATATTGCCAGCGTAACGTTACATGTTGGGCTGGGAACTTTCAGGCCTGTCAAGGTAAGCAACATACTGGAGCATCATATGCATTCGGAATACTATTGCATTGAACAGTCACAAGCTGATATAATTAACAAGGCAAGAGCGGATGGCGGAAGGATAATAGCAGTCGGAACTACAAGCTGCCGGACTTTGGAAGCCGCCGCCGATGAGACAGGATATATACCGGCATCAAGCGGTGATACCGATATTTTTATTTATCCGGGATACAGGTTTAAGGCTATAGACTGTCTTATAACTAATTTCCATCTTCCGGAAAGCACGCTTCTTATGTTAGTATCAGCGCTTGCGGGCAAAGACCATATTATGGCCGCCTACGAGGAGGCTGTTAAGGAACGCTACAGGTTTTTCAGCTTCGGCGACGCCATGTTTATCTGCTGATACATTAAATAACTTATGATATATGGAGGTATTTTATGGAGGGTAACTCAAACGTACAGGAAAAAAGATGGGCCAAAAGATTTGCAATCAATGCAACAATCAGGCTCAGGACGCTCAGGAGCCGGAACATTGTGTTTACGCCCAACCGCAATGAAATTGAAGTTGACGTAATCAATATTTCAAAGGGCGGAATGGCATTCAGGACATCGGAAATGCTTCCGATTAATTCCTATTATGACGCAAAGGTCGTACTGTGGACTAAGGAGACATTCGACGCGGTTGTGGAGATTGTCAGGATGGAAAACGAAAACATGGGAGAACCGATTACATACGGATGTAAATTCATAGGAATCACACAGGCAGACCAGTTTAAAATCGACGTGTATGATATTGTCACTGAAGGCAATCCGGAAAAATAAAACATGTTACGGTTTGGAGGGCGGCATTAAAGCGGACGCAGACATTTATGGGGCCCGCCAACATCAACAATAATCCTCTGAGACAGCAAAAGGTTTGGAGTGTACGGCAAATGATTGTCCGGCAAATGGTAAAATCTTTCATTGTCCGGAGGATTTTGTTATACTGAAATTTGTTGAAATATGATTTAATTTTTGGTAGAATAAAAAACAATATATTTTGGGTTAGGAGAGTTGTTTATGTCAGTAGTTACGGAGCCATTTGGCAGAACACAGGATGGGAAGGCAATAACGCTTTTTACTATTGCCAATGAAAACGGTACAATACTTAAGCTTACGGATATGGGCGCTGTATGGGTGTCCATGCTTGTAAAGGACAGAGAAGGCGGACTGGATGATATTGTTCTGGGTCTCAGAAGCGGCGACAGGTACGAGACCGCCACATACGATGCTTTCGGCGCGACCGTGGGAAGGAGCGCCAACAGAATATCACATGGCAGATTTACTTTGAACGGCAAGGAATATATTCTTGCCGACAATGACAAAGGCTGTAATCTTCACAGCGGACCTGATATGTATTATTACAGACTCTGGGATTCGGAAATTGTGTCCGGTGACGGAGAAGAGGGCGTGTGCTTTTCGCTTTTCAGTCCTGACGGGGACCAGGGGATGCCCGGCAATTTTAATGTCAGCGTCACATATACGCTTACAGCGGACGATTCTGTTATAATTGAATACAGGGGCGTAAGTGATGCCGACACAATAGTCAATATGACCAACCATGCTTATTTTAATCTTGGAGGACACGCATCGGGGACGGTTCATGATGAACTGATGTGGATTGATGCCGACAGCTATACCTTCGGCAGGGACGGTGAGATAAGCGACGGGCTTCTCCATCCGGTTGACGGGACACCGCTTGATTTCAGAAGCCCAAAGAGAATAGGCGATGATATAGACAGTGATGACGAGCTTGTACGTCTCAAGGGCGGATACGACCATAATTTCTGCCTTAATAATAACGGTGAGCTGGCTCTTGTGGCAAGAATCATTCATGAGAAAACCGGCAGATTCATGGAGATTTTTACGGACAGACCCGGAATGCAGGTTTATACCGGCAATTTTATCAGCGAAAAAAATGAAGGCAAGGACGGCGTTACATACCATCCGAGAGGAGGAACCGCCTATGAGACACAGCATTATCCGGATGCGGTTAATCATGAAGAATTTCCTTCACCTATTGTCAAAGCCGGAGAGGAATATCTGTCCCGGACGATTTATCATTTTGGCGTAATTGAGGAACAGTGATGAAGGATAATCATTTCTTTGCCATGATGGCCCGAATGAAATATATAAACAGATGGGGACTTATGCGCAATACATTTAATGGAAATATATGTGAGCACAGTCTTGAGGTTGCAATGATTGCACACGCACTGGGTGTGATTAACAATGTTTTTTTCGGCGGGCATATCAATGCGGAAAGACTGGCGCTCATGGGAATGTACCATGATTCCACGGAAATTAGTACGGGGGATATGCCTACTCCCATAAAATATTACAGTCCGCAAATCCGTGACGCCTACAAGGATGTGGAGGTGATTGCCAAGGAACAGCTTCTTTCAGGGCTTCCTGAGGCTATGAGGGAAGTGTATTCTTCAATACTTGCGGATACGGAGCAGGAGAAGGAGCTTTGGAGGTATGTGAAGGCGGCAGATAAAATTTCCGCATACATAAAATGCATCGAAGAGCAGCATATGGGCAACAGGGATTTTGAAAAAGCGGGAGAGTCAATAAGACAGATAATAGATGATATGCATATGCCGGAGGCCGATTATTTTATGGTTAATTTTCTGCCGGCGTATATGCTTACGCTTGATGATTCCAGATAGAGAAAGCCTGCGCTGCATGGTGTGACGGTGTGTGCGGGACGATAAGGAGTGAAGCGCCATTATGATTGGAAGACAAGAGCATCTGGCAAGTCTTGACGGACATTTTTTATCCGATAAAAATAATTTTACAATTCTTTACGGCAGACACGGCATCGGTAAAAGCACTCTCATCAGGGAGTTTGCGAAAAATAAAAGGACCGTGTATTTTGAGGCTGTTCCCGCGGACGGCAGGGGGATGTTTCTCGCTTACCGAAACGCCGTATCGGAACAGCTCGGAACAACGATATCCGGCGAAGATTATACGGATGTATTCAGAGCGGCGGCCGAAAAACAGGATGGCAGTCTTCTTTTTATAATTGAAGAATTCCAGAATATAGTCAAAATAGACAAGACATTTATGGACAGCGTTGCAAAGCTGGCAGGAGGAGCCGTTACTGACAAAAAAGTCATGATTATTCTTACAAGCCCTTCGGTGGCATGGATAGAAAATTCAATGGTCAGAGCAATAGGCGAGGCGGCGTTTTCAATAAATGTATTCATTAAGCTGAGAGAACTGGGTTTTGCGGATATAGTGGAAATGTATCCGGAGTGCGATGTCAGGACGGCGCTTTACATGTATGCCGTTACGGGAGGAGTCCCGGCGTATCTTAAGGAATGGGATGCGGACGCTGGCGTCAAGAGCAATATATGCAGGCTTTTTCTGAAAACGGGCGCCGTATTTGATAAAGATGCGGAGAGATTTATCAGAGACGAATTCAGGGAGATCAGTGTATATAATATGCTTCTAAATTGTCTGGCATCCGGGAAAAACAAGCTCAACGAGGTACATGAAGCAACAGGCTACGGACGCGATAAAATCAGTGTTTATGTCAATAATCTTATTGAGCGTGAGATTGTGGAGAAGGTTTTTTCGTATGATGCCGGCGGGAGCCGCATTGTGCGGAAAGGTTTATACAGGATTAAGGACGGTTTCTGCAGCTTTTGGTATGCGCTTGTGTATCCGAGGGCAGGAATGCTTGGAATTATGGACGAAGGAGATTTCTACGACAGATACGTGGCTGCCGGACTGGATAATTTTGCCCTTGAGGCATTTATCAAGGTTGCGGCAGAATTTCTTGAGATAATGAGCAATGCGGGCAGACTGGCTGTCAAAGCAGGATATAAAGGACGCT
>CALWMX010000085.1 GCA_944382105.1 uncultured Butyrivibrio sp.
GGTTTATCCGATAATATTCATTGACTGCATACATTTTTCGGTAAGAGATGAGCACATTGTAAAGAAGCTTGCGGCATACATAATACTTGGAATAAATTCAGACGGATACAAAGAAGTACTGAGCATAACCGTAGGCGAAAATGAAAGCGCAAAGTATTGGTTGGGAGTGCTTAATTCCTTGAAAAACAGAGGAGTAAAGGATATTCTCATCCTTTGCGCAGATGGTCTTACAGGAATAAAAGAAGCTATAGGCACGGCATTTCCGGATACAGAATATCAGCGTTGCATAGTTCATCAAGTAAGAAACACGTTGAAGCGTGTGGCATTGCTAAAAGCGTTGTATTTGGCGACATATGAGGCAACGAAAAAATGGACGATGCCGCTAAGGAATTGGGGAAAGGTCTATGGTGAGCTGTCCATCATGTACGAGGGCAGACTGCCCGAATAATGAGGTATCACAAAATCCCCGCCAAGTCAAGGGTTTACGCAGCAAGCTGCTCCAATGAACGCCCTTCGGGCGCCCTTGACATGACGGAAATTTTATGATATATTACAGTTAGGGCAGGACTTGAAAGCACTGCCCTGAAAACACACTTTTTTACCACAGAAAGGTAAATTTACAGAAAAACTTCGCACTCCCGATATTGGTTTTTTGCTTTGCGGGATACTTTGGGGATTCAGTTTTATTATTCCCGGTCTTAGCTCATCGACTTTGCTTCTTTTCTTCGGTTTGTATCAGCCGATGCTTGACGGAATATCCTGTCTTGATATGGGTGTCATTATACCTCTTGCGATAGGTATAGTTATGTGCGTTCTGCTTTTATCTAAAGCTGTAAGTGTTCTGTATAAAAAGCATTATGGTGCAATCTCCCATGCTATAATCGGTGTGGTTATTGCAACAGTTGTTATGATTTTGCCGGATTGGAATACAATCGGTTTCGGACAGATTATCTGTATCGTATGCGGCGCTTTTGTATCATATGCTTTTACCCGTATTTGTGCAAGATTGAAGAAATAGGAGTTTTTGAGGTGCATATATTTAATTCTGTTTTCAAAACTAAATATATTGTGGCGTGTGTATTGCTTATGACTGTTGCCGCCTTTGTTTGTCCTGCTCATATAGGGCAAAACTCTGGAATGACTGAAAAAACAGATTTTCCGGTTAAAAGCGACATGTTCTTTGGTGACGAGAATACCGGTGTTATACTTATCGCACCGGGAAAGGTGTCGCAATTTGGAAGGTTCGAGAGCGCAAAGGAACTGAAGCAAAGATACAATGGTGTCCGGCAGGATAAAATATTGCCTGTGGAAAAATCTCTTATTGAGAGATATATAATCAATGTTTACACAAATCACAGTATCCCGTATTATGCCGAAGCTTGTATATTGTTGGCACAACTGATTGTCGTGTATACTTTTTTGACGGATGGAAAAAAACGCATATTGAAAGTATAATACTTATTTAGTAATTGCAAATTAAATTTCAATATGAGGTGAAAGGTTTTGAATAAAAGAATAAACAGAGGTACATTTTGGATTATCTTTGCGTTAATTGCAATAATTACATACATTTCGATTTTTGGCATAAGCGTTGGTTCTTTCAAGATACCGAGTGCCGCCGATATGAGGTTTGGCATAGACATCCGCGGCGGTGTCGAAGCAACATATTTCCCGAAAGACTATGAAGGTGTTCCTTCCGCTGACGAGCTTGATGCTGCTAAGGCGATTATAGAAGAACGCTGTGATGCTCAGAATATTCTCGACCGTGAAATTACCGTAAACAGAGAAAACGGTTCCATCCTTGTCCGATTCCCATGGAAATCCGATGAAGCTGAATTCAATCCCGAAAAAGCGATTGCCGAGCTTGGAGAAACTGCACTTTTAACATTCAGAGATCCGCAGGGAAATGTTTTGCTTGAAGGAAAAAATGTTAAGAAAGCAATGGCACAGTACGACCGGCAAACAGGACAGCAGGTTGTTGCTTTGGAATTTGACAGCGAAGGCGCAAAGCTTTTTGAGCAGGCAACCGAGAAGCTCGTTGGCAGCTCAATGGCAATCTATATGGACGATATTATGATTTCAAACCCGATGGTTGAAGAAAAAATACCGGGCGGTCAGGCAATCATAAACGGTATGGCAAATGCAGAGGAAGCTACAGATTTGGCAAGAAAAATAAATTCGGGTTCGCTTCCGTTCTCACTGGAATCAAAAAACTATAATGCTATCAGCCCTATTATGGGAACCGGTGCGCTTGATGTTATGATAAGTGCTGCAATTACAGCGTTTATTCTTATTTGCCTGTTTATGATTATAAAATACAGACTTCCGGGATTTGTTGCGGTGTTTGCTCTTACACTTCAGGTAGCTTGTCAGTTGCTTGCTTTGTCTGTTCCGCAGTTTACATTAACTCTTCCGGGTATTGCGGCAGTCATCCTTTCTATCGGTATGGGGGTTGACGCCAATATCATAACTGCCGAAAGAATACGTGAGGAAATCGCAGACGGAAAATCCGTCCGTGCTGCGATCAACTCAGGTTTTCACAAAGCGTTTTCATCGGTATTTGACGGCAATATAACAGTTATCATAGTTGCTGTCATATTGATGATATTCGGTTCGGGCACAATGCTTTCATTCGGGTATTCATTGCTTACCGGTGTTATTCTTAACTTCTTGTGTGGTGTGCTTACATCAAAGCTGATGATAAAATCCCTATCTTGCTATGACAAATTAAGAAAACCGAATTTATACGGAAATGTAAAGAAAACCGAGAAGGTCGTTAAATTCTATCAGAACAGAGTTAAATGTTATATAGTATCGCTTGCGATATTTGCACTCGGTATTGTGTGTATATTCACTAACGGAATTAACTTTGACATTCAGTTTAAGGGCGGAGCAATCATAAACTACAAATATACACAGGAAATTGATACGAACAAGGCAGCGACCGTTGCAGAAGATACTCTTGGAAGAAAGTGCGATGTTCAGACAAAATCCGATTTGACCTCGGATTCCAGAAAGCTTGTGCTTAACCTTGCAGGAAAAGAAGGTCTTGCTTCTGCCGATCAGGACAAACTGACAAATGCACTTAAAAAGGCATTCCCCGAAAACAATATGAAGCTTTCGGATGTATCTGTTGTAGAGCCGTTTATCGGTAAAGATTTTGCCATCGACAGTACAAAGGCAATTATCTTCTCTGCGATATTGATTATTCTTTATGTCTGGTTCAGCTTCAGAAAAGTGTCAGGACTGTCGGCAGGTGTTACGGGTCTTATTGCACTGCTGCACGATGTTCTCATCGTATTCTTTGCTTTTGTGGTATTTAATATTCCGATAAATGATTCTTTCATAGCGGCAGCCCTTACCATACTCGGTTTCTCAATTAACGATACCATCGTAATTTATGACCGAATCCGTGAAAACAAGTTGCTTTACGGTAACAAGATGCCTATTGAAGAAATTGTAAACAAGAGTATAAGCCAGTCATTTACACGCTCGCTTAATACAAATATCTGCACACTTTTGAGTATTGTGGTTGTTTATATATTTGCCTGCATACAGGATATTCAGTCAATCAAGAGCTTTGCTCTGCCTATGATTTTCGGTATTATAAGCGGTTGCTATTCGACAATTTGCATAGCGGGTCCTATCTGGGTAAGCTGGCAGAAACACAAAAAGAAAAAAGCGGTGCAAAATCCGGGCAAAAGAATTATATTGCCAGCGAATTGGACGGCGGATACCGAATGTGCGAACGTGATGAATGAGGTGAACAGTTAAATGGTTGAATTTATCGCAAAACAATCCCCGGCACGAATCATTGCATTAGGTTTTGCAGCACTGATATTATTGGGTTCTGTTCTGCTTATGCTGCCTTGCAGTGTGCAAGACGGAGCAGACCTCAAATATATAGACTCGCTTTATACATCAACAAGTGCGGTTTGTGTTACGGGGCTGATAGCCGTTGATGCGGGAGATACCTTTACTCCGCTTGGACAGTGTTTTCTTGCAATGCTGATACAATTCGGCGGTCTTGGTGTTACGACCGTAGGTGCGAGCGTTATGCTCGCAATCGGAAAGCGTATAAACCTTAAAGGAAGAACAATTATCCGTGAAGCAATGAATGTAGACTCGGGCAAAGGACTGATAAAGCTAATTCACAGAATTCTGATTGTAACGGTTGTTTTTGAAATGCTTGGGGCAATACTTAGCTTTATAGTGTTTTCTAAAGATTACTCCCCGCTTAAAGCGCTGGGAATAAGCTTTTTTCACTCCGTTGCAGCATTTAATAATTCCGGATTTGATATTTTGGGAAATTTCCAAAATCTTATACCATACAAGGATAATGTATTGCTTAATCTTGTGACTTGCTGTTTAATCTTCTTTGGAGGAATTGGGTTTTTGGTTATAAGAGAATTGTGGGTAAGCCGCTTAAGATGGAAAAAACTATCTATGCATGCAAAGGTAGTATTAACAGTCAGCTTTGTACTGATTGCAGCCGGAACAATACTATTAAAGCTTACAGAAAACATAACTTGGCTTGGCGCTCTTTTCCATAGCGTGTCTGCAAGAACAGCGGGATTTTCAACATATCCGCTCGGTACATTTTCAAAATCCGGATTGTTTGTTCTCACGGTATTGATGTTTATAGGAGCTTCGCCCGCTTCCACCGGCGGCGGAATAAAAACAAGCACATTTTTTGTTCTGCTTCAGGGGATTAGATCATCAGCTACAAATCGTTCCGAAAAAGCATTCAAATACTCAGTTCCTAAAGAGGCATTCAAAAAAGCGGCAGTAATAACTTTTCTTGCTTTGGGCGTTGTGATTTCAGGAACATATATTATGTGCATATTTGAACCTCATCTTGATTTAACGGATATTATATTCGAGATAACAAGTGCGTTCGGAACAGTAGGGCTTTCCACAGGAATAACGCCTGATTTGAGCGTTTCAAGCAAAGTTTTATCCATTATAATTATGTATATAGGAAGGTTGGGACCGCTCACCATTGCCACCTTATGGCATTTTGCAAAAGGCGAGCGTGTTAATTATCCGGAAGGAAATATAATGATAGGTTAATTAAGGAGGAAAAAATGTTTAATAAAACAAGACAAAGTAAGACTACATACGGCATTGTAGGGCTTGGACGCTTCGGAAGTGCGCTTGCATTGGAACTTATTCGTTCGGGAGCAGAAATACTTGTAGTTGACCATGATGAGGAAAAGATAAGAGAAATGCGGGAATATACGGAAAACGTTTTTGTTGCTCATTCTTATGATAAAAAGGCTCTTGCCGAAACAGGAATACAAAACTGTGATGTGGCTGTTGTATGCATAGGTGAACATCTTGACACATCTATTCTCACCACTCTAAATCTTGTCGGAATGAAGATACCGCTTGTTATTGCAAAAGCTAACAGCCCTGAACACGGAGAAATACTTGAAAAACTCGGCGCTGATGTTGTGTATCCCGAAAAAGATATGGCAATTCGCCTTGCTAACAGGCTTGAAGCATCAAGTGTAATTGATTTTATTCAATTAAGCGAAAGGATAAATATTTCAAAACTACATATTCCAAAGTGCATTGTCGGGAAAAGTGTACTCGAGGTGAATTTAAGACACAATTTTGGATTAAATATAATCGCCGTCGAAAATAAAGGAAGCGTTATAGAATACATAAAACCCGATTACATATTCAGGAATGAAGATATTCTTATTCTTTGCGGCAGCAAAGAAGGTATTTATGCACTTAATAAATGGGTGGAGAAACAATAATATGGTTGTGCAGATTTTAATTATACAAAATCCGCATTTTTTACTCTTACTTGCATTTTATCTGTTTTTGTGGTAATATAATAAGGATGTATGTCAAAAAAATAAAAGGAGATGGTTTGTTTGGATCCTTTACCCCGAAGTATAAAAAAACTTCTGAGTTTGTATAGGGGATTTGATTCCAATGTTTTGCGTAAAAAGTTTCGTTGCTGAACGAACTTAACAGTAAGAAAACAGGAAAAAATGTACTTATAATCAATTCGGAGGTTAAATAATGATTAAACAAATATTACTGCAGCTTGTCTTGATTTTGCTCAATGCGTTCTTTGCTGCGACAGAAATTGCAGTCATATCGCTTAATGAAAAGAAAATAAAGGCAAAAGCTGACGAAGGCGATAAAAAAGCGATTAAAATGCTAAAAATGATAGACGCACCCACAAGATTTTTATCTACGATACAAATAGGCATCACTCTTGCCGGTTTTTTGGGTTCTGCATTTGCCGCCGATAACTTTGCCAAAAAGCTTTCGGATATAATTTCTGCAGCATTTAGTGTTCCCGCAGAAAATTCAGAAATAATAAATACGGCGGCGGTTATCATTATAACACTTATATTATCATTTTTCACACTTGTTTTGGGCGAACTTGTTCCAAAACGAATTGCAATGCGCCACAAAGAAAAACTTGCAGAGCTGGTATGTGGCAGCATATCGGCTTTGGCAACCGTATTAAATCCGGCTATTTGGCTCTTGACTGTATCAACCAATGCTGTATTAAGACTTTTAGGTATTGATCCCAACGAAAAGGAAGAACCGGTGTCAGAGGAAGATATTGAAATAATGCTTGATGCCGGTGTTGACGAAGGAACGCTTGATATAGATGACGTGGAATATATAAAAAATGTATTCAGGCTTGATAATCTTACTGCGGCTGATGTTATGACACCAAGGAAATCTGTTGTGTTTGTGCCATACGATGCCAGTGAAAAAGAAATTATAAATATAATTGAACGGGAAGGCTTTTCACGAATACCGGTGTATGAAAGTACCGCCGATGAAATTAAGGGAATCCTTTATACAAGGGATTATTTGTTAAAATACAAAAATTCGGGGTTTGCTTTGGAAAATGCAATGTTTCAACCTTCATACATTCCTGAAACAATGCACCTTGGCCAGCTTTTTAGGGATATGCAAATGCAGCACAACCACATAGTTGTTGTTGTGAACGAATTTGGTGTTCCGTCAGGTATTGTTACAATGGAGGATATTTTGGAAGAAATCGTGGGCGAAATTTGGGATGAAAGCGATGAAGAATTCGAAAGCATTAAAAAAATTGATAAATCTTCTTACACAGTATTAACCAACGCCTCAACAGAAGCTTTTTTTGATTTTTTTAATATAGCGCCCGATTTAAGTTCTGAAGCAACAACAGTTAATGGCTGGCTTATAGAGCAGTGCGGAAACATTCCGGAAAAAGGTTATTCCTTTGACTACGAAAATATAAACATAACGGTTACAAAAGCCGATGATTTAATGACACACGAAATTTGTGTAAAAACAAATGCAGTTGCAGCAAATTCGGCTGCAAAATAAAAATTGTTGAAAATATATCATATTGTAAACCGGCCAAGCGGGAACGCTTGACAACACCCCCGTTTGAAATTTCAAACGGGGGTGTTGCTATACGCCAGGTATTTTGAATGAAGATATTGCTGGTGGAATTGGAATGATTGTTCTTATTATTTTTGTAGCAATAGCCGCCGTAATGTTTATATTAAGTGGTAACAAAACAGCCCCCTTTGCATATTTGGAAAAAGAAAAGTTTGAAACCGAATATGGAGTGAGTGGAATGGCTAAAGAACGCAAAGCACAATACAAAGATTTGCACACAAAGAATAATATTGCGGAAACTTGTTTGTGTATTACTGCTTTAATTCCTCTTTTTGTTGGAGCAATAATTGACGCCGATAACGACCTATTTCTAATGATTATGCTTTTCCTTTCATTTCTTATTGCAGGCGTAGGTGTGATTTGTTTTATTAAGACGGGAATTATATGGGCGAGCTATGAAAAACTTTTGCAAGAGGGCGAATATTCTAAAGAAAACAAAGAAAAACCGTCTATTGCGGCTGTTGTATATACTGCATATTGGATAATCGCAACAGCAATTTATTTAGGATACAGTTTATCATCAAATAATTGGGGACATAGTTGGATAATTTGGGTTGTTGCAGGCGTTATGTTTCCTGCTATCATTGCAATTACTAATGCCTTTGATAGAAAATCAAAATGAAAATAGAGTGGTTATTG
>CALWMX010000086.1 GCA_944382105.1 uncultured Butyrivibrio sp.
CGGAACACTTACCGAGGAGGAGAAAAATATTTATAGAGCAATGTTTTATTACAGAACAGCGACAGAAACAATGATTGATGAAGCTAAGAGCATTAAAGAAAATGCAAAGATTGTAGCTCAAAATGGAGTACCACAGGTTGCGATGCTGCTTTTTATTTCTGATGGAACTGGTGGAACGGGCTTTGATAAAGAAACATGGAGAAAAATACCGAAAGAATATATTTCAGAAGTGGAATGTGGAGAGTATATAGAATTGGACTGCCCACATTATGTGCATGATTATGAGTATGAGAGAATTAGTGAAGAGATTAAGAGTTTTTTAAGATTGCGTTAGAGGCAACAAATAATGAAGTAAACGGTAAAAGGAGGAATTAAATAATGTCGTTAGGATTAAAACGGGGAATGGTAAAACTGGAACCCCATGATAATAACTGGGAATTGGAAGCGGAGAAAATTATAGCGGTATTAAAAAGCATATTAGGTAAAGCGGTTGTTGATATACAGCATGTTGGGAGTACGGCAATCTCAGCAATTTCCGCTAAGCCTATTATAGATATTGCAGTTGGTTTAAAGGATATAATGCAAATTCACACATATAATGATAGACTGGAAAAACAAGGGATTTATTGCAGAGGTTCTTATTTTGACGGACAAATACTTTATGTTTGTGGAGATTTGGCGAATGATATAAGAACACATCATATTCATATTGTAAAGTGGAATGGAACAGAATGGAATAACTACCTGAATTTCCGGGATTATTTAAATGCTAACGCAGATATAGCTTTACAGTATCAGCATTTAAAAGAAGAATTGGAAGGAAAGTATATGAATGACAGAAGTGCTTATACGCAAGGAAAACATGCTTTGATTAATGAGATTTTGGAAAATGCAGGAATGTGGAGAGCAATTTATAATGGAAAAAGCGTTTGATTGCGGATTTACAAGGGAAAATAACTGGTTCAGATATCGTGCATGTGCCATTATAATTGAAGATGACTGTGTTCTGCAACAGTTATACCTGTGGCGTAAAAGAAGAAATGCACTGGCTTCCTATCGAAGATTTGGATAAATATATGGTAAATTCGCTTGATATTGATATAAACCGGATACTTCCATTTTATAATAAAAAAACATAGGAGGAAAACTAATGTTATTTATATGCTATCCAAAATGTTCAACCTGTCAAAAAGCAAGAAAATGGCTGGATGAACATAATTTGGAATATACAGAGCGTCATATTGCGGAGGACAACCCTTCTTATGATGAATTAAAGGAATGGTATAAGAAAAGCGGACTTTCATTGAAGAAGTTTTTCAATACCAGCGGCTTGCTTTACAAAGAAATGAAGCTAAAGGAAAAGCTTCCCTTAATGAGTGAAGATGACCAGCTGAAACTTCTCGCCACCAATGGAATGCTTGTGAAACGTCCGATTGTACTAAGTAAAGATAAAGTCCTTGTAGGTTTTAAAGAAACCGAGTGGGAAGGATTATTATAGGGGCAATAAGTGGGACGAATTTTTTCAGATTTGCGGTTATATTATAGGCCGCATTAACGGATGTTGTAATAAACAAAAAATTTTCTTGATAGTTGGAGACAGAAAATGCAGCTCCGGCGGATGGAACAGGCGACAGGCATCGAAACAGATTTATGCGGGCTGTGCTTTGCCGTTTGCCCATTTACGCAGAGATATTATTGCTGATAATAAGTATTCGAGTTTGGATGCTGTTTGTCATTTTCCTTTGAATATGTTGATTAAGAAACCGGAATTATTAATAGAGGATATCTGTAAATCTGGGAAACAGATGGTGAACAAAATGAGAAATTTGTATGTATCAGACTTAGACGGAACGTTACTCAGAAGTGATGAAACTCTGTCCCAATTTACAATTGACACGATTAATGAGCTGACATCCAAAGGCATGTTGTTTTCTTATGCAACAGCAAGGTCGTTTGTGACAGCAAAAAAGGTTACAAAAGGACTCAATACACATTTTCCCGTGATTGTGTATAACGGTGCGTTTATTATAGACAACGTCACGGAAGAAATTCTTGCGGCTCATTATTTTGAAAATGAAATTTCAGGTGTTTTTGAAGAATTATTTGAAACCAATATTTTTCCAATCGTGTATTCTTATATTGATGGGGTTGAAAAGTTTTCGTTTATACCGAAAAAGTGTACGGCGGGAATGCGGAAATTCCTTCAAAGCAGAATAGGTGACAAACGTACTGATATTGTAAGCACGCCAAAGGAATTGACAAAAGGAAACAATTTTTATATCATATGTATAGATGCGCCGGAAAAATTAGAACCGTTTTATAAAAAGTATAAGGATAAGTATCATGTTGTATATGAACGAGATATTTATACAAGAGAACAATGGCTGGAAATCATGCCAAAGAAAGCGTCTAAGTCCAATGCAGCCAAAGAGCTGAAAGAAATGTTAAAATGCGAAAAACTGGTTGCATTCGGCGACGGAAAAAATGATATTGATATGTTTGAAATGTCGGATGAAGCTTACGCAGTCGAAAACGCAGACAGCGAATTGAAATCTATTGCAACAAGGATAATTACATCCAATAACAATGACGGCGTTGCCAAGTGGCTTAAAGAAAATGTTATGGCGGAACTTGTTAAAAAGGCTTGATTTTTGTCAGTAGGTTTCCGTGCAATAAAAATCGCGGGAAGCCTCAAATCAAGGCTTCCCGCTTTCTGTATCCGCAAAATGCATGCGGTTTGCAGGAAATAATTATAAAGCATTTTTTTGGCGTTTCATCTTAATAATCCCGGTCAATATCAGAATCACACTGATTACAGCCCCT
>CALWMX010000087.1 GCA_944382105.1 uncultured Butyrivibrio sp.
GCTCCGGGGAAAATTACCGCGCCGTCCTTGCACAGCTGTATATAGGCAGCAAAATAACATCACTGGAACGCGTCAGGCTTTTTTCCCGGCTGAGTGAAAAATTCAATGTTGACATATATACCGGGAGCGATACTTCGATGATGCCGCGGATACATAACAGGGGACTGGTAAAAACTCTCACTGAAATGCCCCTTGTTTTTAATCATTCCAAAATAAACATTAATCCAACTGCCAAATCTATCCGCAGCGGGCTTCCTCTGAGAATTTTTGATGTACTTGGCTGCGGAGGCTTCCTGATAACCAATTATCAGGCCGAGCTGCCGGATTTTTTTACTATAGGCGAGCATCTTGACGTTTACCGGTCTTTTGAAGATCTTGAATATAAAACGGATTACTACCTTAATCATCCTGATTTGCGCAGGGAAATTGCACATAACGGCTATGAATACGTAAAAAATAATCACACCTATACAATTCGCGTGGGACAGATGATACAGCTGGCGTTCGGCGGCAAATGACATATACCGGATCCGGCGGAAGACAGAGAGCAGACACAAGGAGAACATATGAAAATAATTATTATAGAATGGGAAAGCTTTGGCAGGGAAGATATCAAAACGGCATTCCGTCTGCTGGGACATACGGTCGTTACTTTTGCACACCCTGACTATGATTTGAGACAAAGCGAAGCGTTTGAAGACGAATTTTACAATTTTCTTTTAAAGAACGATGCGGATATTGTATTTTCATCCAACTATTTTCCGCTTGTATCAAAAGTTTGTGAAAAAATTAACAAGCCCTATGCCGCATGGGTATATGATTGTCCGCATCTTTCCTTGTATTCCGCCACGGTTATCAACAAATGCAACCATATCTTTATATTTGACAGCGCCACATACAATGAGCTATACAATCAGGGAATAAACACCGTTCATTATCTTCCTCTGGCGGCCGACACTGACCGGCTGGACTCAATGGCTGTCACACCGGAAATCTGGCAAAAGCTGGACTGCGAAATTTCTTTTGTAGGCTCTATGTACGATGAGAAGCACAGGCTTTTTGACCGTCTGGAGAGAATCGGCGATTACGCCCGCGGATACCTTGACGGCATTATGAAATCCCAGCTTGCGATTTCAGGTTACAATTTTATCGAAGAGCTTTTATCCGACAGAATACTTGCCGAACTCCGCCTGGCGGCTCCGTATACGCCAAACGCGGACGGCGTTGAAACCGATTCATACATATACTCAAGATATTTTATCGACAGAAAGCTTACGGAAATCGAAAGGAAGAATTTACTGAATGCCGTCTCGGATTTTTTCCGTGTAAATCTGTACACTCACAATCCCACGCCCTATCTTCCTAAGGTGCGCAACATGGGGCCTGTTGACCCGGTAAATGTAATGCCGTATGTGTTTAAGTGCAGCAAAATAAACCTGAACATAACTCTCCGCAGCATTTATTCCGGTATTCCTCTGCGCGCCTTGGATATTATGGGCGCGGGCGGTTTTCTTATGACAAATTATCAGTCGGATATGAATGATTATTTTACGGACGGCGTCGATTACTGCATGTATGACGGCGCAGACGATTTGGTTGACAAGTGCCGTTATTACCTTGAGCATGAGGATGAGCGTCTCGCCATCGCCCAAAACGGCCATGATAAAATCAAGGCGCATCACACCTATGTGACACGCCTTCGTACAATCCTTGAAGAAACTCTCACTGCTAAAGCTGATCCGTCATAAGGCGGGTTTCCTCCTTCATCTCATCGATTCCCCTGATGAATGAAGACAAGAGCCTTATACCTCCGTCTATTGCGGCTTTTGTATCGTCGGCGGAGCTTTCATAAAGCGAATCCTTAACACTGTATTTATCCTTTATGGTATACTTTTTAACCAGCGCCAAAAGAGGCTCTTCTTTTTCTATCTTATTGATTCGGCTGACTTCCTCCATTGCCTTATTTATTCTTGAGCGGTCTTTGTCTCTGATGCCGCTCTCCAGCATTCCGTAAGAATCCATACCTTTACCGAGTATATTTTTCAGCCTGTCAAGTTCTTCGTCGATATTTTTAAGATATGATTTAATATGCCGCTGTTCTTCTTCCGAAAATTCCGGAGGTATCTTTTCAATTATATCCCTGAAATCAATGCAGTTCCCTCTGCATTCTTCTTCAATCGCCTTTTGCAATGTCATAACCGTTGTTCCGTGAATAAGCGCCCCTCCCTCTGTGGCGTCTATTACCCTGATATCCGGCATACTTTTTATGCTGTTCTCAAACCATTGAATGTAGGAGCGCATTCTGGCTTCCGTCTTAACAGTACCGCCTCCTATGGCTTCCACCTCACATACATAGCGGTTCTCCTCCGCATCCCTTTTGTTTTTTTCCTCATCGTCATAAGCGTCCTTGGTATGTCCTTTGCCGTCCGTGAACGCCAGGTCCTGCCCTACAAGGATTATTGTCTTAAAGCCAAGGGCGACGGCCAGAGAATATGCCGTATTTGCAACAGACCCCCCTGCGGGAAGAGTCATGTAAGCGCTTCCTCTGTATTTTATCCTGAAGCTGTCAAATATATCCCCTTCCCCGTTTCCCGCATAAAAACGGTTTCCCTTATGTTTTTTTATCACCTCAGCAGTTATGTCCGTTCCGAATACGGCCGGAATGTATTTAAATTTTTCATGTCCGAAAAACACCGTCTCTTTGCGAGGGTCAATACATACGGTTATATCGGGCTCAATACCGGCTCTTAATACCGCCTTAAGCGCCGTATCCACCACTATTATAAAAGCTTTTTTCCCGGCTTTTTTAAGTTCGTTTATATTTTTGTCAAGCGACGGACCCGCAGAAACTATTATTGCCGGTATTCCGGTCTTATCAATTTCCGCAAATCTGTCCGCCAGCTGATTGACGCTTCTTTGGGACGCAACGTCCGGATAATTCATAAGCTGGTTGCGCCTTACCATTTTTGCAAGTTCTATATCCGTCAGTTTCTCAAACTGAACCATCTCGACTCTGTATTCCAGCATGGATTTTATTCTGCCGTAAGCTTCGGCATAAGCCTCATATCCCGGTAAAACACCCATCATAATAAGCCTGTAATTGGAGTAGGTGACAGTGGAGACTATAATATCAAAAATATTATTCCCATTGATTCCTTCCACGCATATCACTACTCTCGGACTGGATAATACCCCTGTCAGATCATATTTGTTAAGCACACAGACAAAAGACGCCAGGCTTGGTTCATACACATAAATCATATTTGATGAAGCGGTCACATCCAGAAGCTTTTGTATAAACTGACCGTCGGAAAACCCTATTATATAAAACGTTCTGTCTATAACCTGTTCTTTAAAATTACCCGCCCATGAGGCGGCAAGCTCCGGTGTGGGATACCTTATTTCCGTTTTGAAATCCCCGTCCGACGCCATGCGCGCCAATTCGTCAGATATATCAAAATACCCGTCGCCCAATGAATGTCTGTCGCGCATTGCCTCTGTATTCCTGTAAAAAACGTTATTTAGCGTCATAAGCATACCTCATATGTTATGGTTTACAGCATTATTAACAAAACTTTTATATAAAAAGATAAAGCCGGCATTTTATGCCGGCTTATCCTTGATAGTCATGTCAATTACTGAAGTAATGAAAGAACACCCTGATTAGCCTGATTAGCCTGAGCTAACATAGCCTGACCGGCCTGAGCAAGAATCTGGTTCTTGCTGTAGTTAACCATCTCTTCAGCCATATCGGTATCTCTGATGAGTGATTCTGCAGCGCTTGTGTTCTCGGATGTGGTATCCAGGTTGTTGATTGTGTACTCAAGTCTGTTCTGGATAGCGCCAAGCTCTGATCTCTGTGCAGATACTCTGGAGATAGCTTTCTGAATTGCACACATTGCCGTACCTGCGGTCGAAAATGATGATACATGAAGTCCTGTAACATTAAGCGTTGTTGCATTCATTGCACCTATGCTGATAGTGATCTTCTGTCCGCTGAGAGCGCCAACCTGAAGATTCTTGTTCTGGAAGCTTCCGTCAAGAAGGTTCATTGTGTTGAACTGTGTTGTGGATGCAATTCTTGAAAGCTCTGTTGTAAGAGAGTCAATCTCTTTCTGGATAGCAGTTCTGTCAGCGGTCGTGTTGGTATCGTTAGCTGCCTGAGTAGCAATCTCATTCATACGCTGAAGAATTGAATGTGCCTCATTAAGAGCACCTTCAGCTGTCTGTACAAGAGATACACCATTCTGAGCATTGTCGGATGCCTTATTAAGACCTCTGATCTGGCTTCTCATCTTCTCACTGATTGTGAGTCCGGCTGCGTCATCACCTGCACGGTTAATCTTGTAACCTGATGATAACTTCTCCGTTGATTTTGACTGAGCGCTTGTTGTGATACCAAGCTGTCTGTTTGTGTTCATTGCTGATAAATTGTGCTGAACTACCATAGTATTTCCTCCTTGAATTTACATCGCCGTCCCTGGCGATTTTGTTATGTACCGGTTTGCACCAGTGTTGCCAAGTAACTTACTTACTCGTATTATATATCGGAGCCGGCATTGAATACTTAACCCCTGATATAAACTTTTTTAAAAAAATTTTGTATCTGCGAGCCTGCGCATATTATTTTTTCTGGTCCAGAAAAAAGGGCTCGGAAGTTATGTTATTCATTGTCTTATAGTAGTTTGCCGCCGTGTCCCTTGATTTTTTTATCCGGTAAATCTCCTTTTTCAGTTCGCCGAAACGCTTGGCGATAAGATTCCTGTTGCTCTGCTCTGCCGTCTGAAGCGCCGCGTTCTTATCCAGAATAATTTTAATCTTCTGCTGCAGTTTTGCAATCTCGTTTTTATACAGGCTTCTGCTGTTCTCCAGCTGTTCCTTTATATTGTCGTAAAGAAGCCGGAATCCGGAATCAAGCTTTGTAATCTGTTCTATGAGAGCGGATTTTTTTTCTATCGTATTTTCAAACGCCTTATCGTCAAAGCTTTCTCCCGATGCTATATTCCTCTGGCTGTCTGTAAGCCGCTGAATCTCCTCAAGTATAACAATTTTCCTGTCAAGGCTGTCAGATAACACCTGTAAATAATTTTCGGTAGCTTCCATGAATTTCCTCCTGCCTGCCGCCTGCATACCCTGATAATATATGTCTTAATCGTGCTTTGCAGCAGACGGGTTTTTGGCTGTCTTCATAACTTCCTTCCATGTATCGCGCATGGTTCTCAGATGTCCGAGACATTCCTCCAGAATTTCCGTATCTTTTTTCAGATTGGCTTCAATAAGCCTTCCCAAGAGATACTCGTAAACATTGTCAAATTCTTTTGCAACAGGATATCTGAAATCAAGTGTTGCCCTGAACTCTTCTATAATACGCTGAGTCCTCATAATATTGTTATGAGCCTCCTGCATATCCTTTTTTTCTATTGCCATGACTGCCTTGTTAGCGAACTTTATGGCTCCCTCATAAAGCATAAGCGTAAGTTCAGCCGGAGTAGCAGTCATTATTTTGCTTCTGAGATATGTATTGTACCCTTCAGCATTGTTAACCATTATGCTTCCTCCATGTCCTGTATTTGCGTCAGCCTCCCAGTAGATTTGAGAGAGCCGATGTCTGCGACTGCAGCTTTGCCAGTGCGCTTTCCATCGCGGAAAACTTGTTAAAATAATATTCTTCTATTTCTTCAAGCTTTTCTTCCCACTCGCTTACTTTGTTTTTATATTCGCTGTACTGGCTTGACATCTGCTTGTCATTATAAATCGTAAAAGCGCTGCTGAGGCTTGTTGATGACATTTTACTGCTGAGAGTGTCATACAGGTTCTGTGAAAGTGTCTGGAAATATTCCATTACGGCTTCCGGGTCGTTGGAAATAGCTGCCATAAGCTTATCGGAGTTGGCCGAAGTAAGGCTGTCGTCAGCATCTCCGTCTATATGGAATTTACCCCTGTCTTCCTGCTCGGTAGTAAAATAGCTTCCTGTTCCTATGCCGAATGAAGCCAGATTATATTTGACTCCGTTCTTCTCTATTGTAGTTGACAAAAATACGTTCTTTAGTGATGACGATATTCCGCCAAGCGTGGAATCTTTTCTAAGGAGAGCGTCCTTGATTTTAGTTTCCCACTCTTCTATCTGCTTGTCTGTCATCACTTCTTTTTCTTCATCGGTAAGCGGCTCATAGCCTGTGGCAGACTCCGCATAGTAAAGACCGTCGATATATCCTATCATCTCATTATAAGCGCTGATAAAGGATTTGATACGGTCATATATTCCCTGTGTATCTATGGATGTGGTTATGGTAACAGGGCTGTCGGTGGTGTCCTTAATATCGATTGTCAGTCCGTTAATGGAGAAGGAATTATTGCTTCCGGTGAATGTTGCCCCGTTAAGCTGAATCACTGAGTCCTGTGCAGTTATTCTGGCAGAATCTGCTGAATTGGTAAAAATTCCTTCATTGACAATTTTCTGTGCCGCCTGAATCTCTCCCTGAACCTGAGTTCTTATATTATCTTCTATGGCCTGATTTGCCGTATCCATAGCCGCAGATAATTTATCAGCGTTATCAAGCAGCTCTTTATTGGACGTGATAGTATTATCATATTCCTGAATTTTGGCATTAAGGTCATCTATTGCTTTTTGGTAGTCTTCCTCGGTTTCATAATCAACCGTCCAGTCATAGTCGTCAGCGGTAAGCTTTTCCAGACTGCTTTCAGCCGCGGCTTTGTTTTTCTCCGCCGTATCGGCAAGGCCCTGAATATATTCGGTATAACTGCTCACGGTATATTTTGCTTTATCGTAGCGTTCCGCCGTGACAGCGTCTTCATCGGCGACAGCCATCTGCTTATAGTAAGCGGTCTCCGCCGTATCATTGCCGTTAATGTCCACAGCCGAATATAATCCCAGCTTCTGAAGAGCATCGATGCCGGACACATCGCCTGCTGTAAGCGTAAATTCAGCGTCTGCCCCGGATGTGGTTGAGCTTACGAAAAATCTGCCGTTTGTCGCATCATAGCTTGCATTGACACCTGCGCTTTTAAGCTTTGTCACAAGCCCTGAAAGCGTCATATCTCCGTCCAACGTCACAAACGTGTCGTTAATCTTGACAGTTCCCTCCGTAATGCCGATTTCGCTCAGCTTTGTGGTTGCCTTGGCATTGCTTCCGTCCAGCGTGGTTACTTTGCCGCCGGTAAGGTATCCCGATGTTGCCAGCTGGGAAACCGAAAGCTGCTGTGTACTTGCAACCGCATCGCTTGACGCCTTGACGGATGCCACATTGGAATTGGAAACCGATGCCGTCTTTACGTTGTACGCGGAGGAATATCTCATCGGCGACAGCGCGGACGTATAGAAACTATACACCTTGCTGTTTGCTTCCTTCCATAGGCTCATGGTCCATTCATGCTTGGTCTGTGCTTTTACATATGTATCCTTCTTGGTTGAATATGCCGATACAAGCTCCTGAACCATAGCATCGGTATCCAGTCCGGAATTAAGTCCTGTAAGTCTTATTGCCATAATCTGTCTCCTTTCTAGCCTCTCTCATCAAGGAACATTCCTGCCAGTTCCCAGACCTTGGCTATCATATCAAGCGTTTCCTCAGCCGGAAACTCTCTTATTACCTCTTCCGTATCCTTATCGACTATTTTGATAGTGACACGATTGGTTTTTTCATGGAAACCGTATTCGGCTACTGTATTCGGATTGATTTTTTTATTAATGTCAGATATAGCCTGCTTTATGGTCCTGCCCGAAGGAGGATTGCTTCCTGCCTTTTCCTCAGAATATTTCTGACTGTCCTGACTGCGCAGGTTCTGCTCTGTTGCTGCCGGCTCGGCTGTGCGGAATTCCGGCTTCGAAATCGGCGCGCTGACATCCATTGTCCTATACGATTTCGCGCTTTCTCCTGAAATTGAATCAATTGTCATCATAACACCTCCATGTGTCAAAAAACGAGTTCATCTGTTATCTATTTCGGTTATCAGGCAAAAATAGTTTACATTAACCCAGCAAATTTTTTAATGCCTCCATACCGTCGGCTTTGCTGGCCGCTTCATTGGACTGCTGTATCTGAAGGAAAACCTCCTTGCGGTATACGGGCACGCTTTTAGGCGCCGTAATTCCTATTTTAACCTGATCGCCTTTTATATCAAGAACCGTAACTTCAATATCATTATTAATAATTATCGATTCATTCTTTTTTCTGGATAAGGCTAACATTATTCTGCCTCCTTCCTTATTCTCTCGATATAGTCATAAACATTATATCTTACGGAATATTCCTCGTTGCCGACTATCATCTGGCATCCCTTTCTTGTTCTGGTATTTATTATTAGGGGTGCTTTGAGATTCGCCGTCATTTTGGTCAAATCCGAAGGAACTGTAAGAACCGCAAGAACATATATGTCCTCCGGATTGGCAATCCCGCCTATCGGCTCAAGCCATTCGTCCTCGACAACAGGATTATAACCGTTATATATATGCATAGGATCAACCACCGGGAACGCCAGCGTCGGCTCATCCATGGACTGAAGCCACATAATGCTGTTTCCCGATTTTTTCTCGGAATCAAAAATCAATGCATATTTGGTATAATCCTCAAACCCTATAATGCCGCTTTCAAAACTGATGATTTTGTCATCCTCAATATCAATTTCCCCAAATAATCTGGAATTAATCTTCATATTGTCTTCTCCTTAATATTTTAGATATAGTCCAGCAGCGACTGTCTTACACAGGATGCCGCCGCATTAAGCGCAGCTTCATAAATAGACAGAGCAGACGAATAATTTACCACAACCTCCTCCAGTTCCATATCCTCGTTCTTGGATTTCAAATCTTTAAATGTTGTCTCCTGTTGTGTGAGCCTGCTTTTGGTAAGCGAGAGTCTTGCGTCTCTGGCTCCCAAATCCGCCAGCTGCAAATCAACTGTCTGCTGGTAATTTTTAACCCTTCCCATTTCCTGGGAAAAAAGCCTCTCCATATCTTCTATGGCGTAATCCAGCTCTTTTTCCGCCGCCTCAAGCATTGTGGCTATATTTTCTTTGTCCGCATCAGAATAAGCCGAGCTTTCCTGCATTGATTCGAGACGTGATATTTTATCCTCAATATCGGATACAACCTGAAGAGCATTGCACATATCGTCGATATCTCTTCCTATATTATAGCTTAAAGTCTGGTTTCCGAGCGTATTAACCTGAAGACTCTGTCCGTAATTTACATTATATGAAATTATCTGTCCGCCGTCGCTCTGTTTATAATCAATAACATTATCCGGATCCGTTATATCCTGACATTCAAAATACATCTCGGGTCTGACGTCGCCCTTGCTGAAGCCCTCTTTTTCATAGGTAAAGCTTATATTTTCCGCATCCTTAACAGCAGCATACATACTGTCGGACATGAATATTTCACCGGTATCGTATACATAGTAAAAATCATCCGATGCATTGCCGGCTTCCAGCAATTCCTGATATTCGCTGTATGTAACTGCCGTCGGTGTATAACCTGTACCGTTTATGTCCAGTGTGCCAAATCCCGTATCCGAACACCCTGAATATGCCAGCCTCAGTCTGTACACCTGCTGTGATTCCGGAGTGTCCGCCGCGGCAATATTGCTTATGGTTGACACATCCACAGAATTTTTCATCACATAAACGCTATCCAAATCATCTCCGGAAAGCTCCTGTGTTATTGAGTATTTTTTAGATGCCCCTTCTGCGGAACTCAGAAATGTGAATGAACTGTCCGTTCTGTATCCTGTAAAACAATATCTTCCGGCATAATCCGTGTTTGCCTCAGAATATAACCCATCCTTATACTCTCTGAGCACTTCAATTATGGCGCTTCTGTTCTCTATCGTAAACTGGTCTGAAGAACCCTGCGTGCACAGCTCATATATATCGGACAATATTCCGTCCATATTGTCGAGGGCGCTTTCCGTTACCTGAAGCCATGATTCCGCCTCCGGAATATTATTATCCAGATACATCTGTATCTCCGAAAGGCTTGACCTGAGTGACAATGCACGTATTGCTATAATCGGGTCGTCCGACGGACGCGTTATTTTTTTCTCCGTGCCCATCTGGTTTTCTGCATCATTTAGGTTCAGCTTGGACCTGTTCACATTACGCATTGTGGAGTTTATCATCATTGTATTGGTTATTCTCATGGCGTAGCCCTCCTGTTCTATATACCGGTTTCCTCTATAAGTTTACTGTATATCTCCTGCATAACTGATACCACCTTTGACGCAAGATTATATGCCTCCTGATATTTTACAAGGTCAACCGCTTCCTCATCCTCATCAACTCCGCTTACGGAAAGTCTCTGATTATTGATTGTTTCCTTAATATTAAGATAATTGGAAGAAAAATTTCTTGCTCTGGACGTATCAATATATGCCACCGATACCATGGACTGCAGATATTCAAGAAACGTTCCGTTATTGATTACTTCCTTATCTTTGAGAGCATAAAGCGCTTCCGCCATGTCACAGTTGGCCGCTCCCTGCGAATTGTCAAAAGAAAACGGAAGCAGCGAAATATCTCTTAATATTTCCGGGTTAACGGTAACGCTCCCTGCAGTAATGTAATCTTCCCCGTATTTGGAAACAAAAAACTGTGTCACTTCCTCGCCGCCCATATCTCCCTGAGATATTATACTGTTGAACTCATCGGTGATGGCTTTGATAAATTCGTTAAGCTGCGACTGATAATAAGGAATACCCTTGTATTCCGAATTTTCGTATGCATCAATATAAACTGTAATATCCTTTGTGTAACCCTGTGCAACATAGTCCGCATATTCCTGTTCCGTAAGGCTCTGGACATCAATAATCCTGCCGTCGGCGTCAGTCAGAAAATTACCGTCAGCATCTTTAAGCCCCACAACCTCATAACAGTCATTGCAGCCGTCACGTATGTCTATGGCCGCTTTAAGCGTGCCTGTCAAAGAGCTTCTGTACATATTAAATTCCATGCCGTTGCTCCATGACAGCTCTACAAGTCCGTCTATATCGCTTGCATTGCGTTTCTCATCGGTTTCCCTGGCCGTACATATTATTTCGTTATAGTCATATCCGTCCACAAGTGAATACCCGTCCACATAGACGCAGAATTCAGTGACTCCGTTTCCGATATCTGTCTCGCTTACGGTAGTATTGATGTATTGGGAGAGTTCATCTATAAGAAGCGCTCTTGCATCCCTAAGGTCATTTGCCGTGCCGCCGCTTACTTCAATTGTATTAATCTGCTTGTTAAGTGAGGCGATTTCTCTGGCAACAGTATTAATCGCATTGACCGTTGATTTCACTTCATCATTGGCCGATTTCTGGATACTGTTAAGGTTGGCCGTCATAGTATTGAAATATTCGGCAATACTCTGAGAATAATTCACAAGCTGGTTTCTGGCCACCTCGCTGTGCGGGTCTTTCGTCAATGAATTGATTGCCTCAAAAAGATTATTATATTCGGTGGTAAAGCCTTCAAGATTAAATTCATCCAGATAATCCTCGATAAGCGTATTGTATGATTCAAGCGTGGAATAATTTCCGTACACAGCGTTATTATTCCAGTATTTTGTATCGTAATAAGAACTCCTGAGCTGCGTAATTTCCGTCACGGACACTCCTGTGCCCACCGTTCCGTAATTGGAATACACTCTTATAGCGGCCGAAGCCTCCTGAACGGTCTGCTGTCTGGTATATCCCTTGGTATTTACATTGGACACATTGTGGGCCGCCGTGTTAATTGCGATGTTGCTTGCCAAAAGTCCCGAAGATGCGATTGTAAGTCCGAAAAAAGTATTTGCCATTACTGAACTCCTGTTCTGTTAATCAATGTTTCTATCATCTCACTGACCACGTTGATATATCTTGACGCAGCATTGTAAGCCTGCTGGTACTTAATCATGTTTCCCAATTCTTCATCGGAAGAAACACCCATGATTTCCTGACGCTTATCGTCAAGGCTGTTGGAGAGCTTTTCTTCATTCTCCGCCATACTGCTGTATATTTTTCCCGTAGTGGCAATATCAAGCGTAAGCGTCTCGTAAAATTCTTCAAACGTGAGCCCGTCAAGCCCTCCGTTGTAATTAAGGACATCCTGTGAAAAAATATTTACCATTTCCTTGGCCAGGTCATAGTCGTCCGATCCGTCTTTTTTTGTAAACGCCATTTTGGAATAGTCTTTAAGAATTTCATTATTGACGGTTACATTATTGATGGAATAAGCGGAAGAATTGCCGAATTCATTGGCATCGTTGCGCACATACATGGTCACTCCGTCTATAACCTGCTCAACATACCTTTGCGTGTAATTTCTGGTAAAAAGCTCCACTCCCGTCGTTCCGTCCTTTGCCTCCGGTGCATTCTCCGTATCGAGCACGGTATATACCGTGCCATCCGCCGCAGTATAAGTAGTCTCGGGACAGAACAAATCATTAATATTTTCTATTATGCTTCCTACAAGTTTGTCGAAATTGGCCATTGTGTTGACAACTATGGATGTGTCACAGCATTCCTTGTATCTGTTGTACTCAGCAAGAGCATCAATGTAATCCTGGTCATTCTCACCGTCAGCATAATCTGCCGGATCCGGTTCAATCATGCTTGCCGCAGTCGGGCTTGTGGTTCCCCTTGCTATAAGAAGTCCCTTCAGTCCTCCGATGTCGGTGTTATTTTCCGTGGAGATTGAAGAACTGAGGTTATATACAGGCTGATTAGCCATTCCGGTCCATACCGGTCTGGCAAAATCCGAGCCTTCAATCAGCTCATATCCCATATAATTCACTGACAAATCATCCACAAACGGGACTCCTTCAACCATAACCTCAACGACACCGTTGCTGTCCTCGCTGTATGATATCCTGCAATATGATGAAAGCTCATCAATCAGCAAGTCCCTCTGGTCTCTCAAATCCATGGCACTTTCCACTTGACTGGCTTCTATTTCCGAAATTCTTTTGTTCAAATTCTTAATAAGGTCCCCTATTTCATTAATTCTGTCAATAGTATTGACGACCTCTTCATCAAGAGTTTTCTGATATTTGGCAAGCCCGTTGTAAATAAGCTGTGCCTTGTCTATAAATTCAACGGCGCTCTGAGCAAGTGCCGCTCTCGACACTAAATTTCCCGGAGCCTCCGCAACTTTATTAATCGAATCGCGCAAATCGGTAATTGCCTCCTGAAACGCAATACCTTCAATGCCTTCCACATTGCCCATCTGTACTTCTATCTCATACACGGAATCGTAAAGATTTTCGTAAAAATTCTGTCTGCCGTTTTCTTTGCGATATGCCATATCCAGAAAAATATCCCTGACATGGCTTATCGTTGACACGGCAACACCCAGACCGCTCTGCCCGTTGTTGACGGCAGATGTGGTAGATACGAAATTATACATGGCATCCTTGTGAATGACGCCCTGTCTTACATATCCGGTAGTATTGACATTTGTAAGGTTATTTGCTGTTGTGTTAAGTGAATTACTGCTGGTCCGAATGCCTGAAAGACCCACATATAATCCGGTCATCATACTGCCCATCGCCGTTTCTCCTCAAAATCATTTTAATATTGTGTAAAAATTACTGTTTTGCGTCAAAGTTTCCTGCTTCGCCAAAGCAATCCTGCGTATACCCGGTTCCCGAATAATTGGCGGTTGCGGGAGCCTGTCTGAGACTTTGCATAAGATTAATCTCAAACTCAACCATATCTATGGATTCCCTCAAAAGCTCCTTGTTGCTGTCATTGACCCGTACCATGCTGCCCAGAGTTTTCTTAAGCCTGTCGTGAACATTTTTAAGTGCTTCGCACTCTTTTTTCTGTCCGGCAAGAAGCTCTGCCAGATGCTCCAAAGTAAGTGTGTCCGGCTTTCTGTTGAGCACCATTGCAATATCATTGGTCGCATCCGTTCTCTTCCTCTCAAGAGCATTAATCCTCTCGACAACCTGCTGCTCTTTGACAACCATTTTACTGAGAGCTTCTATATCGTTCTCAACGATGATTCCTGTTTTTTCCATAGAAAGCTGCAGCAGCTTCTCATACTCTGTATTTTCTTTTTCAAGAACGTCAATAAGTGTTTCTATTAAGCTTGCCACCTGTCCGTCTCCTAAAAAATTGTTGTGCCATACTTTGCCGCAAGTTTTTCTGCCAGAGCCTCGGCACTCACATCATAATCTCCCGATTCAATGCGCGCCTTAACTGAAGCCACCTTATCTTCCCTGATATCCGGTGTCGCTGCAACTGCCTGCTTTGCAATCTGATAATCTTTGCCTACCTGTGATATTTCCAGCCTGTCAGTGCCCTTAGATGCTTTCGTTTTGCCGGCAGCCGGTTTTCTGGACGCCTGATATATCTGATTAATCTGGTTATAAGCATCGACTCTCATAAGTATCTCTCCTTCCATGAACAGATATTTGTATAGTTTATTTATCGGACTTTTAATTAAAATACTTATAGCAAAACAAAAAAAATCGGATGAGGCGCTTTACATGCCTCATCCGTCCGCCGTCACACACAGCGTATAGCTTATATTGTATATCCGTTATTGCTTATATCATCGGCTTCTGCCCGTCGAGATATCTCATCCTTGCCCGGTCCCTCTCAGTCCTCCTCGGGTCAATCTTAGGTGTGTTATCCTTATAGAGGCTTCCGAAGCTTTTCTGCATGGCGTCCTTGCACTGAGGGCAGAAACGTCCTGACTTTATCGTAACGCCGCAGCCTTCACAATCAAGCCCTATAGGAGAGTCATCGGAAAAAACAAGCCGTTCTTCTCTTACCCATCTCTCAATCTGCATTACGGACACATCATTGTCCTGCGAAATCTGTGGTATTGTAGCCTTAGGATTTTCCCTTATGTAAGCCTTGACTTCATTGAATTTCTTATCCAGTTGTTCCATACACGCCGGACAAAGACTGTATCCGCCGCCGATATAATTAAACAGTCTTCCGCAGCCTCTGCAATTCCTAACTTCCATTATTTCCTCCTAAAATCCTCTTCCGATACACACGGCAGCAAAATATACTTCCTGTGCGCCTGCAGCTTTGAGCACCCGCGCGCATTCGTCAACAGTTGCGCCCGTAGTATATATGTCGTCTGTCAATAATACCTGTCTATATTTTACACCGTTTCCCGCCGTTTGAAAAGCATTATTTATATTATTGCAGCGCTCCCTGTCATTGAGCTCCTTCTGCGGCCTTGTTTTTCTGACGCGCATAAGATACGATGCATCCACCGGCACATCAAGCCTCTCTGAAAGCGCTCTGGCAAAAACTTCTGCCTGGTTGTAGCCTCTCTTCCTGTATTTTGTTTTATGCAATGGCACAGGTATAATAATCTGAGGCTTCCATGCCCTTATAAGCGTTTCCCAGCCCGACAACAAAGTATCCGCATAGAAACCGGCATATTCTCTCCTGTTATTATATTTGAACGCATACATGGATTTCTTCATGGAATCCGAGTATGAAAATGCTGCCGCTCCCCTGTCGAAATTATGTTTTTTCACGGAACAGTCATTACAGTATTCTCTTTCATCCTCGTCAAGCTGCTTGCCGCATTTCATACATGAGGGCTGACTTACAGGCTTTATTTTATCTGCGCAGCCCGGACAGACAGAAGGTCTTTGTATGGCCCCTTTGGCAAAAAGCACATCGTCACACACGGGACATCTGGGTGGATACAGTACATCATATATTCCGTATTTTATTTTTTTTAAGGTTTTATTCAGCTCTATAGCTCCGCCTCCTTTATCCTTATATCAAGCGATGAAAACCTGCGCTGTTCGTTTTCATTTCGTATCATATTATAGAAGGTCTGTTCACTTCCCACAATACAAATACATTTGCGCGCCCTTGTGACCGCCGTGTATAAAATATTTCTGTTCATCAGCAGCCTCGGACCGTCAAGCAGCGGAAGCACCACCGCCGGATATTCGCTTCCCTGGGATTTGTGAACCGTAACCGCATAAGCATGCTCCAGTTCGTCGGCCTCCTTAAAGCTGTAGGTAACAAACCGATCCTCATCAAACCGCACCGTAAGCTCGGAAAGATAGAGATTGATGTTATTCACAACGCCCATATCGCCGTTAAAAACGCCCATTCCGGTATCCACCGGTATCCCATGTCTGCCACGCACTTCCCACGAAAGCTTATAATTGTTCTTAATCTGCATAACCTTATCGCCCTCACGGAAAACCACTCCCGCTATTTCTTTCTCGACTTTAGTATCGGAGGGCGGATTGAGATATTGCTGAAGAATTGCATTGAGTCTCTCCACTCCCAGATTTCCTTTTCGTGTAGGCGTAAGCACCTGTATATCATTGGGCGATGAGTGAGTATATGCGGGAAGCTTTTTACTGACAAGCGTAACTACCGCATTAATAATCGCATTTGCATCCGGTCTTTTTATGAACGGAAAATCCTTACTGGAAGGACCTATTTGAAAAAGCTCGCCTTGATTAATCTTGTGAGCGTTAACAACTATATCCCCTGCTTCCTGCTGACGGAATATTTTTGCAAGGCGGACCGTTTTGAACCTTCCTGACGCTATTATATCCTTAAGGACGTTGCCGGGGCCAACGGACGGAAGCTGATTGGCATCTCCCACCAGTATAAGCGTGGTCCCTTCCGCTATCGCCTTCAGCAGACCGTTCATCAGAAAGATATCCACCATCGACATTTCATCTATTATCACAACATCCGCCTCAAGAGGATTGTCTTCATTGCGTTCAAAGGATGCATTGCCTGCATTGGCGCTCTCGTCTGAAGGAACTCCCGAAAGCTCCAGCATCCTGTGTATTGTCTGAGCCTCGCAGCCCGTCGCCTCTGTCATTCTTTTGGCGGCGCGCCCCGTCGGGGCCGCCAGCATAATTTCTTTGCCCTTGCGTTCAAAATATTTTATTATTGTATTGATTGTGGTGGTCTTTCCTGTGCCCGGTCCTCCGGTAATTATCACAAGTCCGTTCTCGGCTGCGGCCCTTACGGCCGCGCGCTGCATTTCTTCCAGCGTTATGTGTTCCTCCTGTTCGATTACGAACAAATCCTTTTCAAAGTCACGCTCGTTCAGGAATCTTGAGCCCTGAAGCTCAAGCAGCCTTCTGGCAATCGAAAGCTCAGTGTGGTACACGGAAAAAAGGTATACCGCATTAATATCGCCAACCGGCCGCACCATTATTTTGCGGTCAATCATAAGATCCGTGAAAACATCCTCAGCCTCGTCAATGCTCACCTCAAGAAGCCTCTCTGCCTGTTCCTTAAGAAGCTCCATCGGAACATATGTATGTCCTCCTGACATCGCTTGTGTAAGAGCATAGAGTATACCGCTTTTGATACGGAAAGGGGAATTAAGCTCCATACCTGCATTGCGGGCTATTTCATCGGCAATCTTAAATCCGATGCCTTCCATATCGTCTGCCAGCTTGTATGGATTATTCTGTATAATATTATATATCTGTTCGCCGTATTCTTTGTATAGCTTGACCGCAAGATTCATGCCTATTCCCAGATTGCCGAGAAAAATCATGGCTTCTCTCATCTCTCTTTTCTCAGCAACCTGGTCTGCAATTTCCATTGCCATTCGTTCACTTATACCCTTAACCTGAGACAGCTCCTCAGGATTATGTTCGATTACCCGAAAGGTATCCATTCCGAAATGCTTTACTATACGTGCGGCCAAGGCCGCACCGACGCCTTTAATTGCCCCTGAACCAAGATATCTTTGAATTGCATCCAAATCCTCCGGCTGCGTTTCCTGATAGCTTGTGACCTTGAATTGAAGGCCATAGGTCTGATGTACCGTAAAATCCCCGTTAAAAACCACATATTCACCCGCATTAATCAGATGCAGCGTTCCCACGCATACCAGCTCATCATCAATTTCATCCGCAAAATCCGGTCTGGCTTCACAGATCCGTTTCACTTCCTCCGAGGACAGGGAAATATCAAGTATCGTATGACCGTTTTCACTGTTCGTATAAATTATTTTCTCAACATATCCTTTAATTTCCATATATTACCTCGTTAAAAATATAAATCTCCGGCCGGACAATCGTAAAACCATGAACCATATTTCCCCGACAACCTAAAAATAGCCGCACGGGCAGCCCAAAATCCCCGAACGGCTATTATATTCAGTGTCATTAAATCTCAGATACCGTAATTCCTCTTCATCTGCTCATAAAGCGCTTTGGCAATTCCTATGCCGTCGCCCCGATCTGTGGCAATCTCAGCATATTCCTGATAAAGCGTGTCTTTAAACATATCCGCATACGAGGTTGACGAATCCTCCTCGTTCTTTGGTATTGTTTTCTCCATGCCCTTAAACATCTGTTCGATAAAATATGCCTCAAAAGACTTACACGCCTCCATGAGCTCTTCATCTGTTGCACTGGCGTAATCGGTATTGGAAAGCTTGTCCCTAAGACTTTCAGTGGCGGCAGAATAATCTCCGCTGGTATACATACCTGATAAACCGCTTATCATATCACTCATATGCTACTCCTATCTCTTAAGCTGGTTTGCCTGACCAAGCATCTCATCCGATGCCTGAATCGCTTTGGAGTTCAGCTCGTATGCTCTCTGGGCCACAATCATATTGACCATCTCGTCAGCAACCTGAACATTGGAGCCCTCCAGATAACCCTGTTTAAGCGTACTTCTTACAAGCGCGGGATTTGATGCTTCCTCAACCGCCGGTCCCGATGCATCGGTCACCTCATACATTGTACTGCCCACACTGTTCATTCCGGCAGGATTGGCAACCTGATACAAACCTATTCTTATTCCAAGGCTCTGAAGATTATTATTTTCATCCGGATAACATATTGTTCCGTCTGAAGTTACCGTAATTCTTGAAGTCTCGTATGTATCGTCAAATTCAATAGGAATTCCGTCCGAATCAAGCACAGGATATCCTTCCTGCGTGCACAGCATAAAGCCGGTTGAAGATACCGCCATCTGAAAATCGCCGTTGCGGGTGTAATATGTATTGCCGTCGGCAGACTGAACCGCAAAAAAGCCGTCCCCTTCAATCCCGAAACCGAAGTCATTGGCAGTTTCAAGCATTGCGCCCTGCGTAAATCTTGTCGTTATTGAAGCGTTGCGCGTTCCGGTTCCAACCTGCGCCCCTATGGGCTTATAATCTCCGTTTGCGCTTGTAGAGCGCGTCTGTAACGTCTGGTATAA
>CALWMX010000088.1 GCA_944382105.1 uncultured Butyrivibrio sp.
AAACCGATTGTATTCCAATCCGGCAAAATCATAACAACTGTTGCAATAACCACACCGATTATAGCATGGGAGATTGCACCATAATGCGTTTTATACAGAACACTTACAGCTTTAGATAAAAGCAGAACGCACATAACAATACCTCTCGCAAGAGGAATAATAACCCCCATATCAAGGCAGGATATTCCGTCAAGCATCGGCTGATACAATCCGAAGAAAAGAAGCAAAGTCGATGAGCTGAGACCGGGAATAATAAAACTGAATCCCCAAAGTATCCCGCAAAGCAAAAAGCCAAAAATATCTGCCTTGATTTGAAGTCCGGTCTGACTTTTAAAAAGAAGCAGGAGCATAATCATTGCAGTAAAACCAACCGCCGTACTGATGTACGACTTTATGCTTCTGCCGTTTATTCCCGCATCATTCCACAATTCGGGGATTGTACCTATAATAAATCCTATAAATGCACAAACAACAAGCTCGTTGCTTAAACTCATAAGCCACGAAGCAAGACCGGACAATCCTATAAACCCGACAGCGACTCCTATGGCGAAAATTGTCAGCATATTTCCGTATTTTATTATATTTTCTTTTGGGTGTGAGATTACCCATATAAGCGGAAGATACATTCCAAAAGCAATGCATAGTGTTCTTCCGCTAAGTCCCGGCATTATTGCTCCAAAACCAACTATTATGCCTTCAAGGAACCACAGAAGCTCTTTGAAGAATGTTTTTATTCTGCTGTTCATCTTCCCACTCCATCAAACGGTTCTAAAAAAAATAGCACAAAGTCGGACATATCTTCGGCATATCGGCCTTTGTGTCATTGGGCATCAGGTATTTTTCATAATAACCAAGCCGATGCTTTCACCTACATTTTCGCAAAGATCAGCACAGGATTCAAAACAGTCAAATATTTCACGCCACGAAATTGTGATAAAAATATCCTGCGGATTCTTCATAAGCTCACGCATCGAGGAAAGATATATTTTATCGCACACATCTTCAATATCGTTGAGTTTTATAATAAGAGTCTGTATTCTTTTTGATTTCTTAAAGTTTACAAATTCATCCATAACCTCACAAATGTATTCGCATGCCCTCACAATTTGCTTTGCAAACGAAACCGCAGAAGGGTTAATTTCAGTTATGTTGTTAATATATAACTTTTGCACAATTTCTTCAATTTTGTCGGTTACATTATCGAGATTATGACTCAGCATATCCAAATCCTCACGGTCTACAGGCGTTACAAATGCCCTTGCAAGCGTATCACTCATTTCGTGTCTTTTTATATCTGCACTATGCTCAATTTCGTGCACTTCTTCAAGCATTTTTTCAATCCTGCACGGATTATAATTCTCCAAACATTCCAAAAGATAGTCCGCAGCCTTTTTTGATAATGAAGCACACTGAGAAAAGTTGTCAAAATAAAATTTATCACTTTTAGCCATCTGATTAAATCCTCCTTATGTAAATAACATCATAAATATTTTAGTCATTATAAATCCTACAAGTCCGCATCCGGGAAAGGTCAGCACCCAAGTCAGCACCATTTCCTTAACAACGCCGAAATTGATTGCAGACACTCTCTTGACGGCGCCTACACCCATAATTGATGTGGTCTTTGCGTGTGTAGTCGATACCGGAAGGCTGAATATTGAGCACAAAAACAGAGATAACGCAGCAGCAATATCTGCCGAAAACCCCTGATACTTTTCCAGTTTCACCATATCCATACCGACGGATTTTATAATTTTCTTTCCGCCCATCGCCGTTCCGAGCCCCATAACAACAGAGCAAACGAGCATCAACCATATCGGAATACTTATATCAGACGGCAATGCCTGACCTTTTGACATATACACACAAAGCAGTATAACACCCATAAACTTTTGTCCGTCCTGAGCGCCGTGCATGAATGCCATTGCTGCGGCTCCCGTTATCTGAGCGCCTCTGAAAAACGGTTCTGTTTTGGGACGGTTTGCATTGCGGAAAAGCCTTGTTACAAGCTTACATACAAGCCAACCGAATCCAAATCCGAGAGTTACCGAAATCCCAATGCCGTAAATAACCTTTATCCATTCGGCGCCGTTTACACCCTCAAAACTTCCGTGAAGCGCTATCGCACTGCCGGTAAGCCCTGCAATAAGTGCGTGACTTTCACTTGTGGGTATACCAAACAACCATGCGAGCGTTGCCCAGAGAACAATCGCAAATAATGCCGCACTCAAAGATATAATAGCCAAATCGGGATTTGTTCCGAAATCAACCATCTTTGTGATTGTTTCTGCAACCGTTGCATTTATGAGAGTCATTATGAAAACTCCGAGAAAGTTAAATACTGCCGCCATAAGAATTGCCGCTTTAGGCGGCATACATCTCGTTACAACGCATGTTGCAATAGCATTTGGTGCGTCCGTCCACCCATTTACCAGAATAACGCCGAGCGTCAGCATTACTGCCATAAATAATAGCGGATTTGCCGTCATTTGATTACAAAAGACTAAAATTGAATCCATAAGCGCCTTCCTTTTAAAAAAATTTATAAATTAGTATGCGATATTTCAACGGCATATTGTACTTTTAACTGCAATACTCCGCAGTATCGAAAAATTCTTATCTTATATTTCACCTTATTCATCACGTTCACACATTCGGTATCCAACGCCCAATTCATTGACGATATAATTCTTTTGTCCGGGCTTTGCACCAAATTTTTTTTCGTATATTAGCCATATTTACCTGCAATTTCTTGGTGCTGTACACATCATTGTAGCCCCAAATTGCTTTAATTATTGCAGCATAAGTCATAACTTTGCCTGAATATTCCGACAGAAGCGCAACAATGTTATACTCCGTTTGTGTAAGATTTATTTCTGCGTTATCTATAAATATTTGTCTTGCATCATAGTCTATTAACAAACCGGAGGATTTGAATTTTCCTCCCGGGAATCTTCCTTCTTCCGAACTATGCCGTGAATTTCTGAGTGTCGAACGAACTCTTGCAACAAGCTCTGCCGAGCTGAAAGGTTTGGTAACATAATCATTTGCACCTATATCCAAAGCATCCACCTTATCCATGTCTTCGCTTCTTGCCGAAACAACTATAACCGGAGTCAAAGAGTCCTGCCTGATTTGTTTCAAAAAAGTCATTCCGTCACGATCCGGAAGTCCCAAATCCAAAATTACCAAATCCGGCCTGTGTGAGGTAAACAGGGTATGCCCGTTTTGACAATTTTTTGCGGTTATGACCTGATAACCATACGTTTCAAGAAGCGCCTTTAATAAATTATTTATATTATCTTCATCTTCTATAACAAGAATTTTGTATTTGTTAGCAATCATAGTTTGCGTCCTCCATATTCAATGTGAACCTAAATATACACCCGCCGGATTTTGAGTTTTCGGCATTAATATCGCCTCCGTGAGCTTT
>CALWMX010000089.1 GCA_944382105.1 uncultured Butyrivibrio sp.
ATTGCGTTTATTTTCTCCTTAAGTGTCATGTTGTCATCATAAGTGAGGGTAAAAGGCTTTTTCTCCTTGTCTATGGATTTTAAAACCTTTCCTGCAAGCTCCCTTCCGCCTTCACCGCCTTCGGCCCATACATTAGCGATTGCAAATTCGCATCCGAGAGACTCTACATGTTCCCTGACAAAATTTTGTTCCGCCTCTGTATCTGTAATAAAGGAATTGAGCGTGACAACAACATTAACTCCGAAATTCTGCATATTCTCAATATGTTTGTCAAGGTTGACTATTCCCTTTTTGAGTGCTTCAAGATTTTCTTCCGAAAGCTCTCCCTTCGGAACCCCGCCGTTGTATTTAAGCGCCCTCACGGTTGCCACTATAACGATTGTATCCGGTACAAGGCCCGCCATGCGGCACTTTATATCAAGAAATTTTTCGGCGCCCAGGTCCGCACCAAAGCCGGCCTCCGTAACTACATAATCGGCGAGCTTAAGAGCGATTTTGGTGGCCCGCACACTGTTGCAGCCGTGAGCTATATTTGCAAACGGACCGCCGTGAATTATTGCAGGCGTGTTTTCAAGGGTCTGGATAATATTAGGCTTCATGGCATCCTTCAAAAGAGCGGCCATTGCTCCCGTCGCCTTGAGGTCTCCCGCCGTTACCGGGTCGCCTGAATAATTGTATGCGACAATGATATTGGAAAGACGTTTTTTCAGGTCCGACATATCTTTTGCCAGACAGAGAATTGCCATTATCTCCGATGCAACCGTGATTATAAAATGGTCCTCCCGTACAAAACCGTCGGATTTGCTTCCAAGACCAATCACCACATTGCGAAGCGCCCTGTCATTCATATCTTCGCACCTTTTCCAGATTACCTGCCTTGTGTCGATGCCGAGTGCATTGCCTTGATGAATATGATTGTCGAGCATTGCCGCAAGCAGATTGTTGGCGCTTGTTATGGCATGAAAATCTCCCGTAAAATGAAGATTTAAATCTTCCATTGGGACAACCTGCGAATATCCTCCGCCGGCTGCGCCGCCCTTCACTCCAAAGCACGGACCAAGCGACGGTTCCCTGAGCGCTGCCACCGCTTTTTTGCCAAGCCTGTTAAGCGCCTGCGTAAGACCTATGCTGACTGTTGTTTTTCCTTCCCCCGCAGGTGTAGGATTTATTGCCGTAACGAGAATAAGCTTACCGTCCGGATTGTCCGCCACTCTTCTCTCCAGCTCATCGGAAAGCTTTGCCTTATACTTTCCGTAAAACTCCAGTTCTTCCTCCTTAATACCGATTTTGGCAGCAACATCTTTGATATGCTCCATTTTTGCTTCCTGTGCAATTTCGATATCCGATTTAACCATTCCAATATCCTTTCCGCCTGTCAATCAGGCCGTCATATAAAATAAATTAACTGTTAAGGTAGCTGTTAAATTCTTCCATTGTCATAAGAACCTTACGGGGCTTTGTTCCCTCCTCGGGTCCTACAACGCCCGCTTCGCAAAGCTGGTCCATAATCCTTGCAGCCCTGTTAAATCCAATTTTGTATACTCTCTGCAGCATTCCGATTGACGCCCGTTCTTTTTCGATTATAAAACGGCCCGCCTCCGCAAAATACTGGTCTTTGTCGCCTCCGAAGGCCTTGCTTTCTTCAAAACCGGGATTGCTTATGCTGTTTGCCACATTTTCATTGTACTCCACGGCATCGCCGTGCTCTTTGAGGAATTCCACTACTGCCGAGACTTCCTCGTCGGACACAAACGCTCCCTGTACCCTGGCAGGTTTCTGGTATCCCTGAGGATAAAAAAGCATATCCCCCTTGCCAAGCAGTTTTTCCGCTCCGTTCATATCTATTATGGTTCTTGAATCCACACCGGAGGATACGGAAAAAGCGATGCGCGACGGCACATTTGCTTTGATAAGTCCCGTGATTACATTAACGCTTGGCCTTTGGGTAGCAATCACAAGATGTATTCCGGCCGCTCTTGCAAGCTGCGCCAGACGCACGATTGCATCCTCGACTTCATTGGATGACACCATCATAAGATCCGCAAGCTCGTCTACGATAATAACTATCTGAGGAAGCTTTACGGGCTTGTTTTCGTCGTCAACGTTTTCAATACTCTCAACTTTCTCATTGTAACCTTTAATATCCCTGACACCGTACTGCGCAAACTTCTGGTATCTGTCGCTCATCTCGGCAACAGCCCAGTTTAAAGCCCCGGCCGCTTTCTTAGGGTCGGTAACTACCGGTATCATAAGATGAGGTATGCCGTTATATACGCTCAGTTCAACCACTTTCGGGTCAACCATAATGAGCTTTACATCATCAGGATGGGCCTTGTAGATAATACTCATTATAATTGTGTTTATGCAGACGGATTTACCGGAGCCCGTTGCGCCGGCAATAAGAAGATGCGGCATCTTTGCTATGTCTGCAAGCACCGTCTTGCCTCCGATATCCTTTCCAGCGGCAAAGGCTATGGCGGACGGATGTTTCTTAAATTCCGCGCTTGCTATAAGGTCTCCCAGCATAACCACCGAATTTTCCTTGTTGGGGACTTCTATTCCCACAGCAGCCTTGCCCGGTATCGGGGCTTCTATTCTTATGTCTGCCGCAGCAAGATTAAGCTTGATATCATCCGCCAGCGACACAATCTTGCTTACCTTGACACCCTGTTCAGGCTGTATCTCATATCTGGTAACAGCCGGGCCGCAGCTTACGTCCGTAACGGTGACTTTCACTCCGAAATTGGCAAGCGTCTGCTGCAGCTTCATGGCGGTATTTTTCAGTTCCGCGCTGTCGGTTCCGGAGCGTTTGCCGACGGATCTCTTTAAAAGATTCAACGGAGGAAAAACATATTTACGGCGTTTTGCTGCCGGTTTTGGAACGGCAATATTTTCCGTAGCTGACGAGCCGGATGTGTTTTTCTGTGATGATTTCACATGGTCAGCCTTAACCTCTTCATATACTCCTGCGTCTTGGCGGGTCTGCGTTTCATAAGGATGATTTTCTTTGGGTTCATCTGCAAAAGCCTGTTTGGAATATTCCGTTTCGGCCCGTACATATTCATCCTGAGCATTGTCGTCCGTATCGTTTTCAGCCTCTGCTTCAAAAGGGATATACTCCTCTTCCCCTTCAAATACATCGAAAGGACTGCTTTGCTCCTCAGTATAATGGGCGGCCTCAAAATCCAATATATTATCGTCTTCAGCTTCAGCCTGCCGAGAAGCAGCAGGTTCAAAATGAAATACTGGTTCCTTATCCTTGACGTTCTTTTTAGCACGCCCGGAAGGCTTGATTTCGTGCACTTCCTCAGGCGGAGCGGTATCTTTAATTTCGGTATCAAAGGTGACGCCGTAAACTTTTTTGGCTGCTCTTGTAAGCTCGACCTTTTCATGAGGTTCGTTTTTTATGGTGATTTTTTTGTTGGCTTCATGCTCTTTCTGATGCTCACGATGCCTGTACATATCATACCGTGCGG
>CALWMX010000090.1 GCA_944382105.1 uncultured Butyrivibrio sp.
GGCTATAGAGGAAGAAATCGGAGTACCTATCACTATGGTTTCTAACGGCCCTAAGAGACACGATATCATTATAAGGGAAAGTAAACTGAACAAATGATTTTGACCGCAGGGGAGTATAAATAATGAAGAAATTATTAATAATTTTATTGACATCAGGAATAATAATAAATATATCATATTGCAAAGTATTTGCTATATCGCATGACATTTATAGCATAGGTGATGTCATTCCCAATGAAGTGTACGATTATATAGAAATTAATTATAATGAGTTTAGTGAAAATATCGTAAATTATTGCAGAAATGATAATATTATGATTTCGGCGAATAAAATTTCTTTTGAAAGGCCATATATTGTATATAATTTTCAAAAAATCCAAGATGAAGTTTATTATTATCCAATATCAGATGGTAATGAAATCGTTTGTGTGGTTAGCATAATAGGAGTTCTTGGTGGATACACATATGAAATCAGTAATAATATGGTGAGTGCTTTAAATGACATAGATTACCATAATACTGATGTGATATTTTATTTGATTAACGGCATGTTACATATAGAAACGGAAGTAGGTAGATATACAGAAGAATTAAGTAATATTGACCTTATAAAATTATCACCAGAAGAAAAAAAATTTTATAATAGCGCTTTTAATATAAAAAAACAAATAGTAATAACTAAGATTGAAAATTTTGTTCCTTATATAGATGTTGAAAATGATTTTGTGGATATTACAACTAAAATGGGAAATGAGGTTAAGTTGTATAATAAACAATTCCAATATAACTTAAGGATGTGTTGGGCGGCAGCGGCAGCAACTGTAATAAATACTCTTAAATATAAAGGTGTTACGGGATATGAAGTTTGTAACAGATTAGGAAAAGGATATAATGACGGTGGAACAATATTAGATATTCAGGATGCTCTTAGCTGCTATGATGTAAAATATAATTTTATTAGATCATCAAGATATTTATATTGGGAAAATATTACAAAAAACATAGATGCAGGTTATCCGTTAATATTACAGTTAGTCAGTTCCTCATATGGAAATCATGCAGTAACTTTATATGGGTATGGTATAGATAGAAATAAAGAAAAAATTCTTATGATTTGGGATTCTAATGGAATAGATAAGAGAAACATTGAATATGATTCTACAGGCTCTTTTAGAATAACAGAAGACGGAATTGTTTATACATTAAATTCTGCATTATCGTATAAATAGTAAATGTATTTAAACCAAAGGGGAGTATAAATAATGAAATTAAAATCTGTCATTTTGATTATTTTTGCTGCCGCCGCAATATTTGCGGGCTGCGCGGGCGACACAAGGACACCGGTGTACATACAGGTTACGGAGGCAGAAACGACGGATTCGACAAATTACAATGTGGTGTCTGAGAAAAACATCCTGTCTGAAGATTTTTATTTTGAAGATACCTACAGAGCATGCCGTCAAAAAGTCTGCGACATGATAGCAGAAGAATTATTAATGGCCGATACCAATGAACGTCAGGAGCTTAATCCGTTTCTTGCAGGTAAAGGCGTCTATGTTTCCCAAAAAGCAATATACAAATTTATTTTAGACCCGAAACTCAGGGAAGAAAACACAGGAACAGAATTTTTTACTGTTCCTGTGTTTTCCGAAGATATGAGCGCCGTATGCAGGGCTGATGTAAGTCTGTATAAGGACGGCAGAGTATCGTTATATCTTTCTGACGGATTACTGCCCTGTGCACAGGACGATATTATAAATCAGCCTGACACAAAATTTATATATATGCTTGGACATAATGGGACAATTGAATTTCACATGGTTATTTCCGAAGATAATGAAATCTATGAATGGACCACCAAAGTAAATTTCGATATCGAAGTAGAAGGAGACCCGTACCATGCCATGCCTTACGAGGACATGGCGTTCTCATACAACGAGCTTACAGACGAAAGCAACCTTGTATGGATGGGATTCTAACCTAGCGCAAGATAGCTGTTGCAGTATTCCCTGCGTTCGCTCACATCTTCTCCGAACCATTCCGGCGGTGTATAGGAAAGAGCTGCATTTTCCGTATCGAATTCAACCTCAGCCAGAATAAGTCCTTCATACCTTCCCTCAAAAATATCAAGCTCAATCGTAAGCCCGTCCTTTTCAGGAATCTCATAGCGGGTCTTGGTAATGACGATTCCGTCGGCTTTGGCAAGCAGGTGGGCATATGAAGAGGCAGTAAGAGGAAGATTATATTCTTCACGTACAATAAACCCTTTTGATTTATAGGTAAGATAATAATCGTCGTTATCGCGGCGCACCCGGACTGTAGGCTCGGTACACAGGTAAGCCTGCTGTATTTTTCTGCGCTTGAAGCCCGTGAGCTCAAAAGGTATTTTTTTGATTAAAAATTTTCTCTCGATTTCCATTGAATAATCACTCCTATAAGGATAAAATATCACATAAGAACAAAAATAACCACAGAAAGGATAAAATTTATGAAATTATATGCATTTATAGCGGATGGATTTGAGACGGTTGAAGCGCTGGGAGTAGTTGATATACTGAGAAGGGGCGGAGTTGACGTATGCACCGTGTCAATCAAATCCGACAGGACGGTAATTTCATCCCACAGGATTCCGGTAATTGCCGATGCTCTTTTTGATGAAACGGATTTTGGCGACGGGGATGCGCTGTTTTTACCGGGAGGGCTTCCGGGTACGACCAATCTGGAAGCGCATGAAGGGCTTTCAAAACTCATCGACCAATATGCCGCCGAGGGCAAAATCCTCGGAGCAATCTGCGCGGCTCCGAGCATATTAGGGCATCACAATCTTCTTCAGGGAAAAAATGCCACCTGCTTTCCGGGCTATGAGAATGATTTGTACGGCGCTAATGCAGTCGGAGAGGGCGTTGTAAAAGACGGCAGAATCGTTACCGGCAAAGGAATGGGCAAAACGGTGGATATTGGACTTGCGCTGCTTGAAATGCTGACGGACAAGGCAACCGCAGATACGGTCAAAAATAAAATACAATATTAAATAAATCGATTAAATATTGGCAATAAATTATTACCGGCGTTTTCAGACGGGTTTTTAATGAAACAGGGGGCCGATTACTTTAGAGAGTAATTGACGCCCTGTTTTTATCTGCCAAGCCTGCACATAAAATTTTTATAACATTGACATAAGGTAAGGTTATAGTTATAATAAAAATAAATTGAGGGCGTTAGTTATTCAATTAAGCTACTGTTTTTTTAATATTGAATAATTGGGTATAAAGGAGGCATTATGGGACATTTACATAAAACAATGGCCATTGTTTTTATATTAATAAGTTTTTTTACGGGGGCATGCGGCAATCGCTCCGCCGGTGAAACAGGGAGCAATGCAAAAGAGTTTATAACGGAAATTTTAGCAGAGGCTCATGATAATGGAGTGAATGTTGAAGTCAATAATATAAGTCTGTCTGATATGCAAATGTCGGTAGTTATGACATATTATTATGATGATGGAAAAGAAGCAAATGATATGGATATATTTCCGCAATGTATTATTAACGGTATGCCTATGGATGCGGACTATTCCGCATCAGGCAAAACGTTTAACAGCGATAATACTAAAATACAGCAGACCTTTTATATTAACTATGGAGATGCAATTCCTGATAAAAATAATCTGGTTGAGATTAATGCAGATGTATGCCGGACACAGACCGGGGAAATAGAGGACATTGCTCAGATTTCAATTTCTTTGAATGATGTGGTATGTAAAGATGCCGTGTCCGATTCCGAGGGAATTTCCTTCAAGACGACGGATGGCGGTATTATTACGGAATTACAGTTGAAACATACGGAAACAGAGTATGTTTTATGCTTTGCTGCCGACGAGAAATATAATGACGGTCTATATTATTTTACCGGAACAGATAATGTCGGCAGAGAATATATTTTTACTGGAATAACAGAGGGGAACGGTTCACAGATTGGGCTGCGCTGTTATATGCTTTCAGACGGAGAGATATCGGAGATGACAGAGCTGCCGGAGGATTGTGAATATATAAATGTTGTCATGCGTAAAGGGGAATTGGATGGAGAAAATACTGACAGTGAAAATCAAATCAGTGACAGTATAAAAATTTTTTTGAATTAATTACCATAATAATAAAAACTTCCGTGCACATAATAATACCACAACAGCAAACAGCTGTTGAATAAGAAAGCTTATAAAAAATAAAAGCTTAAAAACAAGAAACACGCATGGAGGTGAACAATCATGGCAAGTAATTCAAATTCCAGCAACAGAATGAGCGTTCCTGAAGCAAAGGGTGCAATGAACAGATTTAAGATGGAAGTTGCTTCTGAGCTCGGTGTACCTTTAAAAGAGGGTTACAACGGTGACTTGACATCTCGTCAGGCCGGATCAATCGGCGGCGAAATGGTTCGTAAAATGATCAAGAAACAGGAAGAACAGATGTCATCTAACTCATAATTTTGAGCAGCATTTAAAAGAGTAGAAATACTTTTTGAAGGTTTCTTCCGAAATCACGGCATAGCTGTGATATTCATGAAAGCTTGAAAATCATAACTGACCGTGTAAAAAAGAAAATCCGCCGTAAGCGGGGTGAATAACCTTGCTTGCAGCGGATTTTCCCTACATAAACAATTCAAGATAATAGTAAGGTACAAAAAGCTTTTCTACAAATCTTGCAGCCGGAATATAGTTTCCGGCGTTGATGAATACAGGACAGAAAATAAGGCATCCCAACAGCAGTACGGGCAGACATGACGTAAAAATTTTGCTTGTTCTTGTAATTTTAATCATGATGACCGCAAAAAATGCGGTAAGGGCAATCAGCATGAGCATTGACAGCAATTCGGACAGGATACCGTAAAACTGTCCGAGAAGCGCAAGCGATATAAGCGATACGATGCCGAATGCCGCAGCCGGTATTGCTGCGTACAATACCGCGCACAGACGTCGGTATCCTGCCCCGACAGGTGAAAACACGCCCTTTTCACAGTCACGCATGTAGGTGATTGCCCCGAAAAGTCCTGCCAGAAATATCAGCACGGCAAGAATGCCTCTGACCGGGAATGCGATTGTACCGATGGCATCATCACTTTCCTTAAGTCCGTCAATGCCGTATGTATTGTAAATCAGGTGGAAAGTTACATCACTGTTGAGGTACTCTTCATAGTAAGCCAAAAGTCTGTCGATGTGTTCCGTGTCATTTTCGTCAAAAATACCCAGTGAGTTAATGTGGCTGGTTATTATAGATTTCCCCTGAACCGCAATAAGCTCCGAGTATACAATTTCATTGATTGAACCCTGTATTGAGCTGGACGGCTGGGATATTACCTTGATGCTTCCGCGGCAGTCCAAATCGGCAGTTCTGGAGGTTAAATCGTCCGGCAGAATATAACCGCTGACGAGCGTGGTGTTTTTTACGTCCCTGTACATCCTGTCCAAATCATTATATTCGACGAATATATACGAACCCTTGTAATTATAAAGTCTGTCTGCAAGCTCTTTTGAAGTCTCGTCATTTCCGTCCGTATAGACGCCCACTTTATATGCAGGTTCGTCTGACTCAGATTTGTTTGCGCCTGCAATAAGGCAGATTATCGGGATGAGCAGCATAAGAGTCAGAAGAAGCGGGTTTTTGAGAAGATGTTTGCTTATAATTCCGGTCCATGTTATAAACTTTTTCATCAGCGGTCCCTCCCTTTTATGACGGTTACCAGTATGCCGGCGCCCAGAAATAATACGGCGTAAGCTGCGCAAATCAGTGCGGCATTAATGTCGGGAGTCCGGTAAAAAGCGGATTCGATGAGGGTACACCAGCTTTTGGCAGGAAGAACATTTCCCGTCTTTTCGATGATTTCCGGTAGGTATGAACCCGGTACAATCCGTCCCCCTGCATACAGCATGAACGCGCCTGTAAGAAAAACAAGCATGGTGCTTACCAGCCCGCAGTCTCCTATACAGCATAAAAACATCACAAAAGCGATTACCGATGCCGTTACCAGCAAAAGAGACAATATTACACCGGCGTTTAAAGTAATGTATTCTGAGGCGGCGGTGTGCGAGCAGATAATCAGGATTGCGGTAAAAAGAACGAAAAACATCAAAACAACCCCGATATATTCGCATAAGCGTACATATGTTTTGGATATGCCTCCTGTTTTAAGGGATTCCATAACAGCGGGCGGTCTGTTGGAAAAACGGTCGATTGTAACCATGGAGCACAACAGCAGCAGCAGTATTATTCCGGAACATATGTAGTAGCCTGCGGATGATGTCTGTCCGGTGGCGGACACTGTTTCCCCGTCATAAAAATACATTCTGTTAAAAGCGTATTTCATGTAAAAGTCGTAAAGCTCATCCTGTGATGCCGTTACATAATCATGATAACCGTAATATTCAAGCAAATCACTGACGGCATATATACCGGATTCGGATGAGGCAAGCGATTTGGCTCCGGCGCTTATCATGGAACGGAAAATAAGAGTTTCCATACCTGCGTTTTCGGGGATTGTTATCGTAGCGGGCGTATTTTTGCCGTACATTAAATCGTCCACAAAATTTTCGGGAATTTCGATAATAGCCGAAATTTTACCGTCCCGCAGGGCTGAAATGGCTTCGTCATGGTCCATGGCGATAAAACGGCACATGGATTTCAGACTGTCCATGCTTGAGATGACCTGAAAACCCAGGGCAACGCTTGTATCTCCTTCAGGTATAACGGCGGCAACGTTAATATTTACCGTCCTGTCCTGACTGTCGGAAAGGAGTTCATTGCCGCAAAGGCCTATGACAATTACGGCAGCCGCGAATACAGCAGTGCACAAAATCAGTCTCGGAACCGCACGGAAGGTTGATTTTATTTGAAAAAAAGCAAAAAGAAGATGTTTTTTAATCATTATTGTCGTCCTTTCCGGCTATTCTTCCCATGAGAGAGGATAGTGCGGTGCCGGGCGCCAGATTTATAAGAATTCCGTTGTCCATAAGAAACATTCTGCTGCACACCGAAAGCTCGCTCTCCTCATGGCTGGCAATAATTATTGAGCCGCCGTCCGCAACATATTTCTTCATATAACGTTTGATATCCTCCTTACAGACGATATCAAGGGATGCTCCGGGCTCGTCAAGAATAAGAATTTCGGGATTTTTGGCTATTGAACAGGCGATGCTCAGCCGTTTTTTCATGCCTCCGGAAAGCGTTCGGACAATGGATTTGAGATATCTGTCAATTCCGAACTCTGCTATAATCCCGTTTCTGATATCATCTTTGAGATTGTGGCTGCTGTCGCAGTACCATAATCGAAGGTTATCCAGAACCGTCAGATTATCGAACAGAGGATTCTCCTGCGGCACGTATCCCACGTATCTGGAGAAAACCGAGCTGCGGGCCAGAGGATTTTCATTGTTATATGAAATGCTTCCTCCATCCGGCTTATGCGCCCCGGAAAGGATTTTGAGAAGCGTGGATTTGCCGCAGCCGTTGGCTCCGACGATTCCTATGCATTCGCCGGCTTCGGCGGAAAAGGTAATGTCTCTGAGAACCTGTTTTTTGCCGTAGTTTTTCGTTATTTTGGAAACTTCAATCAATGACATGGTGATATCCCCTTTAAAAGCTGATTATATTATTGTAATTCTACTATAACGGGTGGGAATGCGCAAGGATTTTGAAAACTTTACAATTGGTTGACATTTCCTTTTCCTATGTGCTATAATATGCGCTGTATGACCGTTAATGGGGTGTCTGTCTGATTTGCGCTGTACATCTTCGGCGGACACAAATATATAAATCACGGTTTTTCATCGCAAGGAGGAAATTTTTAAAATGAGTTTTACAGTAGAAAATTTAGAGAAAAACATGGCAAAACTTACTATCGAGGTTGCTGCGGAGGATTTTGAAGAGGCTCTCCGTAAAGCATACGAGAAAAATAAAAACAAGTTCGCAGTTAACGGTTTCAGAAAAGGCAAAGTACCCCGCACAATAATCGAGAAGGTATACGGAGCCGGAGTATTCTATGAAGATGCAGCCAATATTCTTATTCCGGATGAATATGCCAAGGCGGCTGAGGAAAGCAAGCTGGATATAGTTTCGCAGCCTGAAATTGACGTGACACAGATTGAGAAGGGCAAGAGCTTTATATTTACGGCAGAAGTGGCTCTTAAGCCGGAAGTAACGCTTGGAGAGTATCTGGGAGTTGAAATCGAAAAGGTTGATACCAAGGTTACGGCTGATGACGTTAAGGCGGAGCTTGAGAAAGTAAGAGAACAGAATTCCAGACTGGTAAGCGTAACCAACAGGGCAGTTAAAGATAAAGACCAGGTAATAATTGATTTTGAAGGATTTGTTGACGGAGAGGCCTTTGAAGGCGGCAAGGGAACTGATTACCCTCTTACAATCGGTTCGCATTCATTCATCGATAATTTTGAAGAGCAGCTCATCGGAGCCAAGATTGACAAAGAGGTAGAAGTCAATGTAACATTCCCTGAGAATTATCAGGCGGCAAACCTTGCGGGAAAGCCGGCGCTTTTTAAAGTAACCGTTAAGGAAATAAAGGTAAAGGAGCTTCCTAAGCTTGACGACGATTTTGCAAAGGATGTTTCCGAATTTGAAACGCTTGCCGATTATAAAGCAGATATCAAGAAAAACCTTACTGACAAAAAGAAAGAAGATGCCAAAAAGGAAAGACAGTCAAGGGCGGTTGCCAAGGCTGTGGAAAACGCTTCAATGGAGATTCCTGAGGGCATGATTAAGCTTCAGGTCAATAATATGGTTAACGATTTCGCACAGAGGCTTCAGATGCAGGGGCTTTCCATTGACCAGTATATCCAGTATATGGGAGCCAACCCGCAGCAGTTTATGGACAGCTTAAAGCCGGAAGCGGAAACCAGAATTAAAAACAGCCTTGTTCTTGAGGCGCTTGTCAAGGCCGAGGATATCAAGGTTTCGGATGAGGATTATCAGGCCGAAATCGAGAGAATGGCAGAAATGTATAAAATGGAGACAGATAAGGTTAAGGAAATGCTGGGAGAGGCAGAGGAAGAGCAAATCAGGTCCGACCTTGCAATACAGAAAGCGGCAGAGCTTATTGCCGACAAAGCAGTGGAAAAGGCGGCTCCAAAAGCTGACGCACAATAAATTAAGTTCAGGTTTAAGCAGCCGCGGACGCACGGCGTTTACGGCCGCATTATAAGGAGGTGTTTTTATGAGTTTAGTGCCTTATGTCGTTGAACAGACAAGCAGGGGAGAACGTTCCTACGATATCTATTCAAGACTTCTTAAAGACAGAATTATTTTTCTCGGAGAAGAGGTTAATGACGCTTCGGCCAGTATAGTCGTTGCACAGCTGCTTTTCCTTGAGTCCGAGGATCCGGGTAAGGATATTCATCTGTATATCAACAGCCCGGGCGGTTCGGTAACGGCAGGCATGGCAATATATGACACAATGCAGTACATCAAGTGCGACGTGTCCACAACCTGCATAGGCATGGCGGCCAGCATGGGAGCGTTTCTTCTTGCCGGAGGCGCAAAAGGAAAGCGTTATGCGCTTCCTAATTCGGAAATAATGATTCACCAGCCAAGCGGCGGCTCAAAGGGTCAGGCATCCGATATGAAGATTGTTGCGGACCACATCCTTAAGACCAAAGATAAACTCAACAGAATTCTTGCGGAAAATACAGGCAAACCGCTTGATGTTATTGAGCGAGACACGGACAGGGACAATTATATGTCGGCGTATGAGGCCGTTGAATACGGGCTTATTGACAGTGTTGTGGAAAAAAGAGCGTAATATATCCGGCCCCCGGAATCGGTAATTTCGGGGGCTGTAAGTTTTAAGAAGTGCATCCGGCGGTATTGACAGGGAAATTGCCGGAATACAGGAGGTATTATAGTGGCAGGAAAAAAAGATGACGAACTGTTTGCATGCTCTTTTTGCGGAAAGAACCAGCAGCAAGTCAGGAAGCTCATTGCAGGTCCCGGAGGGGTGTATATCTGTGACGAATGCATAGACATCTGCAATGAGATTATGGCGGAAGAGTATGATGATGAACGGACGGCAGATTATTCGGAAGATAATTACGGAATTAACCTTCTCAAGCCCATGCAGATTAAAGAACATCTTGACGAGTATGTGGTAGGGCAGGATGAAGCAAAAAAGGTTTTATCCGTTTCGGTATACAATCATTATAAAAGGATTATAAGCAATGATAAGGTCGCAGAGGATGATGTGGAGCTTCAAAAGAGCAACATTCTCATGCTTGGGCCTACAGGCTCCGGCAAGACATATCTTGCACAGACTCTGGCTAAGATACTCAATGTTCCGTTTGCCATTGCAGATGCAACCACGCTCACGGAGGCTGGATATGTGGGAGAGGATGTGGAGAATATCCTTTTAAAGCTGATACAGGCTGCCGATTATGACGTGGAAAAGGCTGAAAAAGGTATTGTATATATAGATGAAATCGACAAGATTACCCGCAAATCCGAGAATGTGTCCATTACAAGAGATGTATCCGGAGAAGGCGTTCAGCAGGCCCTTCTGAAAATTCTTGAGGGAACGGTCGCGTCGGTTCCGCCTCAGGGAGGAAGAAAGCATCCGCAGCAGGAACTTATTCCGATTGACACTACCAACATTCTTTTTATCTGCGGGGGTGCTTTTGACGGACTTGAGAAGATAATCGAGTCGCGTATGGACCAGAAAGCAATCGGTTTTAACGCAGAGATTAAAGAACACGAGGAGCAGAATATCGGCGAGCTTTTTGCCAAGGCGCTGCCGCAGGATTTTGTCAAATTCGGACTGATTCCCGAATTTGTCGGACGTGTGCCGGTGACGGTTGCACTTAATATGCTCGATGAGGAGGCGCTTGTTAATATTTTAACAAAACCGAAAAACGCACTTGTTAAGCAGTACAAAAAGCTTTTTGAATATGATGAGGTCGAACTTCAGGTAACCGATGAGGCGGTCAGGGCAATTGCCAAAAAGAGCTTCGAGCGCAAGACAGGAGCAAGAGGTCTGCGTTCCATAATGGAAAAAGCCATGATGGATGTTATGTACCGCATACCTTCAGACGACACAATTGCCAAGTGCATTATTACAGAGAAAACGGTGACGGAAGGAACGGCGCCGGAGCTTGAATACAGGGTTACGGAACTTCCCGTTGCGGAAAAGATTACGCACACCATCGAGAAAAATAACGGAGAAAGCGCATGAATGATGTAAAGGTGAACTTACCTATCATTGCACTGAGAGGAATGACCATACTGCCATATATGGTCATTCATTTTGATGTAAGCAGAAAAAAATCCATAAAAAGCGTTGAGTATGCCATGAAAAACGGGCAGAAAATCTTCCTTGTGGCGCAAAAATCGGCTGATATCATCAATCCCGAAAGGAAGGATGTGGTCGATACAGGAACAATCTGTGAGATAAAACAGATTGTGAAGCTGCCGGGAGGTCTTGTCCGTGTGCTTGTAAAAGGTCTTGAGAGGGCGAAATTCATCGATTTTACCTATATGGAAGAATACCTTGAGGGAGAAGTCTGCCCTGCCGAAGACGAGGAGTCAATGCTTCCGGATGCGGAGCGCGATGCCAGAATAAGCCTGCTCAGAGAGATGATGAAACGCTATTATATGGAGACGGGACGTAATCAGGGAGACAATGTGTCCAGAATAAGCGCCATAAACAGCCTTGATGAGATTATATATACCTCTGTTGTGGAATGCACCACAGATTTTGAGGAGAGGCAGAAAATACTCGAAACCGATGATATTCTTCTCCGCTTCGATGAAGCCTGTGATATTGTGTGCAATGAAATCGAGATTGTAGATATAAAGAAAAAACTATCCGATGATGTCAGGGTAAGAATTGACAGGAATCAAAAAGAATACGTGCTCAGAGAGCAGATTCAGGCGATACGTCAGGAGCTTGGAGAAGATGATTACGAAGAAGAAGCGGATGAATTTAAGCGCCGTACCGAGGAACTGAACGCATCCGATAAGGTTAAAAATAAACTGCGCCGGGAAATTAACAGGTATGCTTCACTTTCGGGAAATTCATCGGAAGCCTCGGTTTCAAGAACATATATCGAGACAATGCTGGAACTGCCTTGGAATAATTTTTCCCGGGATAACAATGATATAAACAATGCCAGAGCCGTACTTGATAATGACCATTACGGACTTTCCAAAGTAAAGGACAGGATAATAGAATTTCTGGCCGTGCGTGCCCTTAACGGAAAGGGCGAAAGCCCTATTATCTGTCTTGTGGGGCCTCCGGGAACCGGCAAAACGTCGATTGCCTCTTCAATTGCAAGAGCGCTTAACCGAAAATATGTCCGCGTTTGTCTGGGCGGCGTCAGGGACGAGGCTGAGATAAGAGGACACAGAAAAACCTATGTGGGAGCAATGCCGGGAAGAATAATTGATGGTTTAAGGCAGGCGGGAACGGGCAATCCTCTTATGCTTCTTGACGAGATAGATAAGGTAGGAACCGACTCAAGAGGAGACACCGCATCGGCGCTTCTTGAAATACTTGACAGCGAACAGAATTCCGCATTCCGCGACCATTACATAGAAGTTCCGGTTGATTTGTCCGAAGTGTTTTTTATTGCAACGGCAAACGATACGGGTACAATACCTAAGCCGCTGCTTGACAGAATGGAAATTGTGGAGCTTAACAGTTATACTTCGGTGGAAAAATTCCATATTGCCAAGGAACATCTTGTGGGCAAACAGCTTGACAAAAACGGACTCACACGCAGACAGCTTTCATTTACGGATGATGCAATCCGTAAAATAATAGAAAATTACACAAGAGAAGCCGGAGTGCGTGAGCTTGAGCGTCAGATTGGAGCCGTTTGCCGCAAGGCTGCAATGCTTATTGTGAGCGGCAAAAAAGACACCCACAGGGTTACCGTAAGAAACCTTACCCGGTATCTGGGTAATCCTAAGTATGACAGCGAGGAAATGGCACGCCAGGATATGGTAGGGGTTGTCAAAGGTCTTGCATGGACCAGCGTAGGAGGAACAACACTTGACGCCGAAGCCGTTTTGATGGCCGGAAAAGGTGAACTTACGCTTACCGGCAAGCTTGGCGACGTTATGAAAGAATCAGCAAGGGTTGCTCTTGGGTATATACGTTCGGTGGCTGATGAATACGGAATAAGTCCGGACGTTTTCCGGGAAAACGACATTCATCTCCATGTGCCGGAGGGAGCGGTTCCGAAGGACGGCCCGTCGGCAGGCATCACAATAACTCTTGCAATGCTTTCTGCTCTTACGGGAAGAAAAGTACGCTGTGATGTTGCAATGACCGGAGAGATAACGCTTCACGGGCAGGTGCTCCCTATAGGCGGGCTTAAGGAAAAGCTTCTGGCCGCTTCCAATATAGGTATCAGGGAAGTTCTTATTCCGGTCAAAAACAAGAAGGATCTTGCCGAAATTGACGCGGAAATACTTGACGGACTTAAGATTCAATACGTCAGGACAATGGATGATGTGGTAAAGCATGCGCTTTGTCAGGAGGAAACCGGATATGGTAATAAAAAAAGTAAATCTTGAGACGGTATGCGGTATTACAAGCAGTCTTCCGGAAAACAAACTTCCGGAGATTGCTTTCGCAGGCAAATCAAACGTAGGCAAATCCTCGCTTATCAATGCCCTGATGAATCGCAAATCCTATGCCAAAACCTCGTCGCAGCCCGGTAAGACTCAGACAATTAATTTCTATAATATAAACGATGTGTTCTACTGTGTGGATTTGCCGGGTTACGGTTACGCAAAGACCTCCATTGAGACAAGGCAGAAGTGGGGGAAAATGATTGAGCGCTACCTTAAGACTTCCAGGCAGCTCAGACAGGTTTTTTTGCTGATAGATATACGACATAAGCCCTCCGAAAACGACAGGCTTATGTATGAGTGGATAGAATATCAGGGCTATACGCCCATAATAATTGCAACCAAACTTGACAAAATCAACCGGAGCCAGATTCAGAAGCAGGTAAAAACAGTCCGTGAGGGTCTGGGAATGCCGTCCGGAGGTGTGATAATTCCATTTTCTTCACAGACAAAGCAAGGACTTGACAATCTCTGGGAGGTTATTGATAAAACCGTTATGTAATCATGTTCTTCATTACAAATTCGTATATTTCCTGACTTTTCTCTTTCCAGTTACCGCACATTACGTCGGCGACCTCTTCATCGGGAACGGAGAGCGTAAGGTCGATTATGCTTGAATTGTTTTCCTTGATACAGCAGTGTACGGAATAATCTCCGGAAGTGGTGCGGTAGTATTCGGAAATTACGTTGGCGGCCTGTTTAAGCTCATATCTGTTTCTGGTCAGATAGTCATTTACCTCTTTTTTGATTTCATCCGATATTTTGCCGCCGAAATACTCAAGCATTTCGCGCCCGCTTTCGGTGAGGGTGTAGCAGGTATTGCTGCGGCTGCTTTCAACATTGATAAGGCCGTCATCCTGAATTATGCCAAGAACCTGCTGGATTGTTGCAAAATCCGTATATCCTGTTTCAAGAATAAATCCCGAAATGGTGTTATTTGATAATGGAAAATCAACCCTGTCCAGCATATATAAAATTATCAGTTTGTATAATGTTATTGATTCAACAGCCATTACGATACCTCTTTCCCTGATATGTATTTCTCAATCTGAATTCCCTGCTGACTGAATTCAGAATTTTTTTCTTATCCGTGCTCCACATCGGAGCAATTAAAAGCTTTCTTGGCCCGTCCCCAGTGATTCTGTAAATTACCATATCCTCCGGGAGAAGTTCAATCATATCCACTATTGCAGACATATATTCTTCCGCGGATAAAATCTCAAATTTCCCGGACGCGTACTCGTCTGCAAGGTCGGTTCCTTTTAAAACATGGTGTAGCTGAAGCTTTTCGCCGTGCGGGTGGAGTACGGCAAGATAGTTTGGGCAAATGGTATGTGTTTCTTGT
>CALWMX010000091.1 GCA_944382105.1 uncultured Butyrivibrio sp.
AACGTTGAAATCGGAGAGCTTGTGGGAGAAGACAATATCTATTTCTTCGGCGAGAGCAGCGAACAGGTAATCGGGCATTATGCAAAGGGCGATTATTCTGCAATAAGCTATTATGTCAATGATGCGGAAATCAAGAAGCTTGTTGACTTCATAATAAGCGCCCCTGTTATGAAGGCGGGTGATGCAGAAACTTTGTTAAGGCTTCACGCAGAGCTTATTAAGAAGGACTGGTTTATGACTCTGCTAGATATAAAAGATTATATCAGAGTTAAGGAGATTGCCCTTGCCGATTATGAAGACAGAAAAGCATGGGCCAGAAAAATGCTCATAAACATTTCTAAAGCGGGCTTTTTCTCATCGGACAGAACTATTGAACAGTATAATAAGGATATCTGGAAACTCTAAATTTTACGAATCGGTGTAAAGCCGCGGCTTTACACACGTTATAGCCGGAGCGCAGAGCGCTTCGGCTATATACAGTATAAAACTGCTGACCGTCCGATGCCGTTGTCCGGCGGGAAACTGCTACGGCGGTGCGGCTGTTTTAAGCCGGGAGGGATTATATAGTGTATAAGATACTTATTGTTGATGATGAAAGAATAGAAAGAAACGGCATTAAGATGCTTCTTGGGAAAACCGGAATTGAATGTGAGATAACCGAAGCCGCCAACGGGCGTGATGCTCTTGAGTACATAAATAACAATGACATTGATATATTGCTTACCGATGTGAAAATGCCTTTTATGGACGGCATAGAGCTTATAGAGAATGTAGTTAAACTGAACCGCAGCATAAAGTATGTCATATTCAGCGGATGCAGTGAGTTTGATTATGCAAGACAGGCGGTAAGGCTGGGTGTTTCAGATTACATATAAAAGCGTGTCGACCCCAATGAGTTCGAAAACACACTTCATAAAGTGATAAATGATTTGGAAGAATCCAGGCTTGAGGACGATATCATGTCCAAAAGCATTGAGTATATGTGTGAGCATATGCTTTATATGGCTGCCAATAAAAACGAACCGTCAGAGATTATAAAATACAGCGAGGGCGTGGTTTCGACTGAATTTTTAGAAAAATTTGCCCGCATAATGCTTATGGAATTTGATGAGGATTTTTTCGGTAAAAGAGGCGCCGACCTTAAAGAGAAGCTTTATAAAATCGAACCGCAGATTACAAGATACCTTAACCTCAACCAGAATCAGTCGCTGCTGTTTTTTGAAGATGCCGACCTTGATTTTGTGGATACGGCAGAGCGCATAAGCAGTTATGTTGAAAATGAGTACGGTCTGCCGTGCTTTATTGCCATATCTTCACAGGTAAACGGTTTGGCTGATATAGGAAGCCGTGTGGACGAACTTGACGATATAATGGAAAATAAATTTTACCATAAGGACTGCAGAGTATTTTATGAGGGAATGTCAGGCAACGAGGGCTCCATGATTCAGGTTGACGACGATACCCTGATGAAGCAGATGCGTCAGGACATCAAGATGAAAGATACGGGAAGCCTAAGATGCCATTTTGACAGATTTTGTGCCAAATACAGCAATAAAACCAATTTTTCGCAGGTATATATTAAATTCCTGTTTTCCAATCTGCTTAAGGATTTTTATGAAAACATCAGCAATGCTGATGAGAAGGTTCTCAATGAGGAAATTGATACGCTCTACAAGGCTAACAGTTTTGACACGGTAAGGGAAATCGTCCTTAAGAATATCGAACGCCTTGAGGCGGAGTTTAATGTTAATCCTCAGATGATGCACAGAGAGATTGAAGTGGTAAAACAGTATATATACGAGCACTACGGAGAAGAAATAAGCGTCGATAATCTTGCCGACAGAGTGTATATGGCGCCAAGCTATCTTAGCGCTGTATTTAAAAAAGAAACCGGACAGAACCTGAGTAAATTCATAAAAGCCTACAGAATGGAACAGGCGAAGGACCTGCTTGAGAACACTATGCTCAAAATAGTTGACATCGGCAACAAATGCGGATATCAGAACGTTTCTTACTTTTGTTCCAGTTTCAGGGATTATTACGGAATAAGCCCTCAAAAATACAGGGAAAACGGCAAAGAAGGAGCAGTATGATTAAAAAGCTGCTAAAAAAAATATCAAATCTGAAGTTAAAATACAAGCTTGTGCTGATTTACTGTCTGGCAGGCTTTCTTCCGGTGCTTGTAACTTTTTTTGTGTCTTTTTTTCAGATGAGAGGCATTCTCCGTGAAAATGCCACCGAGAATATTAATTCATATCTGTATCAGGCTACGGCGTCGCTTGACAGCGAAATCAAAATATACAACAATCTTGCCAGCTACATATCTTTCAACCAGACAATATCCCAGACGCTCAATTACGATTATGAATCCATATACAATATGTATGACCGGTTCGTGATGGTGATTGACCCGCTGCTTTCATCGCTTATGTATTTTCACGATGAGGTGGACAGAGTGACAATATATGTTGACAAGGACACCGTAAAGCATGGCTCCACGCTTGCGCCCATATCTGAGATAGCGGACAAATACTGGTATAAGGAAGCGCTTTCGGACAATGACAACCACTGGTATGTTGATAAGGAAAACAACAGCGTTTTTTCAGTCAGCAAGCTGGTGCTTCTTGACAGATACGGAATAGAAGGGATTCTGTATATTGACGTTGAATATGACAAAGTCTTTGAGCCTTTCTCACAAACAATTATCAGCAACTACGGATTGTTCGTTACTGACGGCGAAGGCAATGTGCTGTATGAGGCCGATGACTTTGATGACAAGAATGCAAAGTACAGGCTTAATTATGAAGATTTCCTCGCCGAACTGGACAAGACAGGAGGAAAATACAAGATAATATCTGAAAAATCCGAGGCGGCAGACTGGACAATATATCTGTACAAGCCCGACAAGCTTATGATATCTTCGGTGACTCCCATTGTCTGGATTGCGGTTATTTCCAGTATTGTCTGCGCCGGAGCGGCGCTTGCATCCATGGCCGCTACCTCACGCTTTGTCACCAACAGAGTAATAAAGCTTCAGCGGAGCATGAAAGAAGTGGAAAACGGCAATCTTGACGTGAGTGTTCCCGTGGACGGACAGGATGAAATCAGCGATTTGATAAGAGGCTTTGACAACATGGTGCTGAGGCTTGATATGCTTATCAATGAGGTTTACGACAGCCGCATCAAGGAAAAAGAATATGAGATGCGTGCCCTTCAGGCCCAGATTAATCCGCATTTCCTCTATAACACGCTTTCACTGATTAACTGGAAGGCAATTGAAGCGGGAGCAGATGATATAAGCAGAATAACACTTGCGCTATCAACTTTTTACAGAACGTCGCTCAACAAAGGCAAAAACGTTATGAGTATTAAGGATGAGTTGGACAATATGCGTTCATATCTTGACATTCAGCTTATGATGCATGACGGGGAATTCGATACCGATATTATAATCGATGATGAGATACTGCATTACAATACCCTTAACCTTATCCTGCAGCCCCTCATTGAAAATGCAATCGACCACGGAATAGACATGAATACCGGTATCAGGGGTAAAATAACAATCACAGGACGGCAGAATGGGGATGAGATAGAGCTGACAGTGGAAGACAACGGAGTCGGAATGACGCCGGAGCAGGCGGAGAAAATAATAACGGAGGAATCCAAAGGGTACGGGGTTCGAAATGTCAACGAAAGAATAAAATTATATTACGGCGAGCAGTACGAGCTCAGAATAAAAAGCGAAATCGGCAAAGGGACGAAAGTTACCGTTCATTTTCCGAAACAGATGTAAACAAATATGCTCTGAATTTCTTATTCACAAAAATCTGATATCTTTCAAAGATTATTGATATTTATCTTTTGTCCCGGTCAATTTACAATTAAAGAGTATTAAGAAACATATTAATACCGCGGGACAAAAGATCCCATACAGGCGGATTAATAAAAAGGAGGATATCTAAATGAAATTCAGAAAAGTGGCGGCTTTGTTTCTGGCCGGAGCTATGTGTGCAGCAACTGTTGCAGGCTGCGGGAAAGATTCCGGAAGTTCTTCAACATCAGGAGGAGAAAGCGGAACCGGTTCAGGCGAAGAGGAAGAAATTACTGCGACAATTACCGTTTGGAGCCCTGCAGAAGACCAGTCCATAGACAACGGAGAATGGCTGCAGACAATGTGTGAGCAGTTCAGCGCAGAACATCCTAACTGGAATTTGACATTTAAGTACGGAACATGCTCTGAAGCGGATGCAGGAAAGACGGTTTCGTCAGACCCTTCGGCATCGGCAGATGTTTACATGTTTTCAAATGACCAGATACAGACGCTGATTGATGCGGGAGCAATCGCAGAATTCGGAGGAAGCGCTCTTGAGACAATCAAAGAGAACAATTCCGATGTTATGGTTAATTCCGTGACGGTGGACGGCGGAGTGTACGGCGTTCCTTACACCGGAAATACATGGTTCATGTTCTACAATAAAGACATTTTCTCTGAAGATGATGTTAAAAATCTTGATACAATGCTTGAGAAAGGCAAAGTTGCATTTAAGCTTACAGACTCATGGTACATCGGTTCATTCTACTTCGGAAACGGATGCACCGCATTCGGAGACGGTACGGATGAAGCCGCAGGCATCGACCTTACCGGAGACAAGGCTGTGGAGGTTACGGAGTACCTTGTGGATCTCGCTGCCAACCCTAACTTTGTAAACGATGCTGACCAGGCAGGCATCACAGGTTTCAACGACGGAACCGTGGGCGCATTTTTCTCGGGAACATGGGATTATTCAAACATTACGCTTGATGCCGACAAAATCGGAGTTGTGGCTTGTCCTACATACACGCTCAACGGAGAAGAGAAGCAGATGTATGCATTTGCAGGTTCGAAAGCTATCGGCGTAAATCCTAACTGCGAATATCCTCAGGTAGCTGTAGCGCTTGCGCTCTACCTTGGAAGCGACGAGGCTCAGATAAGCCATTATGAGGCAAGAGGAATCATTCCATGCAACCTTACAGCGGTTGAGGATGAAAAAATCGCAGCCGACGAGATGGCAATTGCACAGAATGACACCACCGCAAGAACATCGGTAATGCAGCCTCTTTGCAGCAAAATGAGCAACTGGTGGACGCCGGCTGAGAATATGGGCAAGGCTATTATTGCAGGAGAGGTTACAAAGGACAACGCTGCGGAGAAGACAGAAGAATTTAATGAAGGCGCAAACAACGGCGTAGTTCAGTAAGCGTGAATCAATATACGGGAAAGGCGTTATTTAAAGGCTCAGTGCCGTGTCCGCCCTACCGTCAGGAAATGCTCCGGAGTCAGTCTGGAGCATTTCTTTAAGCAGAAGGAGGTTAAAAAATGCCTAAAGGAAAAGCCGGAAAAAAGAAAAACAAAGAGTTTTATAATCCGTATTCCGTCACCAACGCGGTAAAAAAGGGTGATATTTTCACAAGACTTTCCATGCTTATAATGGGACTTGGAAACTTTGCAAGGGGACAGATTGCCAAGGGACTGGCATTTCTGATTTTGGAAGCGGCATATATATTTTTTATGATAAAAACGGGGGCTTCCTGTATAGCCGACCTTATCCGACTGGGTGGGGCGGAACAGCAAAAGTATTGGAACGAAGCTAAACAGGTATACGAATATACGCAGGGGGACAATTCACTGTTAATGCTTCTGTTCGGTGTGGCAACACTTTTTATTACAATAATATTTATATTGCTCTGGCGCGCGTCGCTTAAAAGTGCGTACAAAGCCCAGTGCATGAAAGAAAACGGCAAGAAGCCGGATACATTTGTTCAGGATATAAAAAGCTTGTTTGACAAGAATTTACATAAAACATTGCTTGCGCTGCCTGTCACGGGCGTGGTTGTGTTCACCATACTTCCGCTGGTATTTATGATAAGCATGGCGTTCACAAATTACAGCAAACTCGATTCACATCTGACAATCTTCAACTGGGTGGGATTGGAAAATTTCGGCAAGATATTCAGTTTCAACAGCTCAATCGGAAAATCTTTCTGGTCGGCGCTGGGATGGACTCTGATATGGGCGGTGTTTGCAACATTTTCAAACTATATTCTGGGAATGATACTGGCGATAGTTATCAACCGGAAGAATACAAGAGGAAAAGCTTTCTGGAGGACGATTTTCATGCTGTCGGCCGCAATTCCGCAGTTTGTTTCCCTTCTGCTTATGAGAACAATGTTCAACAGAGAGGGTATTATAAACACTCTTCTCCAGAGATATTTTAACCTTTCAGAGCCCATGCCTTTCTGGGATAACGCAATGCTTGCACGTATCGTAATAATAGTCGTGAACATATGGATCGGTATTCCGTTCACAATGCTTCAGGTTACAGGTGTTCTTCAGAATATACCTGAAGACCTTTATGAAGCAGCCAAGGTTGACGGCGCAGGACCGGTCAAAACATTTTTTAAGATTACGCTTCCGTATATGCTTTTTGTCACCGGACCGTATCTTATCACATCATTTACCGGAAATATCAACAATTTCAATGTGATTTACCTTTTGAGCGGCGGCGGACCAGTTACGGACCTGTCCTCCACATCGGGAAAGACGGATCTTCTTGTAACGTGGCTGTATAAACTGTCAGTTGACCAGCAGTATTATAATATTGCGGCGGTTATCGGTATTATGACCTTTGTTGTAATGGCAGTGGTATCGCTTATAACTTATCACCGCACAGGTTCATACAAGAACGAGGAGGGATTCCAATAATGAAGAAGATGTCAAAAAGTGCCAGAATAGGCAAAAAAACTTCAAACGTATTTGTCCATATACTGCTTGGCGTACTTGCATTCATATGGATTCTGCCCATATTGTTCATAATAATGGTAAGCTTCAAGTCCGACCCGGGACTGCAGGTGAGAACGCTTCTTCCCGATGTGATTTTACAGAAGGTAAAGCTTTCCCATCCGGATATGTTTGCCAATGTGACACGCGGATTTATCCCTACTCTGGATAATTACAAAAAACTTTTTACGGATACAACCAATGTATTTAATTTTCCACAGATGTTCTTAAATACGTTGATAATTTCGATTTTTACATGTATCATCTCAGCATTCTTTGTACTTTCCGTATCCTACGTAATGTCGAGAATGCGGTTTAAGATGAGAAAGCCGTTTATGAATGTAGCGCTTATTCTTGGCATGTTTCCCGGCTTTATGTCAATGATTGCAGTATACTACATTCTAAAGTCAATAGGACTGACGGAGGGCGCTATGATAAGGGTTGCCCTTGTCATGGTGTACTCCGGAGGTTCCGGCTTAAGCTTTTATATTGCAAAAGGCTTTTTCGATACAATACCTAAATCCATCGATGAGGCGGCATATATTGACGGCGCTACCAGATGGCAGGTTTTTACAAGGATTACAATACCTTTAAGCAAGCCTATTATAGTATATACGGTTCTGCAGTCGTTTATGGCTCCGTGGCTTGATTTTATATTTGCCAAGGTTATATGCAGAGCCAACAAGGATTACTTTACGGTTTCGGTCGGTCTTTGGAATATGCTTGAAAAGGAATACATTTATTCATGGTTTAACTGCTTTGCGGCAGGTGCGGTATGCATTTCAATACCTATTATCATACTTTTCATGGTAATGCAGAAATTTTACCGTGAAGGGGTTGCCGGAGCCGTTAAAGGCTGATATGTAAGCCCCGGAATGCTGTTTGATGATAAAACGCAGCATGCCGGGGCTGTAATTTAACATTGCCATAACCTTGTATTTAGTGGTATCATATTACCGTGTAAACGCCGAAAAAATAAGCCGCACCGGGCAGTTTTGCGTCAGGTGCACAGAGCAAATTTCAATATGCGGCGGCAAGGAGAATTTATGAAGAGAACAGCGGTTGCAGTTTTTACAATAATAACAGTATCTTTGACATCCATGTTATATGGCTGTGGGGACGGAAGCGACACCTCCGTTACTCATTTGTCTCAGGAAGAGTATGACAATATGATGGAAGAAGCTTCCACTACTCCATACGGAAAATATCCCGAGCTTATTACATATACCTTGGGAAAGCTTTCAGGTTCAAACAACTCCAACATGCCGGAGGGAGATACGTATGAGGATAATGAATATACAAGATTTCTTAAAGAGTTCCTGAATGTTCAGAACGAGGATATTTTTGAAGAGCAGGACGAGCAGTATGATTCAAGCGTCAGTATGGCAATACAGTCAGGCAATATGCCTGACATAATGGTTGTAAGCAACACGGAAGATTTGCAGCTTCTTGTGGAATACGATATGATTGAGGACCTTACCGATGCGTTCGAGAACTGCATGAGTGACAGAATCAAGGAAATTTATGAAGGATACGGGGAAAGCATTATGGATGTGGTCACATATGACGGCAAAATAATGGCGATTCCCGAAACCAATATATATGACGGCCCTAATCTTATCTGGCTGCGGAAGGACTGGATGGATAAGCTTGGGCTTGCCGAGCCCAAGGATTTGGA
>CALWMX010000092.1 GCA_944382105.1 uncultured Butyrivibrio sp.
ACTAATTACCGTTTCATTGTTGTTTGGGATGGCTTCGCCGTGCAGCATAAAGGCGGCGGAAGTGGACACCGAGATAATCTATCTGGAGGACGGTGATTATATTGAGATTACCGTCGAAACTGCTCCACAGGCCAGAGTAAGCGGGGTAAGAACCGCCACCAAAACAGCTACCTGCCGAAATTCATCTCAAGAGGCGTTATGGTCTGTTTCGGTGACAGGCAAGTTTGTTTATGTGAAGGATACCAGTTGTGTTTGCGTAGAGGTCAGCGGAAAAAGCGAATGCTATAATTCCGTTTGGAAGGTTTCGGATGTGACTACCTCAAAATCCGGAAACACTGCCACCGCCAAGGCTACTGGAACAAAATATTTTCTTGGTATAGCAATGCATTCTTATGAGCTTCCGGTTATAATGGTTTGTGACACATACGGAAATATTTCATAATAAACAGGGGCATGCTTTCAAAAGATAAGCTGTTATCGAAATTTTATTCGTTTTACGCGATATTCCGGTACAGCTTATCTTTTTTTATATTATTGTATTTCAATGGGCGGTCAGTAATTTAATGCATTATATTATAATCCTACAAATTATTTATATCAAAATCCGGCCAATTAATACTGTTTTTAATACATAAAGTAAAAATTATGTTTTCTGACTGTTATATTAATTTACTGAGGAGGTGAAAAAATTAATGAAGGATGTACTAACAAAGCTGCGGGAGGATGCTTTGTTGTATCACGGCTTATGTCTGTTGCAATAGGGTTGATTGCAGACAGGGCGGCTTCGCCGGATATCGGAATGATGAGAGCAGTGTTTGGTACTGCCGTGGGGAGCATAATTATCATAAAAAAGCTCCGGTTGAGAGCGTTAACCGTCGGTTACTGGAATGACAAAAATAAAATACAGAAATAAAGCTTTGATATTATGTGCAGTCTGGAATATTGCCATAATGGTACTGCAATACAGCCATATGGCCGGTTTTTTGTTTGTAATTTCTTTGGTTTGATTGCGCGGTAGATTTTCCGATGATTTTAAAACACAAGGAAGCGCTGTCATAATGCATAGCTAAAACAGCGCGCAAAGAAAAAGCGCCCCTCGTCCTCTATACATAAGGGAGTAAAGGGGAGGAGGGGCCGTATCACCGATTCCACCGGCAATTTTTCCGTTCACAAACAGCGGATATCCGCCGACGGCAAGTAAGATTTTAAGGTCGTCTGTTAAAACCATCTGAAAAACTTCATTTTGCTGCAGCCCTCGGAAAGAGGAAGAAGGCGCACTTCGTTAATTAATTTCTGAATATCAGTTTTCATATGAACCACCCCATGTTTTTGATTAAGCAGTTCATAATCTTTATTCCTCTGCATCAAGTTCCTGCTGATATTTTCTCAGGTTATCCTTTGAAGCCTGAAGGACTTCAATCAGAAAGGCACGTTCATTGTTATCGCAGTCATAAATTATGTCATATATGCGGTTGTCATAATATTTATCCTGAACGGTAATAATTCCGTTGAGAATAGAATCGGTTGAAACCTTGAGGGCATTGGCAAGGTCTATCAGCAAATCCAGAGAAATGCCGGTTGTGCCGCTTTCGGTATTTTTGATGTGACCTGTAGAGCAATGTACAAGCTCGCCTAATTCTTCCTGAGTAAGACCTTTGAATTCCCGTATTGTTCGGATATTTTTTCCGATTATTTTAAAATTAATGCCCTTTGATTTCTTCATATGATAACCTCGCATAACTATATTACTATTATTATAAAATCATTGGTTTTTATTAGCATTAATGGTATGGATTATGAAATAACGTAAAAGATTACAAAATATTATTTTACGTGATTTACCATGCAACTCAAAAAATGTGGTATAATGTGAACACTTAGCGAATGCAAGCGGAGCGCGCCATGAGCTTAGTGGAACATATACCTGTGCACTTAAAGAGGTACTTTACGAATTTAGTGCACATGGTATAATGTGAACACTTAGCGAGCACAATCGAAGCGAAGTGCGAATTTAGCAAGAAAGGAAATTATTATGGAAAGAGCGGATATAGCAATTATAGGGACGGGACCTGCCGGAATTTCGGCGGCAATCAATGCAAAGATACGAGGCAAATCTTTTATTTTGTTCGGCAGCAGCAAGCTCAGCGCAAAGGTAGGCTGTTCGGAGAAAATAGAAAATTATCCGGCGGTGTGTCAGGTTACGGGAAGCGAACTTAACGGGCTTTTTCATAAACAGCTGGAGGAGCTGGAAATTCCCATAACGGAGGAACAGATTACAGGTGTGTATAATATGGGAGAGTATTATCTTATAATGGCTGACCAGACCTCATATGAGGCGACATCAGTGATTATCGCAACCGGAGTCGAAGCGGTAAGAGCGATTCCGGGGGAACGGGAATTTCTCGGAAGAGGAGTCAGTTATTGCGCCACATGTGACGGCAGGCTTTATAAGGGACGCACGATAGCCGTTATATGTGACAATAAACATATGGAGGATGAAGTGGATTTTCTGTGCGGACTCGCAAAAACAGTTTATTATTTTCCTTTGTTTAAAAGCGGTCTTACAAGGGAAAATCTTGTACGCCCCGATGCGGGAGCTGCCGGAATATCCGGAACGGACAGCGTGGAAAGCATAATGCTGAAAAACGGTGAAAAGCTTGATGTGGACGGCGTTTTCTTTTTAAAGCAGTCAGTTTCCGCCGATGTTCTGCTTCGTGGTCTTGAAATGGATAACGGGCATATTGTGGTGGACCATAATATGGCAACCAATCTGAGGGGGTGTTTTGCCGCAGGAGACTGTACGGGAAGGCCGTACCAGATAAGCAAAGCCGTGGGAGAAGGAAACACGGCGGCGCATTCGGCAATGGCGTATCTTGCGGAAGTGTCCGGATTGTATAAAAACAGTCTCAATGAAGATAAAGGTTAGAACTGATTTACGAAATTTACGAAAAAATTTACCATATTTTACAAGAAAAAATTTACTTATTCTGCTGTAAATGCTATAATAACCTTAATATATTTTACAATGCTTCTGTTTTTATAAGAACACTGCTATCTGGGAAAGCAGGTTTAATTATTTTTTGAGTCAAAGACAGAAGATAATCAGAACTTATTGGGAAGGAGAACCTGCCATGGCGCACAAAGAAGCACATCAGAACAAAAAAGAACGCAAAACCAAAGAAAAGGTCAGCAAAATTAATTCTAAGACCGTCAATATGAAAGGCAGTAAGATAAAAAAACAAAAGGCGGCTAAATCCAAAACTGTTTCGCAGCCCCGAAAAAATACCGGGAAGGTAAAATGGTTTCGGAAGATTCAGATTAAAATGATAGCTGCGTTTATAATTCCCGTAATATGTATCGTGGTATTGGGAATGTCTTCTTACAGCAAAGCATCCGAAAGCATAATCACAACATACGAAAACAATATGTCTGAAACCATTAATATGGCCAATCAGTTTATGGGACTTACGGTTGATACGGTACAGGCTGCATACAGAGAATATACCAATGACGGTGATTTGGACATTTACTTAAAAAATTTAATGGAAGACAGCAGTGAAATTGCATTCAACAAGAGGTATATCACCGATTTGAAGTCCAAGGTTACTACGGACCGGTCCGTATGCAATATTTATATTGTATCGGACATAGCACCGTCAATAACAACTACGGACAGCAGTTCCGAAATGCTTTATACCGAATATTCGAATACGGAACAGGGAGCTGAGGCCAAAGCTGATGTATTCAGCTATTTCCTTTTCGGCAACGTATCCGATGCGGATGAAGCTCTGGGAACCGGTTCGGATAATTACGGACTCAGGCTTGTGCGCCACATGAACGGATATAATGCATATCTCATTGTTGACATAGATAAAAATGTTGTCACGGATGCCATATCTTCCCTTGACGTGGGTGACGGCACGCTCTCGGCAATAATAACATCGGATGGAACCGAGCTTTTGTCAGATGGAACCAATCCGGAAGAACCGGTGTTTACCGATAAAGATTTTTACAAGGCTGCTATGGAAGGCAGTGAGACAAGCGGTCAGGAATACGTAGAGTATAACGGAAATAATTATCTTTTTATGTATTCAAAGATTGACGGAAGGCAGGCGGTTATCTGCGGGCTTATTCCGGAGACACTTCTTCTTGAGCAGGCGGCCGAAATAAGACTCCTTACGGTTATTATGGTAATAGTTGCTGTGGTTGTGGCAACCGGAATAGCAACGGTGCTTTCAAGAGGAATAAGCAAGGCAATAAACAGGACCAATAAACAGCTCCGTCGGATAGCGGACGGGAATCTCAATGCCAGAGTAACGACAAGACGTAAGGATGAATTTGCGTTGCTGGCCGCAGGTGTTAATGACATGGCGGACCATATGAAATCACTTTTGGGAAAGGTGACTGAAATGGCGGGCGAGCTTTCAGCGGCGTCCGTTACCGTGACGGAAACTGCCAGGGCGATTTTCTCATCATCCGACCAGATTCAGCTTTCAATCAAAGAGATTGAGACAGGAACGGCCAATCTTGATAATGAATCTGAGAGATGCCTTACGCAGATGGATACCTTGTCTCAAAAGATACAGGAAGTACAGAAAAGCTCAGTCGATATCATGAATATGGCACGCGCTACGGAAGCGGCGGTTGACGAAGGAAAAAACAGCCTTTCAACCATGAAGGAAAGCGCGGTGGCTACCACACGTATCACGGGAAGCGTCACAGATTCCATCAAGCTGCTTGAAGAAAAATCATTGACAATCGGCAATATTATTGAAGCTATTAACGGAATAGCAACGCAGACCAATCTTTTGTCGCTTAATGCGTCAATAGAGGCAGCCAGAGCCGGAGAGGCAGGCAGGGGATTTGCTGTTGTAGCAGAGGAAATCCGCAAGCTGGCGGAACAGTCCAGAGAATCGGCAGAGGAAATCCGCAGAATCATCGAGGAAATCACCGAGAATACCAAAGAGGCTGTGGGAATTGCCGATGAAGCCAAGGATATTGTGGACAAACAGGAAAGCACTGTGGAAAGCACGTCACATGCATTTGAGCAGATTAAGAACCATATGGCAGAATTTGCCGCTTCACTTGATTCCATAAGCAGGGATATCAACAATATGGAAGAAGCACGTAAACAGACGCTTGGGGCTATGGAAGGAATTTCAGCGGTTTCAGCAGAAACTGCGGCTGGTTCTGCGTCCGTATATTCCAATGCGCAGTCGCAGCTTACAGATATAGGTTCTCTTGACAAGGCGGCGGAAAATCTGTCGGTCAAGGCAGAGGAGCTGAAAGGACTTTTATCACAGTTTATTATTGATTAAACATTTGGTTTGGCAGCGCCGGATTTTGCGCACTTGAAATCAGCCCCGGTTTGATGTAAAATAAAATGCAGTCGCTTTTGCACTAAATTCTATGACAGGAGAATGGGCCATGAACAACAAAGAAATGATGGAATTAAGACCGGAGCTGGACAGTCAGTTTGATGAGCTTGTCAAATATTGTATGGCTTCCGGAGTCATAGATTCTAATTTATATATAGAATATGATGTAAAAAGAGGTCTGCGTGAAAGCAACGGAAAAGGAGTACTGACGGGACTGACGGAAATTTCGGATGTCATAGCGTTTGATACTGTTGACGGGGACAGAGTCCCGTGTGACGGACGCCTGTACTTTCAAGGCTATAATGTTCAGGATTTAATCAGGAAGGGGGACAGGAGAAGGTTTGCTTTTGAGGAGGCAACATACCTTCTTTTGTTCGGCGCGCTTCCTACGAAGGTGCAGCTTCATCAGTTTATAGATATTCTTGGAGGCTTGAGAGAGCTTTCAGGCCAGTTTGTCCGTGATGTAATTATGAAGGCGCCAAGCAGCAATATTATGAATGCTCTTGAGAAAAGCATAGTTACGCTATACTCATATGATGAGAGGGCGGAGGATATATCCGTTGCCAATGTGCTCAGGCAGTCTTTGCAGCTTATTGCAAAAATGCCGGTTATATCGGTTTTTGCATATCAGTCATATATGCATTTTAAAAAGGATGATGTGCTTATTATACGCAATCCGGACCCGGCCTGTTCAACTGCCGAGAATATTCTCAGAATGTTAAGACCGGACGGCAAATACACCGAGCTGGAGGCCAAGGTGCTTGACGTGGCGCTTGTGCTTCATGCGGAGCATGGCGGCGGAAACAATTCCACGTTTACGACCCATGTGGTTACTTCGTCGGGAACAGATACATACTCGACTGTAGCGGCATCCGTGGCATCCCTTAAAGGGCCAAGGCATGGTGGCGCCAATCTCAAAGTAAAACACATGTTCAGCGATATAGAGCAAAATGTGTCTGACTGGGAGAATGAAGATGAGCTTAGATCGTATCTTCAGAAAATTCTTGATAAACAGGCATTTGATAAAGCGGGACTTATATATGGCATAGGACATGCAGTATATACCCTGTCCGACCCCCGTGAGGTGATTCTTAAGGAATATGCCCGAAAGCTTTCCGAGGAAAAAGGCTTTGTGAAAGAGTTTGAGCTTTATGACAGGGTTGAAAGAATCGCCAAAGAGCTTGTAAGCAAGTCACGCAACACTCTTAAGCCGATATGTGCCAATGTGGATTTTTACAGCGGTTTTGTATATACAATGCTTGGAATTCCGGATGAACTGTTTACTCCTATTTTTGCTATTTCCAGAATAGCGGGATGGAGCGCACACAGGCTTGAGGAGCTTGTCAACAAAGGCAAGATAATCAGGCCGGCCTACAAATATGTGGGACATCATCAGGATTATGTTGACTTGAACGACAGACAGTAATCTAAGAGTATGCAGATTTTCCGGCAAGGAGCTGAAATCAGGATAATTGTCTGTAATAAAAAGAACGGAGAATTGCCATGGAAAAAAAAGAAAACGTAATTTTAGGACTTATATATATCGTTGTGGGCGTTCTGATGATTATTATGAAAGGCGGAGTAATAAACGCAGCCATAACAGTTGTGGGTGTTGCCGTTATTATTTCGGCCATATTTGATTTTGCAAACAGGATGACCAATACAGGAATTGTCAAGGCCGTAATCGGCGTATGCGTACTGGTTTTCGGCTGGCTGCTTGTCAATATTGCGTTTTATATATTGGCGGCATGCATTATTATCATGGGACTTTTCCAGATAGTGAACATAAACAGGTACGGTCCGGTGAATCTTACCGGCGGGCAGAAATTCTTAACTTATATCAGACCTGTACTGACCGTAATTGCAGGAGCCTGCCTGCTTTTTAATCAGGCAGGAACGATAAACTGGATTTTTGTTGTTACCGGTGTGCTGCTCATCGTTGAAGGCTTTCTTGAACTTATCAACCAGAACGGGGAATAAAGAAAACGAACTTTAAATCAAATCAAGAAAATTAAAAGCTCCGATAAATCGGAGCTTTTCTGTATTGAGTCGATGCGACAGGATTCGAACCTGCGACCTCTGCGTCCCGAACGCAGCGCTCTACCAAACTGAGCCACGCATCGTCATGATTAACGACCGATAACCATAATAGCACAACCTCAGTTATTTTTCAAGCGCAAATATCAGAAATATATGACAAAATATCTGAAATATAACCGTTTAATTTACACAATATTCAACAGTTTCATTCCGTTCTCGTAGGCAAATGCGTTTTCAAGCGTTTCAATGGCGATTGCCTGCATGGCCTCTCTTGTGAAAAATCCCATGTGGGAGGTTATGAGCACATTGGGAAATGTACTCAGACGGGTCAGGACATCATCGTGAATTATTTTGTTGGACACATCCTCGTAAAATAAACCTTCCTCTTCCTCATATACGTCCAGTGCAACGCCTCCGATTTTTCCGTTTTTGAGTCCTTCGATAAGCGCGGCAGAATCAATGAGGGAGCCTCGGGAAGTGTTGGAGATGATTACGCCCTGCTTCATTTTCTGTATTGAAAGCTCATTCACAAGGTGATAAGTATCTGCGGTCAGGGGACAGTGCAGGGATATTACGTCCGATTTTTCAAAAAGCTCATCGAGCGGAACATAAACCGCATCAAGGTTTTCGTTGGGATATAAATCGTAGGCAAGAACTTTCATATGAAAGCCGTTAAAGATATCTATCATACACTGACCGATTTTGCCGGTTCCTATTACACCGGCGGTTTTGCCGTTCATATCACGCCCCATAAGGCCATTAATACTCATGTTGAAATCACGGGTTCTCGTATAGGCGCGGTGAAGCTGCCTGTTGACCGTAAGTATTGCGGCCATGGAAAATTCGGCTACGGCAGCGGGGGAATAGCTTGGCACGCGCAGAACCGTTATGCCGAGGGCTTTTGTGGCGTCCAGATTGACATTATTGAAACCGGCGCAACGCAGCAGAATCAATTTTATTCCCAGGGATGCAAGACCTTCAGCCACTTCTTCCGTCACATAATCATTTACAAAAATACAGACTGCGTTGCTGCCGCTTGCAAGCACTACCGTGTCGGCAGTCAGTCCGGCTTCGATAAAATGAATACGGCAGCCGTACTCCTTGCTGAGAGGTTCAAACCACAGTCTGTCATAAGGTTTTGTTCTGAAAAAAGCTATATCCATAACATAACTCCTTAATAATTCCATAAATTTGTGTTGTACTGTTACTTTTCACACTTTTACGGTATTTAAGGGCTTTGAGGGCACGGTCCGGTGTGAGCGGTAACTTTCATATAGAATTATGTCCCAAAAAAGGTTGAGTTATCCAATATTTTTATCAATCACGCTTTTGCACCGATAATGCGGTGCGGCCGTTGTTTATATTGTATTTATTGCATATGGTTATTAACCCAGTTTTGAATATCCTGATATACTTCTTCCCGCCCTATTTCATTGAGTATTTCGTGACGGAATCCGTCATACAGCTTAAACTCCACGTCCTTTATGCCAAGCCTTCTGTATTGCTCACAGACAGCGGCAGGGCCTTTGCCGTAATTGCCCACAGGGTCCTCGCTTCCGGCAATCACGTAGATTGGAAGAGTATCCGGAATTGTGCGCAGATTTTTTTCCTTGCATACGTAGTTGAGAATTTTGAAAAGCGTACGGTATGCATTCAGTGAAAAGCGGAAAGTGCAGTATTCGTCGTTGGTGTATCTGTCGATTATTTCAGTGTCGCGGGTGAGCCAGTCGCTTGCGGTTGACGGATTTTCGATACGGCTGTTGTATTTGCCGAAAGCAATGTTGTATATCAGTTTGCTGGTATATCTGTCGCCGAGAAATATTTTGAGCACATTGGTGAGAAACACTCCGAAGCCGGTTACAATCGAAGGCATCACACCGGTGCCCATAACGATTGCGCCGTCAATTCCTTTGCCGTACATTGTCATATATTTACGAAAAATAAAAGAGCCCATGCTGTGTCCCATCATAAAGTAAGGGATTCCGGGATGAGCCTCCTGAGTGATTTTCTTAAGGCGGTGAACATCCCGCACGATTACGGTTTCGGCGTCTCTTTCCGTAAAATAGCCCAAGTCTTTTTCGGTGGCGGCGGTACGTCCGTGGCCGAGATGGTCTTCACCCACTACGAGAAAGCCGTTTCCGGTGAGGAAACACGCAAAATCATCATACCGGGCCATATATTCCACCATTCCGTTTACAATCTGGAAAACGGCGCGGATATTGCCGTCCTCCGGTTCCCATGAATACGCGTGGCAGGTGTTTATGCCGTCCCTTGACGGAAAAGTAAATTCTTTTTTAATAGCCATGGCAAACCTCCCGAAATTATTGATATTATATTAATATTTTCTCATATTTTCGGCTAATTGTAAATGAATACCGTGCAATCCACGGTAATTTTATATCAGATGCTCAGAAAGCTGTGGATAAGTGGAATGAGTATTTTCAGTCCTGTTGAGAAAAATGCGGAATCTCAAGGGTTTTTATATTGACAGGAACGAAATTTAATCATATAATATAACTTAAGGATGTAGAAAATAACAGTGTTGAAGCCAAAAGGGAACGATATGAAATATCAGAAGCTGAGGTTCTGTTAAAGGGAAGGTAATTATGAAAAAAAGGGAACTGCTTATCATAGCCGCAGTAATTTGCGTAATGGGGATTGGTTTTTTTATCTGGGCACATGAACAAAAAGCCGTTGATTACAATATACAATATGATGGATGTATATATGATGTGATTGTGTCTATGGATGAATTGACTGCTGAACAAAAAGAATTAATGGACAGGTATGGGCTGAATGCCGATGTCAATCAGGAACTGTTGGGCCATAAGATTGATTATTTTAAAGAGACAGACTTTACAATGTATACCGTAAATGGTGTTGAAGATAATGAGATTGTTATAATGCATGACAATAAAAACGATGTTTATACCTACGCTTTAAAATCAGGCAATTCATAATATCTTAAGAGCTGCTTCATGATTATTTCGGGGCACAGGAAAAATAATGTTTTATTTTTATAAGTACGATGAGAGGAGAAAGAATATGAAAAAATTTATCTTAACGACAGCGGGATTGACGCTTATGGCAATTGTTTCAGGCTGCGGCAGCAATGCCATGGCAACGCAGAAAGATACTGTATCCCAGACGCAGGCAGTACAAAAAAATATCACGGACAATACGTCGGATGTCAATACGCCGGACGCTGATGAGCTGTGGGGCGAGGCGGAGCTTAACGGTTACGGTGAGGTATATTATCCCGGCTTTGAACTTACGGATTCAATAATAGACAAAATAACTTACCGTTCTTTGATTACGGAAGACGGCAGGCTGAGAGTCACTGACAGGGGATATAATTATGCTTCCGGTAAAACACTCGTAAGAGTGGAAGATTTGGAGGCCCAGGATTTTATGGAAGAATTTGAAATTGAGGGGAGACTGACGCTTACCGAGGTTCCTTACAAGGAAAGCGAAGCTCCGAGACTGCTCTACCGTGACGTTACCGGAGACGGAACGAAGGATTTAATCATCAGGATTAACAGTTATTACGGCGCCCCCGGTTATGATAACAAATGCAGCTGCTATATACTGGACGGAGCTTCATATAAACCGGTTCAGATATCTGTGGATGATTATTTTACAAGCTTTGAGAGCAATGTGGATATTTCCTATGAAACGTCAGAGGACGAAAAACTGACCGTTACGGCTATTCTTAAAGATACGGGAGAAACC
>CALWMX010000093.1 GCA_944382105.1 uncultured Butyrivibrio sp.
ATCAAGCCTGTAAAGCTTATAAATACCGTTCCTGCATCTGCTGTAAGCCTCAAGAGACGGCGTTGCGGAACCCAATATAACCTTAGCGCCGGTCATTTCGGCAAGGGCTACGGCAGTCTCCCTGGCATGGTATCTGGGAACTGTCTCGCTCTGATATGCGCCCTCATGCTCCTCATCTATAATGATTGCGCCAAGGTTGGCAAACGGAGTAAAAAGAGCGGAGCGCGGACCTATCATGATTTTAAGCCTGCCCTCCTTTGCCATCTCAAACCGGTCATATTTTTCGCCTTTAGATAATCTTGAATTGATTACCGAAACAACGTCTCCGAATCGGTTATAGAACCGCATAATTGTCTGATACGTAAGTGAAATTTCCGGAATCAGGACTATTACCTGACGGTCCTGTTTCAGAATATGGCTTATTATCTCCATATATACTTCGGTTTTACCGCTTCCCGTAACTCCTTTAATCAGGCAAGTGCTCATGTCGCCGTTGTCATAATCCGATACAATACTTTCTATTACATTAATCTGCTGTGGATTAAGCTTTATATGTCTTGGCTGTGCAGCCCCCACATTAAGGGAATTGCGGAGCACGGGCACTTCTTTCGTCTCGATAAGTCCTGATTCTTCAAGCGCCTTTACCGACGATGCAGTCACGCCTGCTTTTTTGGTAAGCATTGAATATTCTGCAACGGGATTTTCTGACAGCATTTCGAGAATTCTGGCCTGGGCTTTCTTTTTCTTTTTGTACTCCTGCGCCAGTTTGAGTGCTTCTTCTGGCGATATTAAAAGGCTAATTGTTTTTCCGGAAGCGCGCCTCACTTTCTCCCTGACAGGTATGACAGTCTTAAGCGCCTGAATTATGGTGGAGCCGTAATTTGTTTTCATCCAGTAGGCAAGCTTTATCATTCTTTCATCGATTGCAAGGCTGTCCGGAACAATGCCCTCAATTTCACGTATTTTTGACGGGTCAATCTCAGGCGTGTCGCAAAGCTCCACCACATATCCGGTCCTGCGGCTGCGTCCGAAAGGAATATTGACTTTAGCTCCGATTGAGACTGCATCCGAAAGCTTTTCCGGAATGCTGTACTGGAAAGTTTTATCAAGTTTTTCGTGTGAAATATCGACTATTACACCGGCATATTTCATTGTTTACCTGCTGCTTTCTCTATCAATTCTCTGTCCGACATATGATATTTTACGCCTTTAATTTCCTGATAGTCCTCATGCCCCTTTCCCGCTATCACGATTATATCTCCGCGCTTCCCGTTATCTATAGCGTATTTGACTGCTTCTCCCCTGTCTGCGATTTTTATGTATTTCCCCGCGGTTTTCCTGATTCCAGTTTCTATATCGTTCATTATTTCTTCCGGTTCTTCGTAGCGGGGATTATCGCTTGTGATAATCGTAAAATCTGACATTTCTCCTGAAATTTCACCCATATCAAATCGCCTTTGGCGCGAGCGGTTGCCGCCGCATCCGAAAACAGTGACAATTCTTTTTGGATTGTATTCCCTCAAAGTTGTCAGAAGGCTCTTAAGGCTCATTGCGTTGTGGGCATAGTCCACGATAACAATAAAATCGTCCGATACCTTGACGGACTCCACCCTTCCTGCCACTTTCACATTATAAAGCGCCTTTTCAAGCAATCCCTCGTCCACATTGAAATGTTCTGTGACTGCAATGGCGCAGAGCGAATTATATACCGAAAATTCGCCCGGAAGAGTAAGTTCAACATGCATGTTTTTGGTTCCCTTTACATCATAGGAAGTGGTTATATGACCTCCATCATGAGTATATGTTATATTTTCGGCATAAAGCGACGCGTCCCGGGTCAGGCCGTAGGTTTCAAGCTTACAGGTATGCCCTTCAAGCACCATACCGGCATGTTCGTCATCCGTATTTACAATTCCCGTTTTACATTGCTTAAAAAGCAAACCTTTACATGCGGCGTATTCTTCAAACGAGCTGTGCTCGTTCGGTCCTATATGGTCGGGCTCAAGATTGGTAAATACGCCTATGTCAAAATTAATCCCCGCCGTTCTGTGAAGCATCAGCGCCTGCGATGACACTTCCATCACAACACATCTGCAGCCTGCTTTCACCATCCTGTGAAAATATTCCTGAATCATATAGGATTCCGGTGTGGTATTTTCCGACGGGATTCTTTCGTCTCCTATGATGGTTTCTATTGTTCCTATAAGCCCTGTTTTTATGCTGCACGCCTCAAGTATATCGCGAACCATATATGTGGTTGTGGTTTTCCCCTTGGTTCCCGTTATTCCTACCGTAAAAAGCTTATCGGCCGGATAATCAAAAAACGCAGCCGACATATAGGCAAGAGCCAGCCTTGTATCCGATGTCTTAATTATAACAGCGGATGAAATTTCCCCGGTTATGGGGATATCATGTTCCACGATGACCGCAAAGGCGCCCTCTGACACAACATCTTTAATGAATTTATGCCCGTCAACAACAGCCCCGCTTATGCATACAAACACATCTCCCCGGGATACTTTTCTGGAATCATATTTTAGCCCTTTTATCTCTATATTGTCGTCTCCATTTATTAAATCATAATTTAATTTTTCTAACAGCTTTTTGAGAACCATATTTTACGCCTTTCTATTTTTCCGGTTTTGCCGGAACCGCAGCCATGATATTCATGATTACCGTCCACAGGTTATTTCTGAATTTCCACCGAGTGTACGCAGTTGCTCATAAGCGTTGCAATGGTCATCGGTCCGACCCCGCCCGGAACAGGAGTTATTGCCGAGGCCACAGGAAAAACATCATCATAGTCCACATCTCCGCAAAGAATGCTTTTTCCGCTGCTGCCCGTGCCAAGTCTGTGAATTCCTACGTCTATGACAACCGCGCCTTCCTTGA
>CALWMX010000094.1 GCA_944382105.1 uncultured Butyrivibrio sp.
TGATGCTTGAGGAGGGAACGCCGCTGTATGAAAGATATGAGTCGGGAGAGGATTTGAGGCTCCCGGGAGAAGATGAAGAACGGGCCATATACTATGCCACCGGAGAAATACTTGAGCTTGGCGGATATGAGCATTATGAGATATCCAATTATGCCGTACCGGGGAAAAAATGCAGGCATAATATAAAATACTGGACGCGCGGAGAATATTTGGGCCTCGGCGCCGGAGCGTCGTCGCTTATCAGGAACAGAAGATTTACCGCGGTAAGGGATATCAACCGTTATATTGAAGCGCCTGACGGGTGTTATGAAGATGTGGAAGAGCTTGGAGCAAATGACTGCATGTCCGAATTCATGTTTCTCGGGCTGCGCATGATGCGCGGAGTGAGCAGGGACAGCTTCAGGCTCACATTCGGAAGACAGCTTGACAATGTATTCGGTGATATAATAAAAAAGTATACTGCCACAGGGCATATATCGGATGACGGACAAAGAATAAGACTTACTGCCAAAGGCATAGATGTGAGCAATTATATTCTGGCTGATTTTCTTTTGTGAAAAATCGAGCCTTAATGACGGGCTGTGTGCCATTTGTGACCCGGTCCGTACGGAATAACGGAGGAATTATGAAGAAACTTATTTCATGGAATGTAAACGGGTTTAGGGCCTGTATGGATAAAGGCTTTATGGATTTTTTTGACAGCGCGGACGCAGACGTGTTCTGTCTTCAGGAAATAAAGCTGTCCGAGGGACAGCTGGACTGGAACAGGGACGGATATTATGCCTACTGGAACTACGCGGAGAAGAAAGGCTATTCGGGAACCGCGGTTTTTACAAAGGAAAAGCCGGTCAGTGTATCATACGGAATCGGTATTGACGAGCATGACCATGAGGGCAGGGTCATAACGCTGGAATTTGAGAATTTCTATCTGGTTACGGTTTATACGCCTAACTCGCAGAGAGAGCTTACAAGGCTTGACTACCGTATGAAGTGGGAGGATGATTTCAGGGAATATCTCGTAGGACTGGACAGGCTTAAACCGGTTATTGTCACCGGAGACATGAATGTAGCCCATAAAGAAATAGATTTGAAAAATCCGAAGACAAATCGCAGAAATGCCGGCTTTACCGATGAGGAGCGGGGTAAGATGACTGAGCTTATCGAAGCCGGCTTTACCGATACATTCCGGTATTTTTACCCGGATGTTACGGACAGGTACAGCTGGTGGTCATATATGTTTAAGGCGCGCGAGAAAAACGCAGGATGGCGTATCGATTATTTTCTCTCATCCAAGAGGCTTGACGATAAGCTGGTAAGCGCGGATATACACCATTCTGTCATGGGTTCGGACCACTGCCCGGTGGAGCTGGTCATTGACTTATAAAATTGTTTGTGATAAATTTAACAGGGATTAAGAAAATATCGGACTATTGTTATAAACATATCATCTATAAAAGGAGATAATAAAATGGCTAAAAAACCTACAGTGCTCCTTATCCTCGACGGATACGGGCTTAACGAAAAGACAGAGGGCAATGCGGTGGCGCTTGCCAAAACGCCTGTCATGGACAGGCTTATGAAGGAGTATCCTTTTGTGAAGGGCTATGCCAGCGGAATGGCGGTAGGACTTCCTGACGGACAGATGGGAAATTCTGAAGTCGGGCATTTGAATATGGGCGCAGGAAGAATTGTATATCAGGAGCTGACAAGAATCACCAAAGAGATTCAGGATGGCGATTTCTTTAAGAATGAGGCGTTGATGAAAGCGGTGGATAACTGCAAAGCCAATAATTCCGCGTTTCATGTGTTCGGACTGCTTTCGGACGGAGGCGTACACAGCCACAACACCCATCTTTACGGACTTCTTGAGCTTGCGAAGCGTGAAGGACTGGATAAGGTTTACGTGCACTGTTTCCTCGACGGAAGAGATACGCCGCCTCAGTCGGCAAAAGGCTTCGTGGAAGACCTTCAGGCGGAGATGGACAGAATCGGCGTCGGTAAAATCGCAACGGTATCCGGCCGTTATTATGCTATGGACAGGGATAACAATTATGACCGGGTGGAGAAGGCTTATGCTGCAATGACAAAGGGTGAGGGGAACAGCGCCGTCAACGCGGCAGACGGAGTTCAGGCTTCATACGACGCAGGCGTAAACGATGAGTTCGTGGTTCCTTTTGTGGTTATGGAGGACGGCGCTCCGGTTGCAACAATTAATGACAAAGATTCAGTTGTATTCTTTAATTTCAGGCCTGACCGTGCCAGAGAGATTACACATTGTTTCTGTGATGACGAATTTGATAAATTTGAAAGAGGCTCCAGAAAGGATATTGTTTTCGTCTGCTTTACGGAATATGACCCTCTTATACCTAATAAGGAAATAGCTTTCAAAAAAGTGGAAGTTACAAATACTTTTGGCGAGTGGCTGGCAAACAACGGAATGAAGCAGGCGCGTATCGCCGAGACGGAAAAATATGCGCATGTGACGTTTTTCTTTAACGGCGGTGTGGAACAGCCTAATAAGAACGAGGAAAGAATACTTGTAAATTCTCCTAAATATGTTCCCACATACGATAAAAAGCCGCGTATGAGCGCATACACCGTTACTGATAAACTCAGTGAAGCCATTACTGCAAAGGATGAGAACGGCGATTCCGTTTATGACGTTATTATATGCAACCTTGCAAACCCTGATATGGTGGGCCATACAGGAGTTCTTGACGCGGCGATTGAAGCAATTGAGGTTATTGACAAATGTGTGGGTGAGATTGTCGGTTTAATCAAAGAGGTTGACGGAACACTTTTCATATGTGCGGACCACGGAAATGCGGAACAGCTTATCGATTATGAGACGGGAGCACCTTTTACGGCGCATACTACCAATCCGGTACCGTTTATTCTTGTGAATGCCGATCCGTCCTACAGGCTCAGGGAGGGCGGATGTCTTGCGGATATTGTTCCTACGCTTATCGAGTGCATGGGAATGGAACAGCCGAAGGAAATGACCGGCAAGTCGCTTATTATAAAATAACTTAAAAATTCACAGGAATTTATATCTTTTTTCCGCAAATTTCCTGTGATTACTTCTTGAAAAATTGCATACAATAGAGTATACTAAGTTTATGAAATAACTTAGGAAATATGTTTCCTGGAATGTTCGACAACTCCTATAATTTTGAACCTACATTTGACCAAAGGGATTCCTATATCTTTAAGTGGATGTCAGGCCTCCGTTTGCAGTGGAAGGCAGAAGCTTATTTGCGGTTACCCACCTAGCTTTTCTAGGCGTCAAAATAATAGGAACCGGCATTTTGGGGAACATATATTTTTTGCAGTATTTTTGTTTTATATTGTATGAGGCATCTGCACATTTTTAAGACCTGTATCACAGGTCTATTTTTTTGTCCCGTTGAATAGAATTGAACAAGCAGTTGTTATTGCGGGAGGTTTTGCGATGTCAAAAAAGAAGAAAATTGCTGCGCTTGTTATCTTTCTGATAATACTCGGCTTTGGAATATGGCTTGTGGTGTCCATTGCAGGACGTAATGAGAAAGAGCATATAACGAAACAGCTTGCCTATAAAATGCTGTCTCTGCTTGAAGCCGACAAAAGCGTCATACAGTCGGCGGGGGACTGTTTCGGCGATGAGGCAAAGGATGCATGGTATGAAAAATATTTCAATTTCATGAACGAAAAAGGCTATGCGGATTACAGCGGCGGAGCCAAAGCCTCCTATGCGGCAAAACAATTCACATACGGGGATATGGCCCTGTATATGGAAGCAAAAGGCCTCTCCTTTGAAACAGTTGACGAGGCAACCGGAATAGATGTATCTGATTATAAATCGGCAAAAAAAATGCGCAAAGAACATTTTGATGAGATATATGATTATCTTGTGGCGGTAGAAGGCTCGTCGGACGGACTGCATACCGAGGAACTGATAATATGCATGACGCCTTCAAATACTGATTCGGCATCCAAATGGCAGACTTATACAGACAAGGGCAGCTACGGATTTGAAGGTCTTGCGCTGGACCGGTACATAGACTGCAAAATAAAAGCGTATATCCGGGGTAATGAAATTGCGGGAGTGGTTGTCAAGCTCTCCGATGATATTGTATATAACAATGTCTGGCTTGAAAAAGGGGAGGAAAATCATGTTACGGCCTATATAGGAGGAGGAAAAAGGCAGTTTGATACGGGAAAACTGGCAGCGGATTTTTCACAGACTGTAGGGGACATATATATTGAGAACGGCAGGGTAGTGTCAATTTCACTTAAAAACGATACGATAGACGGAAAAGTGCTTATGGCCTCGGAGGAAAAAATAGAGCTTGAGGGCTACGGAGCGCTGGAAGTTGATGAAAATTTTCATGTGTATAAGACCTACGGAGTGATTGAGGAACTCAGTGTCAAGGATATTCTTGTGGGCTATGACCTTGCGGATTTTGTGGTCGCCGACGGCAAAATATGCGCGGCCATAATATCAAGGACCGTTACGGCTGACAATATAAGAGTGCTTATAATGTCAACGGGCTTTACTTCGCTTTTTCACGAAAGGATTTCACTTACCGGGACAGGAGATTTTACGGTTAAATACGGTGACAAAACCGAAAAGCATAAGGCGGGAGATATAGTCGATATATATAAGGATTCATCGCTTCTGGGTGACGGCCGTGTCATTATAGAATCCGATACGGCGTCCGGAAGAATACAGATACTTACCGTAGAAAAATCTTACGGAAATCCGTCGTACAGGGGCAGGATTGAAGTGGCATCGTATGATGAGGGGCTTGTACTGGTAAATGATGTGCTTATAGAGGAATATCTGTATGCCGTTGTCCCCAGCGAAATGCCTAACAGATTCGGCGTGGAGGCACTGAAGGTTCAGGCGGTTTGCGCCAGAAGCTATGCTTACAGACAGCTGCTGAACAATTCGTATGCAAAATACGGAGCGCATGTTGACGACAGCGTGAATTTTCAGGTCTACAATAATGTGCAGGAAAAAGAGGAGGCAACGGAGGCGGTTCGTGAAACCTACGGAGAGGTAGCCGCCTATGACGGTAATCCGATAACCACATATTATTATTCAACCTCCTGCGGGCATACCTCCGATAATTCCGTTTGGGGAGGCAGTCCTGATTCCTGCCCGTATCTTAAGGCTGTCACGGTAAATCCTGAAAGGGAAAACACGGATTTGTCTTCGGAGGAAGCATTTGCGGAGTTCATCAGAAGCACGGACGAAACGGATTTTGACTATGGTTACGGATATTACAGATGGTCGGTAAAGATGTCGTTTTCGGAGATAACCAAAAGCGTTAATGAATATCTGTATTCAAGATATTGTGCGAATCCGTCCCAGATTAAAGTCCTTGAAGACAATAAATGGGTATCAAAAGAAATAAGAAGCATAGGAACGGTAAAATCCATTGAAGTAAGTGAAAGGAGCAGCGGAGGCGCCATCATGTCAATGATAATCCGGGGAAGCGAGGCGACCATAAAGGTTGATAATGAGCTGAATGTCAGATATCTTCTCTGTCCTCATGATAATCCCATCACACTTTTGAAAGGAGATACCACTACTTTTTACATTCTGCCCAGCGCATACTGCATGTTTGAAGAGTATGAAGAGAAAGACGGAGAAAGCGGGTACGTGATACGGGGAGGAGGCTACGGACACGGAATAGGCATGAGCCAGAACGCGGTGTCCAACATGGTGAAGGCCGGCATGAAGTATGATGAAATACTGCAGTTTTTCTTTGATGGCTCAACAATTATGAACGTTTATGCGGATGATGAGTGATATCAACCGCTTTGTCAACCGATTTGCCCATGTTCCACTGTTCTATGTAGAGATTAATCTCTGCACCGAGAAGGAATATGAACATACACACATAAAGCCAAAGCATTGCGCACACCACCATTGTGAGGCTTCCGTACAATACCGATACGTTATGTGAGTAATTGACATACAGTGAGAAAAAGAAAGAAAACCCGGTCCAGCCTACCGCAGAGAAAAGCGCTCCCGGAATCTGACGGCGTATTTTGGTATGCCTGTTTGGTATGGCGACATACAGAAACGTGAAAAACGTAGAAAAAAGCACAACGGAAATAAGCCATCTGAGATTCAGGATGGATTCAATAATATTCGCGAGAAACGGAATATGTTTGTTTATAAGTATTAGTATCTGGTTGCCCAGAATGAAAATAAGCAGGCAGACTATAATAATTACCGCAAAGATAATAGTGTACAGTATAGAATACAGCCTGAGGACAAAACCGTTGCGGTGTTCTTTGATGTCAAAAACGGAATTGAGTCCCTCGATAAGAGCATTGCAGCCCTTGCCTGCAATCCAAAGCAGCGATACAATGGAGATAAGGATTATAGAAGTGTCGGCGGTCTCGTAAATCTGGTTGATAATGGAAGCAAGACCGTTTTTGAAGGCGTCCGGGGCAAAATTAGTAACGAAAGTAAGCAGTGATTCTTCCGTAAGAGGAGTATATTTTATAAGCGTCATAAGAAGCAGCAGAAACGGTACGAAACTCATTATAATGAACAAGGCCGCCTGTGCCGCAAAGGCGCTTACGTAATCTTTTCTGACTTTATTGGAAATTACCGCTATGGATGCAAAAAGCTTCATAAATAGTGTTCCCTTTCAATGAAATCATCGCTTTAGGCCGGAGATAAAATGAGGAAATATCCGTCAACACCGGCTATCTATACAGTATATGCAAAAAAAATAAATTAATCAAGCGGTAAATAATCATTGCTAATCAGGTTAAATTTGGTTAAAATGATAAATATATATTTTGACGGGATTATCTTTCGGAGGACATATGAAAAAAATAGATTTTAATGAATATACAATAGAGACGGACAAGCTGCCAAAAGATTCTGCCGGATATAAGTTCATAGTCATGAGCGACCTTCATTCCAACAGCTATGGCATCGACCTGCATTACGTGAATCGAATTGTCAGAAGGGTTAAGCCCGACGCCGTCCTTATTGCCGGGGATATGTTCAACGGCATTGTCCATGACGACCCGTCGGACGTTCTCAATTATCTGGCGGTTCTTGCAGGGCATTTCCCTGTTTTTTTTGCCTTGGGAAACCACGAATACAGAATGAAACTGTATGAAGACACATACGGAAGCCGTTTTTACGATATAAGGGATTATCTCTCGGAGGCGGGAGTTGTCTTTCTTGAGGATGAAACGGTTATTCTTGACAAGGACGGGGCAAGGCTTGCCCTTACGGGAGTGGAGATAGATTCGGCATTTTACAGTAAATTCCGAAAAACCTCTATGGGGAGCGGGCTTATGGAAAAGCATCTTGGACCTGCGGACAGAAATATCTACAATATTCTTCTGGCACATAATCCCGAGTATTTTCACAGATATGCCGGATGGGGCGCGGACCTTACGATATCCGGACATAATCACGGGGGAATGATAAGGGTTCCGGGAATAGGAGGGATTTTCTCCCCTAAATTAACGCTGATGCCGGAATATGACTGGGGAATGTATGAAAAAGACGGCAGCATGATGCTTGTAGGCAAGGGGATGGGAGCGCATTCCGTTAAAATACGCATAAACAACAGGCCGGAGCTCATTCAGCTGAAAATCCTTGCAAAGAACGGATTATAATGGTACGATTAAGGGTGGCTGACAGAGGCCGGAGTTAATCTAAGCTTTAATCTGATACCGGAGGGAAACATGGCTCTTGAAGTTAAGCTGGAGGTGTTTGAGGGTCCGTTGGACCTTCTGCTTCATCTTATTGATAAAAATAAGGTCAACATATATGACATACCGATTGCGCTTATAACGGACCAGTATCTTGAATATGTGGCCGGTATGGAGAAAGAAGACTTGAATGTGGTCAGCGAATTTCTGGTGATGGCAGCGATGCTGCTTGACATTAAGTCAAAAATGCTTCTGCCGGCGGACGAGGAACCTCAGGAGGAACAGCAGGACCCGAGACAGGAGCTTGTGGAGAAGCTTCTTGAATACAAAATGTATAAATACATGTCGTACGAGCTGAAGGACAGACAGATTGACGCGGACAAAGCCATGTTTAAGGAATCAACCGTACCGTCCGAAATTCTTGAGTATGAAGAACCCGTGAATATGGAAGAGCTGATGGACGGGGTGACGCTTCTAAAACTTCGTGAAATTTTTAACGAAGTCATGAAAAGAAGTCAGGATAAAATAGACCCTGTCAGAAGCAAATTCGGCAGAATAGAAAAAGAAGATGTCAATCTTGAGGAAAGAACAGCTTATGTGTACGAATATATCGGAAAGCATCCAAGATGCTCTTTCAGGCAGCTGCTTGGAAGCGGCAGCAGTAAAATGGAAATAATAGTCACCTTTCTTGTTATCCTGGAGATGATAAAAGGCGGCAGGATATCCGTAATCCAGGAAAACAGAACGGATGACATACTTATAAATTTACTTGACTAGGAGAACGCATACGGAATGGAAAAGAGCATAAGCAGCATGGAAGCCGTAATAGAGGCGGTGCTTTTTACAATGGGTACTTCTGTGGAAACGGATAAGCTGGCGCTTGCCATAGAGCAGGATGCCGATACCACACGCAGACTCATCCGCAATATGATGGATAAATACAATTCCGAAGACAGAGGAATCAAAATAATCGAGCTGGAGGACAGCTTTCAATTATGTACCAAAGCGGAATACTATGAAAATATAATCAGGGTGGTGTCTCAGCCTAAGCGTCATGTGCTTTCGGAAGCGGCGATGGAAACCCTTTCAATAATCGCATACAAGCAGCCTGTCACAAAGCTTGAGATTGAACGGATACGCGGAGTGAAAAGCGATTATGCCGTCAACAAGCTTCTCGAATACAATCTCATAAAGGAGCTTGGAAGGCTGGATGCGCCGGGAAGACCTATCTTATTCGGAACCACAGAGGATTTTCTGAGAAGCTTCGGGTTATCTTCGGTTGAGGAGCTTCCGAATCTGAGCCCGGAGATGATAGCTGATTTTAAGGTTGAGGCGGAGGAAGAAACACAGCTCAGTCTTGATATATAGAAATGTATTAATATTAAGGAGGCATTATTTAACATGATACGCGAAAACGCATGGACAAAATGTGACAAGAAGAAAATCAATAAAGTAATGGAATTCTGTGAGGAATACAGACAATTCATTTCACAGTGCAAAACAGAGAGGGAATGCGCCGAAAGGAGCATAGAACTGGCAAAAGAGTGCGGATATGTGGATTTGTATGATGTTATCAGGAAAAAACAGACTCTTAAAGCCGGAGATAAGGTATATGCGTCAAATATGGGGAAAGCGCTTGTTCTTTTTAATATAGGTACGGAACCTATTGAAAACGGAATGAAGATTCTGGGCGCCCACATCGATTCGCCGAGGCTGGATATTAAGCAGAACCCGTTATATCAGGATGAGGAGCTGGTTCTTCTTGATACTCATTATTACGGAGGAATCAAGAAATATCAGTGGACAGCCATCCCGCTTGCCCTTCACGGGGTTGTCGTTCTCACCAGCGGGAAAAAAATCAATGTTGTAATAGGCGAGGATATGGACGACCCTGTTGTGGGTGTGTCAGACCTTCTTATACATCTCGCGGCAGAGCAGATGGACAGAAAAGCTTCAAAAGTTGTGGAAGGAGAGGCGCTTGATATCCTTGTAGGCAGCATGCCAATGGGCAGCGGCAAGAAGAAGGGCGATAAGGAAGCCGGGGATGAAAAGGAAAAGAGCAAAGCATATATACTTAAGCTCTTGCAGAAAAAATACGGATTTGCAGAAGAGGATTTTATGTCGGCAGAGCTTGAAGCCGTTCCGGCAGGACCCGCCCGCAACATGGGAATAGACAACAGCATGATTATGGGATACGGGCAGGACGACAGAGTTTGTGCCTACACTTCTCTGGCGGCGATGCTGGCAACGGAGAATCCGGAAAAAACTACGGTATGCCTCCTTGTGGATAAGGAGGAAATCGGCAGTGTTGGAGCTACGGGAATGCACTCCAGGTTTTTTGAGAATATGGTTGCGGAGCTTATCGACAGACTTGAGGGTTACAATGACCTCACTCTCAGAAGAGCGATGACAAATTCGGTTATGCTGTCTTCAGATGTCAATGCGGCATACGACCCTAACTATTCTTCGGTGTATGAGAAAAAGAATTCCTCGTTTTTCGGAAGAGGAATTGTATTTAACAAATTTACCGGCTCAAGAGGCAAATCCGGCAGTAATGACGCCAATGCGGAATATGTTGCATATGTAAGAGCGGCAATGGAAATGGAAGGCGTGGCTTACCAGATGGCGGAGCTTGGCAAGGTTGACGCGGGCGGAGGCGGAACCATCGCCTATATTCTTGCCAATTACGGAATGAACGTTATGGACTGCGGAGTCGCCGTTCAGAATATGCATGCTCCGTATGAGGTCACAAGCAAAATAGATATATATGAGACGATGCGCGGATACATGGCATTTCTGAAATAATACACAGATATGCTTATATCTGCGGCGCATAAATACATTGTGAGAACTTTCTCACCGATGTCAGGAGTACGGTAATATGAAATGGAAAAAATACACCATAACCACTACAACAGAGGCAGAGGATTTGGTAAGCCTGATGCTTACAGAGCTTGGGATGGAGGGAGTACAGATTGAGGACAACCTTCAGCTTACCGAGTCCGACACCAAAGCCATGTTCGTGGATATACTTCCGGAGCTGCCACCGGACGAAGGAATAGGCAAAGTAAGCTTTTTCCTTGAGGCTGACGAAAACGGGACGCATTATCCAGACGGAATATCAGATGAGGCTGACCTTAAAAACAGGATACGGGAAGGACTTGAAGAGCTGAAGGCATTTGCGGATGTTGGCAGCGGAGAATTATCGGTTGACGAGACCGAGGACAAGGACTGGATTAATAACTGGAAGCAATATTTTAAGCCGTTTATGGTGGGTGATATTGTGATCAAACCTACATGGGAGACAGTTCCTGAAGATATGAAGGGCAGAATGGTTGTCGATATTGACCCGGGAACGGCCTTCGGGACAGGTTCCCATGAAACCACCCAGCTGGTGATCAGACAGATGGAAAAATTCATAACCCCGGAAACGGAGATGCTTGATGTGGGAACGGGGAGCGGTATTTTGTCCGTAATCGGACTTAAGCTTGGTGCAAAGCATGTGCTGGGAACGGACCTTGACCCAAACGCCATAACTGCCACCCGTGAAAACATGGAAGCCAACGGTATTTCTTCAGACCTTTATGAAGTAATCGAGGGCAATATAATAGACAATAAAAAAATACAGGATTATGCTGGGTATGAAAAATACGACGTGGTGACAGCCAACATACTTGCGGATATAATAATACCTTTGCTTGGGGAAATTGCCGTACACATGAAAGAAAGCGGCGTCATAATAACCTCCGGCATAATAGACATGAAGGAACAGGCAGTGAAAGAGGCATTTGACGCCAGCCAATGCTTTGAGATAACGGATATCTCATATCAGGGCGAGTGGGTTTCCATTACGGCAAGAAAGGTCAGTCGGCAATGAACAGATTTTTCGGTAAAGCTGACAATATATCAGACGATACAATAATTATTGACGGCAGCGACGTGAATCATATACGCAATGTTCTCCGGATGCGTGAAGGAGACAGGCTTACGGTCACGGGCGGCAATAACAGAGACTATATCTGCGCCATACGGGAATACGGACAGGATAAGGTTATCCTTAATATTCTGGAAACTCAGGAATCCGATAAAGAACTGCCTGCCAGAATATATCTTTTTCAAGGGCTCCCAAAGGGCGATAAGATGGAACTTATTATCCAAAAATGCGTGGAGCTGGGCGTGTATGAGATAATTCCGGTGGCTATGCGCAGATGCGTTGTCAAGCTTGACAATAAAAAAGCGCCGGCAAAAATACTGCGGTGGCAGGCCATAAGCGAGAGCGCCGCAAAGCAGAGCGGAAGATCCATAATTCCGGCAGTCAAAAACGTTATGACCTTTACACAGGCTTTGGAATATGTTAAAGAATGCGAAATGACGGGAATTATTCCATATGAGCTTGCTTACGGCATGGAGGATACGAGAAAAGCAATCGCAGGTATAAAGCCGGGAATGAGCGCTGCGGTTTTTATCGGACCGGAGGGCGGTTTTGACGCCGGTGAAGTTGAAGCGGCAAAAGCGGCGGGCCTTATGCCTGTTTCGCTGGGCAGAAGAATCCTCCGCACGGAAACGGCGGGGCTTGCGGTCATGTCAATATTGATGTATCATCTTGAGTAAAAATGGCTGCATAAAGCCGTACCGGGGTATCGGACGGTAAAGATAAACAGCGGAATTTAGGAGAAACAATGGAAGCATACCTTGACAATTCGGCGACGACAAAGGTTTTGCCGGATGTTGCGCAGTTAATGTATAAAATAATGACGGAAGATTACGGCAATCCCTCGTCAATGCACAATAAAGGCGTCGATGCCGAGAGATACATACGTCAGGCAAAGGAAAACTTTGCCCGTATTCTTAAAGTCAGCGACAAGGAAATATTTTTTACTTCGGGAGGGACCGAAAGCGATAATCTTGCCATAATAGGAACGGCGCTTGCAAAGCAGAGACGCGGGAAGCACATAATCACCACCGCGATTGAACATCCCGCTGTTTTGGAAAGCTTTGATTTCCTTGAAAAGCACGGGTTTGAGGCTACATATCTTCCTGTAAACAAATACGGACAGGTCGAGCCGGATGCTTTGCGGGACGCGCTGAGGGAGGATACCATTCTGGTGTCGGTAATGTATGTGAATAATGAAATAGGCGCTCTGGAGCCTGTTGCCGAGCTTGGCAGGATTATTAAGGAATATAATAAAGATATCGTTTTCCATGTGGATGCCGTGCAGGCGTTCGGCAAATTCAGAATATATCCTTATAAGGAAAATATTGATTTGCTCACCGTCAGCAGTCATAAAATCCACGGCCCCAAGGGAGTCGGGTTGATTTTTATAAAAGACGGCACCAAAATACATCCCACAGCGTTTGGCGGCGGACAGCAAAAAGGAATGCGTCCCGGCACGGAAAACGTTCCGGGAATTGCAGGAATGTCCATGGCGGCAGCGGCAATGTATGAGCATTTTGACGAGGACGTAAGACGCCTTTATCAACTCAAAGAATTTTTTACGGAACGGATGGAACAGACGGAAGGCACCGTAATAAACGGACTTACCGGAGAAAAGTCGGCGCCTCATGTTGTCAGCGTCAGCTTTGAGGGAATTGCAAAGAGCGAGGTTCTGCTTCATGCGCTTGAGGACAGAGGGATATACGTATCGTCCGGCTCGGCATGTTCATCCAACAAGCCGGCGCTCAGCGGTACGCTGAAAGCCATCGGCGTAAAACGGGAACTGCTGTCGTCAACGCTGCGGTTCAGCTTTTCCGTGTTTACCACAATGGAAGAGCTGGAATACACCGTTGACGTTATCAGGGAATTGCTGCCGGTTTTAAGAAAATACAGACCCCGGTAATATGCAGTATTTGCAGAGAGGATTGACTTATGTACAGAGCTTTTTTGATTAAGTACGGAGAAATAGGAACAAAGGGAAATAACAGATATCTGTTTGAGGATGCGCTTTGCAGACAGATAAGGCGTGCCCTGAAAAAAATCGACGGCAAATTTGTCGTGAGCAAGGAGCAGGGCCGGATTTATGTGGAATGCGAAAGCGATTTTGACTATGACGAAGCCGTGGCAAAGCTTAAAACGGTTTTCGGCATTCTGTGGATATGCCCGATGATGCAGATAGAAGATAACGGTTTTGACGATTTGGCGGAAAATACAATACAATATCTGAAAGATGTGTACCGTGGAAAGGAAATGACTTTCAAGGTCAAATCGCGCCGCGCCCGCAAAAATTATCCGCTCAATTCAATGGAAATAAACACGGAAATTGGAGGGCGTATTCTGGATGCAATTCCGCAGATGAGCGTGGACGTGCACAAACCCGATATTGAGCTTAATATAGAAATACGCAATAAAATAAACATATATTCGGAATTTATTCCCGGACCTGGCGGAATGCCGGTAGGAACCAACGGGAAGGCTACGCTTTTGTTATCAGGAGGAATAGACAGTCCTGTGGCAGGGTATATGATTGCCAAGCGCGGAGTTATAATCGATGCCGTATATTTTCATGCCCCTCCCTATACCAGTGAGAGAGCCAGACAGAAGGTAATCGATTTGGCAAAGCTTGTTTCCGTATATTCGGGACCGATTAATCTTCATATCGTTAATTTTACGGACATCCAGCTGTATATATATGACCAGTGTCCTCACGACCAGCTTACGATTATAATGAGAAGATATATGATGAAAATTGCGGAGCATTTCGCCTTGGAGGAAGATTCTCTGGGGCTTATCACGGGAGAGAGCATAGGACAGGTGGCAAGCCAGACCATGCATTCTCTGGCAGTGACCAATGAGGTGTGTACGCTTCCGGTACTGCGGCCGCTTATCGGTTTTGACAAACAGGAGATTATTGATATTGCCGGAAAAATAGGTACATTTGAGACATCGATTCTTCCTTTTGAGGATTGCTGTACCATATTTGTTGCAAAACATCCGGAAACTAAACCTAATCTTAAGTCAATCAAAAAATCGGAGCTTAAACTCCGCGAAAAGATTGACGAGCTTGTAAAAACGGCGATAGATACGGTGGAAACCATTTGGATTGACTGATTTTGATTTAAGATTGACTTAGGTTTATTCCAAGGGGCAGAAAATGCCCGAAGCCATACGGCTGCGGGCATTTTCTCTTACGTATATGATGTAAGATTAAAACGGTGTGACCGTTCTTTTATGCAAGATATGGTTTTAATACCTCAAGAATTTCTGCATCATCCTCAGCATGGATATTAAGAGTTATTGGTTTTGATAAATCAAGGCTGAAAATACCCATAATTGATTTGGCGTCAATAACATATCTTCCTGATACTAAATCGAAATCGCTGTCAAATTTAGCAATTTCATTAACAAATGATTTAACTTTGTCGATAGAGTTTAAAGAAATCTTAACTGACTTCATAATGTAATACCTCCTCCGGAATTTAACATATTTTGTTAATCCTATAGTACAATCAAGAGGGAATAATGTCAATGTTTTAATTGCACAAAAAAATAATGAATTATTAGGAGAAATACCGAAAAATGAAAAAATGTGCACTTCACAATCTAGGATGTAAAGTGAATTCATATGAAACACAGGCAATGCAGCAGATGCTTGAAACAGAGGGTTACCGGATTGTTGAGTTCGGTAAGGAACCGGCCGATGTGTATATAATCAATACCTGCAGCGTTACCAATATAGCCGACCGGAAATCCCGTCAGATGATTCACAAGGCCAGAAAGCTGAACCCGGATGCGGTCATAGTTGCCACGGGGTGTTATGTTGAAGCGGCAGGGGAGCAGGTTGACGATGATGTGGACGTTATTATAGGCAATAACGAAAAAAGCCGCCTTGCAGATATTCTGAACGGTTATTTTGAAAATGTGCAGGAATGTTCCACACATGAAAAAATAAGCGATGCGGGAAATTTTGACAGAATGATTATGACAAGGCCGTCAGAGCATACAAGGGCGTACGTGAAAATACAGGACGGATGCAACCGCTTCTGCACATACTGCATAATCCCTTATGTCAGAGGAAGGATAAGGAGCCGTGACAAGGAAGATATACGTCAGGAAATAGAACAGCTTGCGGCTTCCGGCTGCAAAGAGGTGGTGCTCACCGGGATTCATCTGTCATCGTATGGGCTGGATTCCAACCCGAACGCCACAAGCCTCATTGACATAATTGAAATGGTCAACGGGATAGAGGGAGTTGAACGCATAAGGCTTGGCTCTCTTGAGCCTCTTATAGTGACGGAAGACTTTGTCAAAAAGTTGTCAAAGCTTCGTAAAATATGCCCGCATTTTCATCTGTCGCTGCAAAGCGGCTGCGACGCAACGCTTAAAAGGATGAACAGAAGATATACGGCCGATGAGTTTTGCGGATGCGTTAATATTTTAAGGAAATATTTCGACAAGCCCGCAATTACAACAGATGTAATCGTGGGCTTCCCGGGAGAAACTCAGGAGGAATTTGAGACGACGAAGGCTTTTCTTACGAAAATCAGATTTTACGAGCTGCATGTTTTTAAATACTCAAGGCGTAAAGGCACGGCCGCAGACAGGATGCCGGAGCAGGTAAGCGAGGACATAAAAACTTTGAGGAGCAATGAGCTTCTGGCGCTTGACGAGGAACTTTCGGCAGAATACAGGCGCGGATATATAGGGAAGACGGTAAGCGTGCTTACGGAAGAAACCGTTTCGATAGACGGGAAGGAATATATGACGGGCTTTACCGACACATATGTAAAAACGGCGATACCGCTTGACGGCATAGCGGAGGTCCGTGCAAATTCCATTGTAAAGGTGCGCATAGACAAACTAATGGGAAAAGATTTGGTAATTGGTGTTGCCGAAAACTGATTTTTATATTATTATATTGTTTGAAAGGTCGTGAAAAAATGGCAGAGTTAAGCAATACACAGTTTTTTAAAGTTCAGCAGGAGCCTTCCATACAGGTTTCGGAGATTCTGGAACAGGTGTATGACGCGCTGAAAGATAAAGGATATAATGCGGTTAATCAGATTGTGGGATATATTATGTCAGGTGACCCTACATACATTACGAGCCACCGCAATGCCAGAAGCCTTATAATGAAGGCAGAACGCGACGAGCTTGTGGAGGAAATGCTGAAGTTCTATATCGAAGCTAAAGGAATGCAATGAGAATACTTGGGCTGGATTACGGAAGCAGGACAGTGGGAGTTGCGGTGAGCGACCGGTTGGGAATGACTGCGCAGGGAGTTGAAACCGTGCACAGACAGAGCGAGAATAAGCTCAGGCAGACGCTTGCCAGGATTGAACAGATAGTTTCCGAGTATCAGGCAGAGCTTATAGTCCTTGGTCTGCCTAAGAATATGAATAATACCTGTGGTGACAGAGTGGATAAAACAATGGAATTTAAAGCCGCACTGGAAAGACGGACGGGGCTTGAGGTGGTCATGTGGGACGAGAGGCTTACTACAGTTGCTGCCGACAGAGTGATGCAGGAAGCCCGGATAAGGCGTGAAAAGCGCAAGGATTATGTGGATATGATTGCGGCTGAATTTATTCTTCAGGGATATCTGGATTATGCCGCAATGAAGAGATAGTTTAGGAGACATTATTAATGGACAAAATATTAATCACAGCAGAGGACGGAGAGCAGATAGAGTTTTATGTTGTGGAGCAGACCAGAGTAAATGGTAAGGATTACATCCTTGTTGCCGAGACAGAGGATGAAGAGGCGGAAGCTTATATATTAAAAGACGTATCGGACAGTAATGAGACACAGGCCGTATATGAGTTCGTGGAGGAAGAGGACGAGCTTAGTGCGCTTGCGGCTGTTTTCTCGGAACTTGTCGATGATGCGGATATTGTTTAGGAGGAAGAGTAATTTTGCAGAAAACAGAAAACAGCAGTGTCAAGATCATTCCGTTAGGAGGTCTTGAACAGATTGGTATGAACATGACTGCCTTTATGTATGAAGACAGTATTATTGTTGTGGATTGCGGTCTGTCATTTCCGGATGACGATATGCTTGGAATTGACCTTGTAATCCCTGACGTAACATTCTTAAAGGAAAATATAGAAAAAGTCAAAGGTTTTGTGGTTACGCACGGCCATGAGGACCATATAGGGGCGTTCCCGTATGTCATTAAGGAGATTAATAAACCCATATACGCCACGAAGCTCACAATGGGTATAATAGAGACTAAATTTCGTGAGCATAATCTTCTCGGGACAACCAAAAGAAAGACGGTTAATTACGGGCAGAGCATAATTCTCGGCAAATTCAGAGTGGAATTTATCAGAACAAACCACAGTATTGCGGATTCATGTGCACTGGCAATTCACACGCCGGCCGGCATTATCTTCCATACAGGCGACTTTAAGGTTGATTATACTCCGGTATTCGGAGAACCGATTGATTTACAGAGGTTTGGGGAATTAGGGAAAAAAGGTGTTCTTGCCCTTCTGTGCGACAGCACCAACGTTATGCGTCCCGGCTACACAATGTCCGAGAAGACTGTAGGCAAGACCTTTGAGACTATTTTTGATGATAATAAAAAAAGCAGGATAATTGTTGCAACATTTGCCTCCAATGTGGACAGGGTGCAGCAGATTATAAATGCCGCGTGCGCTCATGGCCGTAAGGTTGCCGTTGAGGGCAGAAGCATGGTCAACATAATCAACGTAGCTACGGAACTGGGATATATCAGGATTCCAGAGGGTACTCTCATAGATACTGAGGAGCTGAGAAACTATCCTGACGATAAGATAACAATTATAACAACCGGAAGCCAGGGAGAATCCATGGCTGCATTGTCAAGAATGGCGGCATCGATTCACAAGAAAGTAACAATCAAGCCGGGAGACGTGATTATTGTGAGCGCAACTCCCATACCGGGCAATGAAAAATCGGTTGCACGCGTAATCAATGAGCTGTCCATGAAAGGCGCAAAAGTTATTTTTCAGGATACTCATGTATCGGGACATGCCTCGCAGGAAGAAATCAAGCTTATTTATTCAATACTCAAACCGAAATACGCCGTTCCCGTACACGGAGAATACAGGCATCTTGTGCGTCATGCGGAACTGGCCGAAAGTATGGGCATACCTAAGGATAATATTTTTATCCTTTCATCCGGTGACGTGCTTGAGTTAAGCAATAATTCTGCCGGCAAGACCGGAACCGTTACCAGCGGAAGCCTTATGGTAGACGGACTGGGAGTGGGCGATGTGGGAAACATCGTTCTCAGGGACAGACAGACGCTTGCCGAAAACGGTATTATAGTGGTAGTTCTTACACTGGACCAATATACGGGACAGCTCCTTGCGGGGCCTGATATTGTCACAAGAGGGTTTGTGTATGTGAGGGAATCCGAGATGCTGATTGATGATGCGACCACGGTTGTATATGAGGCTGTAATGAGGTATCTTGAAAAAGGAAGCACTGCCGACTGGGCAAGGATTAAAAACGTTATCAAGGACAGCCTCAGTGATTATATCTGGAAAAAGATGAAACGTACGCCTATGATACTTCCTATCATAATGGAGGTTTCATAAGCATACACGGAGGAATGCCATGAATGACGGATATGTTCGTATAGAGGACAGGGAGACGGACAGGATTGCAAAGCAGCTGTCGGAGGCAATTGCCAGAAGCGATGAATATACGGCTTACAGGAGCGCGCTGGAGGAACTCCAGCTCAAGCCGGAGCTGTATGAGCAGGTAAATTCTCTTAGAAGGCAGAATTTTCTCAGCCAGAACGGCGAAGACGGAATTATGCCATATGAGGAATACCAGAAGCTGTCCGTAATGTCAAGAAATCTTCGTGTGAATCCTCTTGTAAGCCGGTTCCTGGATGCGGAGGTTGGACTTGGAAGGCTTATGCAGGATATTAACAGGAACATTATTTCGGGAATAGACTTTGACAGCGATTTCCTGAATTGAGAATCGTAAAACGGTGCGGCTGCGGTACCGGTAAGGACATCAGGCTTATGCAATTGATGGAAGTGTGACCGCAGACGGTAATAATTGATGTTTGAAGATATCAGGGAGGTATCCTATGGAAGGCAGAAAATTAGCGGGAACAATATTGTCGGTTTCCTGTCGTACGTTGGTTTTCGTACTGGTGGCAATGCTGCTGTATTTTGTAGGAAGAACAATGTTTGATTTCGGAAGGGCTGTTTTCAACGAAACGGCTATGGCATCATCACAAAACGCCGTTGAAGTCGAAGTTACAATCCCGGAGGGATACACGATCAGCCAGGTTGCCGACATACTTAAAGACAACGGACTAATCAGTGATACCGTGGTATTCCGGGCACAGGCCAGACTGTCGGAATATTACAATAAATTTATTCCCGGAACATACACGCTCAGCAATTCAATGAAACCATCGGAAATAATGGCGGCAATATCCGTTGAGCCGGAAAACCGTACGGAGGAATAGAATGCAGGACATAGTCAATGAAAGGGTGGTTTCCTTTATCAATTCTTTTGATAAGGGGAACAGCCCTGTTTGCGATATAATAGAAAAAGAAGCAAGGGCTGCCGGGATACCCATTATCCGCAAGGAGATGGAGGCTTTTTTGAGAACCGTGCTTAAGCTTTTGAAGCCCCGCAAAATCCTTGAATTAGGCACCGCGGTAGGATATTCCGCCATATTTATGAGCGAAAACGTTCCGGAGGACGCAGCGATTACCACCATAGAAAATTATGAGCCGAGAATACCGGCGGCAAGGGAAAATTTTGCCAGAGCAGGCAAGCTCCATATGATTACTCTTATTGAGGGGGATGCTGCCAAGGTTCTGAAAACTCTGGAAGGACCGTATGACATGATTTTTATGGATGCGGCAAAAGCCCAGTATATTACAATATTGCCGGATATTTTTAGGCTTTTGAAATCCGGAGGCGTGCTGATAACCGACAATGTGCTTCAGGAGGGCGAGATTGCCGAGCCTAAATACGGTGTGTCAAGACGCAACAGGACGATATACGAGAGAATGAGAGAGTATCTTTATGCGGTAACCCACAGCGAAGAGCTTGAAACATCAATTATTCCGTTAGGCGGCGGGATAACCTTCAGCATCAGAAAATAACCATAATCGTATATAACCATAATTTTTTGGAGAAAAAAATGTCAGAGAACAGGATAAAAGGAAAGGACATAGAGCTTTTGATACCGGCGGGCTCACTTGAGGTCCTGAAAATTGCCGTTATTTACGGAGCGGATGCGGTATATATCGGAGGAGAGGCATTCGGTCTGCGCGCAAAAGCCAAAAATTTTACAATAGACGACATGGCGGAAGGGGTCGCATTTGCCCATGAACACAATGTTAAAGTGTATGTTACCGCCAATATTCTTGCGCACAATTATGATTTGGACGGGGCGGAGGAATATTTCAAAGAGCTTGACGAAAAGGTTCATCCTGACGCGCTTATAATTTCAGACCCGGGGCTTTTCACTATTGCCAGAGAGGTTGTGCCCCATATTGACATCCATATAAGCACACAGGCAAACAATACAAATTACAGGACGTTTAATTTCTGGCACGGACTTGGAGCCACAAGGGTTGTCACTGCCAGAGAATTATCGCTTAATGAAATAAGGCAGATTCGGGAAAATATACCGGAGGATATGGAAATAGAGACCTTCATTCACGGGGCCATGTGTATTTCATATTCGGGAAGATGCCTTCTGTCAAGCTTTATGGCAGGAAGGGATGCCAATAAAGGCGCCTGCACGCATCCGTGCAGATGGCAGTATCATCTTGTGGAGGAATCAAGACCGGGAGAATATATGCCTGTTTTTGAAAATGAGAGAGGGACGTTTATATTTAATTCCAAGGATTTATGTATGATTGAACATATCCCTGAGCTGCTGGCTTCAGGAATCAACAGCTTCAAGGTGGAAGGCAGAATGAAGACGGCGTTGTATGTGGCAACCGTTGCCAGAACCTACAGGCTTGCCATTGACGACTGCCTCAAAGACGAAGAATATTACAGAAGCCGTATACCTTTTTATAAGGAAGAAATTGCCAAGTGCACATACAGGAAGTATACAACTGGTTTCTTCTTCGGCAGACCTGGAGAGGACGCCCAGATATATGACAGCAATACGTATATTAAAGAATATACATATCTGGGAACGGTGGGTGTTGACGCAGACGGAATGTATGTTGAACAGAGAAACAAATTTTCCCTCGGAGAACATATAGAGGTTATGACACCGGACGGCGATAATATACCGGCAGTTGTCATTTCAATAACCGACGAGGATGGCAAAGCGATGGAAAGCGCCCCGCACCCGAAGCAAAAGGTGTATATTGAACTTGCCGGTACGGACGGCAGGAAACCGGATATTGGAAGCTGGAGTATCCTGAGAAGACAGGAATAATATCGTATAACATATCACAAGGCTTTTTTGGAGGTGACAGGCACGAAGAAAAACCAACCGGCATAAGATGTATTAATTGCATATTTCGTAGGTTGGGGAGCTTTGAAAACATTTGAAAAGCCATTGTCTGCCAAGGAAGAGAAGGAATATCTGGAAAAATACCGGGAAGGCGATGCAAAAGCAGGCGAAGTCCTGATTATAAGGAATATGCGGCTTGTGGCACATATGGTTAAGCATTACAGCCTGTCGGACTGGGACCCGTCAGAGCTTATTTCAATAGGAACAATAGGACTTATCAAAGCGGTTAAGACGTTTGATTTTTCAAAGGGAAACAGACTTGCAACTTATGCCGCCAAATGTATTGACAATGAATTGCTTATGGCTTTCCGGGGCGATAAAAAAAGATACCGGGAAGTCTCCCTTCAGGAGCCTATAGGGACAGACAAGGAAGGCAATGAAATAAGCATTATTGATGTGGTAGAAACCGACGAGAAGGATTTTCTTGAGAATTATATACTTAAATGTGACCTGGAGATATTGGGTGAGGCCATAGAAAATGCCCTTACACCGAGGGAGAGGGATATAATAATCAGGCGGTACGGTTTGTACAACAGCAAAGAAACAACCCAGCGTGAGCTTGCGGCGGAGCTGTCCATAAGCAGAAGTTATGTAAGCCGGATTGAAAAAAAAGCGATAGATAAGCTGAGGGATTATTTTATACGGAGAACAAATACATGAAGCTGAAAAAAATATCAATAGTAATACCCACCCGCAATGAAGAGGGCAATATAGAAAGTCTTGTCACCGAAATAAACAAATCACTGTGGAAAATTCCCCATGAGATAGTTTTTGTGGACGACAGCACCGATGCCACATGGGAGTGCATTAACCGCGTTGCGGCTCGGCAGTCTGAATATAATGTGACCGGTGAACACAGGGAAAACGGAAACGGACTTGCAGGAGCCGTCATCAGAGGGTTCGAGCTGGCATCCGGAGATTATATTGCGGTTATGGATGCGGATTTCCAGCATCCTCCCGGACTTTTGCGCGAAATGTACTGTGCCATGAGACGCGGCGCGGATATATGCATTCCCAGCCGTTTTATAAGCGGAGGAAGCGACGGAGGGCTTGGGCCATGGAGAAAACTGGTGTCGTCTGCCGCAAGATATATCGGGAAGATTTTTCTGCCGTGCTTAAGGAAAATTTCCGACCCGACGGGAGGAGTGTATATGTTCAGAAAAGAGCTTCTGGACGATGTTACGCTGCGTCCGGTAGGATGGAAAATAATGATAGAAATGCTTGCATCCTGTAAATACGGAAAAATAATCGAAATACCGTATTCCTTTGGAAAAAGAACTGCCGGAGCCTCAAAGCTCGACGCAAATGTGACCGTACAGTACATCAGGCAGGTATTTTCGCTCAAGTCAGGATGTACGTACAACAGGGTAAAGGTCATCCGCTGGACGAAGGAGAGGCTCAACAAGGAAGTTGACAGTCTGGATGTACAGCTCATGGACTGATTATATGTAACATAAATGTAACTTGTTATGCGGATAAGTCTGTGATATACTCTGCGTATGAGAAATCTGGGGAAGGAACAATGATATACCGTGAAAAGACAAAATGAAAATAATGAACAGGAAGAATTCAGCGAAGAAACTGAGGATGAAGTAATCTACGGCGACGAGAAGAAGCCGCACAGTAAATTCAGACCGCTTATTATAATGCTTATAGTGCTTATAGTGATTGCATCAATTGCCATTGCGGTATTTCTTATCGGAAAGAACTACATAAAATCAAGATTTATAGGAAAAATCAATTATGAGAGCAATAATGGATACAGTATTGATGAGAATGCCGTCAATGGGACGGAGGAGACTGTCCCCAATGCCGATAATCTTGATGAGGTTGAGCAAAGCCTGATAGATGCTGACGCCAAAACATTCTTTGACAGTGTCGATATAATATCGGATAATTATGTGGAGAATATACTTCTTATCGGAACCGATGAGAGAGAAACGGGAAGCTGGAACGGCAATTCGGATTCAGTTATACTTATTTCCATCAACAATAAAACCAAGAAAATCATAATGACAAGCTTTATGAGGGATTTGTACGTATACATTCCGGGAGTCGATAAATGCGATAAGCTTAATGCTTCACATGCTTACGGCGGAAGCGAATTATTGTGTGCAACTGTTTCGGGTAATTTTAAGGTTCACGTTGATCAGTATTTCAGGGTAGATTTTTACGGACTTATGGATATAATAGATGCAGCAGGCGGAATTGATATGGAACTTATTCCTGAGGAGCTTCCGGTTGCAAATCAGTATATTTCCGATATGTGCGGATATACCGGTGAGGATCCGAATAACTATTATATCAATCAGAGCGGCATGGTTCACCTTAACGGCATGCAGGCAGTCGCATATGCAAGAATAAGATATGTGGGCAATGCGGATTTTGAACGCACCAACAGGCAGAGAAAAATACTTAATGCGCTTGCCGACAACTGCAAATCCATGAGCATGAGCGAGCTTACAAGCTTTGCCGATAAAGCGTTGCCTAACATTACTACAAATATGGATTCCGAGAAGATATGGGACCTGGTAAGCAATGCATTCAAGTATCTTAATTACGAAATAGTATCGGCGAGAGTTCCGTTTGACGATACAAGTACCGGAACATATATTAACGGTGTGTCCGTTCTGCTTCCTGATTACAAGAAGAACGTAGAACTGCTGATTGATACTATATACGGAGAATAAATTATTTCAGGAGGTTTAATTATGAACACAACACTGGTAATCATGGCGGCAGGGATAGGAAGCCGTTTCGGAGAGGGAATCAAGCAGCTGGAAAAAATGGGCCCCAACGGAGAGATAATCATGGATTATTCAATCTATGATGCCCGTAAAGCAGGATTTAATAAAGTTGTTTTTATCATACGTAAAGATATAGAAAAGGATTTCAAAGAGATTGTGGGAGACAGAATAGCTTCGATAATGGATGTGAGCTATGTATATCAGGATATCGGCGCAATACCGGAAGGATTTTCTGTCCCTTCAGGAAGAACTAAGCCGTGGGGAACCGGACAGGCAGTTCTTATGTGCAAGGATGTAGTGAAAGAGCCGTTTGCCGTTATTAATGCGGATGATTTTTACGGAGCCGAAGCATTTAAGCTTATACATGACGAACTTGTCGCGCCTTCACATTCGGGAGGAAAATATAATTTTTGTATGGCCGGATTTAAGCTTGGAAATACACTGAGCGATAACGGTGCGGTTACCCGCGGAATATGCGTTACCAATGAGGCAGGGATGCTTGAGTCGGTTTGCGAGACTACGGGTATTGAATGCGTAGACGGCCGGATTGTTTTTGATGATAACGGTGCGGATTTAACGGCGGATAAGGATACGTGCGTATCAATGAATATGTGGGGACTTACGCCCGACTTTTTTGATGAGCTGGAACCGAGATTTACAAAGTTCCTTCAGGATATCAGACCCGAGGACATCAAAAAAGAGTTTTATCTTCCTGTAGTTGTGGACGAGCTTATACAGGAAAAGCTGGCGGAAGTCAAGGTACTTGAGACAGACGGCAAATGGTTTGGAGTGACATACAAGGAGGATAAGCCTGAGGTAGTTGCTTCAATCAGGAATCTTATCAGTGAAGGAGTATATCCTGAAAGCCTGTGGAGTTAAAACACATGAAAAACACACCCGATAAGAAGAAAAGCAGAATCAGGAAACCGATTATAATAGTATCATCCATAGTGGGCTTCTTTCTTCTTCTGGCGGTTGCCGCGGTGGGAATTCTGATTCATTACATCCATAAAATGAATTATGTTCCGCTCAATGAAAATTATACGATTTTAGCGGAAACAGAGTCTTTTGAAGAGGATGTGACAAACCCTGAAGAAGAAACAAGCAGCGATTCCTCTCAGGAGGAGATTGACGAATACAAGCTGCTTGCACAGCAGGCGCTCGAGAATGTGAAGGATGATTACGAGCCTATCGGAGATGTATATAATGTTCTTCTCATTGGCTCAGATACAAGGGTCGCCAACGGAGAAGGGCGTTCCGACACAATGATGCTGATTTCCATCAATAAGACCGAGAAAAAAATTGTTGCAACGTCTTTTTTGAGGGATTTGTATGTGAATATTCCGGGGAAAGGGTTTTACAAAATCAATGCGGCGTACGCCTATGGCGGGGTCGAGCTTCTGATTGATACCATTCAGTATAACTTTTCCCTTGAAATAGACCGGTATATTGCCGTGGATTTTTATTCTTTTATAGAAATTGTGGATATACTTGGCGGACTTGATGTAGATGTTCAGGAGGATGAACTTTACTGGCTTAATCAGTATATTCATGCCAGCAATCTCCTGCTTGGGGAGTATGAGCATGACGGATATCTTGACTATGCCGACGGTTCATATCAGCATCTCAGCGGGAAACAGGCGCTTGCATACTCCAGATTCAGATATGTGGGCAACGGAGATTTTACAAGGACGGAGAGACAGCGCAAGGTTGTAAACCTGCTTTTTGACAAACTTAAAGGAATATCGCCGTCCACACTTATAGAGCTGCTTGACACAATACTGCCGCAGGTGACAACAAATATTCCCACGGGAGAGTTCCTTGAGCTTATAGCAATTCTTCCGGAGATGGGCAGATATGACATAATATCGTGGGGCGTCCCGGACGGTCAGTTCAAATACATAACCATCAACGGAGAGTCCTGTATAGGAATTGATTTTAATTACTATATAGACAGAATCTACAAGCTTATATATTCATCGGATGATGATATTTCTGCCCAAAGCTGACAAGTGAATTGCCATGAACGGTATTTATAATATAAAAGAGAAAGCATATCATTAAAAGGAGAATGGCAACATTCTCCTTTTTGCATATAATAGTATAACCCTTTATAGAATTCCGCATTCTGCGAAACTCTGTAATCAGGCAGGGACGGTGCCTATATGAGAATATGTGATTTGAAAAACAAGGAAGTCATAAATTCCAATGACTGTAAAATACTTGGTTTTGTGGTAGATATAGACGTTGACATGTATACCGGTAAAATATTATCCATAATAGTTCCGGGTCCCGGTAAAGTGTTCAGTTTTTTCGGAAGGGAGAATGAGTACATAATACCTTATGAATGTATATGCAAGGTAGGACCGGATGTGATTCTGGTGAATGTATGCGAGGAAAAGGTATTGTGCAAACTGCAGTAAACTGTTGCTAATTGAACCGGAATGTTGTATAATTATTACATAGAGCAAAAGGAGGTACAAATGAGTAAAAACAAAAGAATAGCATTTATACAAAGAAAAGCGGCTGTATTTGCAGCGGCAGTCATGACCGTGGTTACGGCGGTATCCGGAAAAGGTCTTGCAACCGTAATGGCAGCGGATGAAGAGGAATTTACCAGAACGGCCATTGAGATTACCGAGGATATGGGTAACGGATGGAATCTGGGCAATACCATGGAGGCGATCAACACGTGGACACAGAATCCGTCGGTAAGTGATTTTGAGACTGCATGGGGACAGCCTGTGACGACCAAAGAAATGATAACAGGCGTTAAAAATGCAGGCTTCGACTCCATAAGAATTCCAGTTGCCTGGTCCAATATGATGTCTGATGACGGTACATATACAATAGATCAGGCATATTTTGAAAGAGTGGACGAGATTATAGGCTATGCCATGGATAATGATATGTATGTCATAATAAACATACATTGGGACGGCGGCTGGTGGGACCAGTTCAATACGGATAAAGACGAAGCCATGACGCGCTATAAGGCCATGTGGGCTCAGATTGCGGACCATTACAAGGATTATCCGGAAAAGCTTATTTTTGAATCTGCCAATGAAGAACTTTCTTTCGGTTACGAGCTTGTCAATGAAATTAATCAGGAATTTGTCAATCTTGTAAGAGCATCCGGGGGAAACAATGACAGAAGATACCTGCTTATAGCGGGACATCATACCGATATTGATGCCACCTGCGATGAGGACTTCGTTATGCCTGAGGATACGATTGAAAATCATCTTATGATATCGGTGCATTACTATACTCCGTGGATATACGTGGCATTATATCAGGATGAAGGCTATGGCTACATGGAAAGCTGGGGAACTGATGCCGATAAGCAGGAGATGGAATCATATTTGAGAAAGATGCTCAAATTTACCGAGGAAGGCTACGGAGTCGTTATTGGAGAGTACAGTGTTCTTCCTCAGTGGGTTTCGGACGGAAATTATAACCGTAAGGACGGAGATATGGAGTTTATCTCATATCTTCTTGAGCTTTGCGACACATACGGCTTTACGCCGTATTTGTGGGATGCCGGCGACTGGTATGACAGAGCCGAATGTAAACTGAGATGGGACGATACAGTAGAAGTATTTCAGCGTGATACGTCTGAAGGTTCGCAGGACCCGGAAACTGAGGATGGAAATGTAGGAGCCGGAGATATAGCCTGGGCTGTATCCGTGATTTTAATGCTGCTGCCAATCGGCGCCGTTGTTGCTTTTTCGTTTGTTGCGGCAGGCTTCGAAAATAAAAAAGACATGTACAGGCAGTGACACGGTACGGTACTTTAGATAAGAAGAGCTTAAAAACAGAATAAAAGAGAGCGCAGGAACTATCCGTATGTGGCCGGAATGGGAACCGGAATTCCCGTATACCGGTATACAAAATAATTCCTGCGCTTTTTGTTTTATTTATGACAGTGCACCTGGAGGGAATCGAACCCCCGACAACCCGGCTCCGGAAACCGGTGCTCTATCCACTGAGCTACAAGTGCGTAATAAACTTACCAACATATAATAAACCAAAAAAAATATTTTATCAATATTTTTCTTTCAAAGAAGCCAAATTCTTTCGGACAAGCCGTAATGGCTGAATATTTCAGCAGTTTAACGGAGGTTGTGAACAGGAACTGTTTGCATATTATAAAAATTCTGTTAAAATATATATATCATGGAAACAAAACAATTGATGAGAATTAATAAATATATCAGCGGTACAGGATATTGCTCCAGAAGGGAAGCGGACCGAATCGTAGAGGCCGGAAGAGTTACGGTTGACGGTGCGCCCGCCGTAACGGGGACTATGGTGTCCTTGGGACAATGCGTAAGAATAGACGGTAATGAGGTTCATCTTATAGAAGAACATTCGGTTTACGCACTTAATAAGCCCATTGGGTATATAAGCTCCTTGTCGGACAGACAAGGTAAGGGAATCGGCTGCTTTATTCCGCAGAGACTCAGGCTGTATCCGGTCGGCAGGCTTGACAAGGACTCAGAGGGGCTTATGCTTCTTACCGATGACGGAGAGCTTATGAACAGCCTTCTTAAAGCCTCAGAAGGCCATGAAAAGGAATATATTGTTAAGGTTGACAGGCCTGTGACATCTGATTTCCTGACAGGGATGGAGAACGGAGTTCCCATAACCAACAAAGCAACCGGCCGGAAGGTAATTACCGCGCGGTGCATGGTCAAATACATAGCGGAAAATACGTTTTCCATAACTCTCATACAGGGGCTTAACAGACAGATAAGACGGATGTGCGGTTATTTCGGATACAAAGTAATAAGACTTCAGAGAATTAGGATAAATAATATAACGCTGGGTAATCTAAAAATCGGAAGCATAAGAAAGCTTACCGATATGGAGATAAGCGGTTTAAAACAAAACAGGCCGTAAATCAAACGGATTAGAAGACCGCCAGGTTCAATTTTCAGGACCGGGCGGAGGCGGACGGCATAATCGGGAGAATGGATTGAAAGAAAAATATGAGTAAAGCAGACAGAATCAAACAACTTACAGATAAGCTGAATGAGGCGGCAAGAGAATATTATTCCGGTACCGGCGAGATTATGAGCAATTACGAATATGACAAGCTTTATGACGAACTTCTTGAGCTGGAGAGAGAAACGGGAATTGTTCTTGCAGGAAGTCCTACAAACAGAGTGGGATATGAAACCTTGAGCGAGCTGCCCAAAGAAGAACATGAAACGCCGATGCTGAGTCTGGACAAAACTAAATCGGTGGAGGAACTGGCAGCCTTTGCAGGGGCTCATCGTTCTCTTTTATCGTGGAAGCTTGACGGGCTTACGGTGGTTCTTACCTACAGAGGCGGTAAGCTTGAGAAAGCAGTCACAAGAGGCAACGGATATGTAGGAGAGGTAATAACTCCCAATGCCAGGGTATTTATCAATCTTCCTACTGAAATACCTTATCAGGGCGAGCTTATAATAAGAGGCGAGGCCGTGATAACCTACTCGGATTTTGAACGTATCAATGCACAGATAGAAAAGGATGAGGACAAATACAAAAATCCGCGTAACCTTTGCAGCGGCTCCGTAAGACAGCTGAATAATGAGATAACCGCCCGCAGAAACGTGAGACTTATTGTCTTTGCGCTTATCAAGGCGGACGGGGTCGATTTCGGCAATTCGAGAGAGGCGCAGTTTGAATGGCTTAAGAGCCAGGGATTTCAGGTTGTTGAGTACAGGATTGTCAATCAGGACAACATGGAGGAAGCAGTCAGATATTTTTCGGAAGCGGTAGCAAAAAACGATTTTCCGTCTGACGGCCTTGTACTATTGTATGATGATATTGCCTACGGTGATTCTCTGGGAGCAACGGCTAAATTTCCGCGCAATTCGATTGCATTTAAGTGGGCGGATGAAACGGCGGTTACAACTCTGACCGGCGTGGAATGGTCTGCGTCAAGAACCGGGTTGATTAATCCTGTGGCGGTATTTGAGCCGGTGGAGCTTGAAGGCACCACGGTATCCCGTGCCAGCGTCCACAATGTAAGTATAGTAAAAGAATTAAAACTTGGAATCGGCGACAGGATTACGGTGTACAAAGCTAACATGATTATTCCTCAGATAGCCGAAAATCTCACAGGAAGCGATACTCTGGCAATACCGGACGTATGTCCCGTATGCGGAGGCAGGACAGAGATAAGGCAGACTAACGATGCCAAAGCGCTGTACTGCATTAATCCGGACTGTCAGGCAAAGCATATAAAGAGCTTTGAGCATTTTGTTTCGCGCAACGCTCTTAATATAGACGGAATATCTTCACAGACGCTTGAAAAATTCATAGACCGCGGTTTTATAAGGAAATATTCCGATTTATATCATCTGGACAGATATCATGACGAGATAGTCCGGATGGAAGGATTTGGAGAAAAATCATACGAAAATATTATAAATTCGGTTGAGACTTCCAGAAACACATCTCTGGCCAGAGTCATATACGGTCTGGGAATTGCCGGGATAGGTCTTGCCAATGCAAAAGTTATTTGCAGGCACTGCGATGAAAATCCGGACAAGGTAGCCGGCATTTCCGCCTGCGAGCTTACAAAGGCGGAGGGCATAGGGACGGTTCTGGCGGAGGCGTTTGAGAATTATTTTAAAAATCAGTCAAGCAAAGAGGAATTTTACGAGCTGCTTAAGGAGCTGAAAATCCATAAAGAGGTCAGGGATACTTCATCGCCCATAGCCGGAAAGACTTTTGTGATTACGGGAAGTGTGAATCATTTTGCAAACAGGGATGAGCTGAAAGCCTTTATCGAGACTATGGGAGGAAAGGCTGCGGGAAGCGTGTCATCTAAGACGGACTATCTTATCAATAATGATACCGCAAGCTCGTCATCCAAAAATAAAAAAGCGAGGGAGCTTGGGATACCCGTTATTTCAGAGGAGGATTTTCTCAAGCTTACAGGGAGGAACCAGTAATGCCGATACGAACACAGAATAATCTGCCCGCGAAGGCAGTCCTTGAAAATGAAAACATATTTGTAATGGACGAGGAAAGGGCTATAACGCAGAATATACGTCCTTTGGAAATACTTATACTTAATCTTATGCCTCTTAAGGAGGATACCGAGGTACAGCTTTTGAGAGTGCTTTCCAACACTCCGCTTCAGATAAACATAACCTTTTTGCAGACCGCCTCGTATGTCTCAACCCATACAGCGGCTTCCCATCTTAATCAGTTTTATCTGACTTTTGAGGATGTTAAAAATAAGCGCTACGACGGAATGATAATCACGGGCGCGCCGATAGAGCATCTTGAATTTGAACAGGTGGATTATTGGGACGAGCTTACAAGTATAATGGACTGGACAAAGACCAACGTAACCTCAACTTTTCATATTTGCTGGGGAGCACAGGCCGGGCTTTACTATCATTTCGGGGTGCGAAAGATATGGCTTGACAAAAAAATATCCGGAGTTTATCTGCACAAAGTCCTCAACCGCAAGAACCCGCTTGTGCGCGGTTTTGACGATGTTTTTATGGCGCCGCATTCCAGACATACGGCTTCATCGCCGGATGACATCAGAAAATGCAAAGATCTGATGATTCTTGCTACCTCCGATCAGGCAGGGGATTTGCTCATCATGAAAAACGACGGAAGCCAGATATTTGTGCTGGGACATCTGGAGTACGACAGGCTTACGCTTGACAGTGAGTATAAACGAGATTTGGCTAAAGGACTGAATCCGGAAATACCGGAAAATTATTATATAGACGATAACATTGAAATAAGGCCGAACCTGACATGGAGGGCAACGTCCAATTGTCTTTACAGTAACTGGCTCAATTATTTTGTATATCAGATTACTCCATATATCTTATAAAAAGTGATATCTTATAAAATGCGGTAGAAAAGAGCCTTTATTAAACAAACAGATGATTGAGTACAGGAAAGGGACACGGAATGGATTTTAAGTATATTTTCTTTGATTTGGACGGTACGCTGACAGACCCGGGGCCGGGGATAACCAATTCGGTTATGTATGCTCTGGATAAATTCGGAATACATGATAAAAGAGAAAATTTATACCGTTTCATCGGACCGCCTCTTGTCGATTCGTTTATTGAATTTTATGGATTTTCGGAGGAGGACAGCCGGAAGGCCGTTGGTTATTACAGGGAATATTTTGCCGACAAGGGTCTTTATGAGAACCGGGTATACGACGGGATACCGCAGGTTCTTGAAAAGCTTTTAAAATCAGGGCTTCATCTTCTGGTTGCAACTTCAAAACCGGCGTACTTTGCAAATAAGATACTAAGCCATTTTTGTATTGACGGATTCTTTGATTATGTGTCCGGCGCAGACCTTGATGGTAATAAAAATGCCAAGTCGGATATTATTAAGGAAGCCTTGGAGGTGAGCCGCGCTCCTTTGGAACAGGTGCTTATGATTGGAGACCGGCGCCATGATATCGAAGGCGCCAAGGCGAACAATGTAATGTCTGCGGGAGTGCTGTACGGATACGGGGACCGGCCTGAGCTTGAGGCCGCGGGAGCGGATTTTATAATTGAAACGGTTGAAGATATTTTAAGATTTGCCATAGGTTAAAGCAGAGAGGTATTTTTTTGAAGAATGTATTTTTGTCTGATTTGGAAGAAGGAATGATTGTAGGGAAGGATTTGCTGACATCTACGGGAATACTTATTATTCCGGCAGGTATTGTCATAACACGCCCTATTATAAAACACCTTTTGGCTCTCGGAGTGGAGTCCGTATGTATAGATGAAAACGCGGTTCCCGATACTGCGGAATTGCGTGAGAAGGAACAATTCCGTAAGTTTAACAAAAAGTATGTTTATGCGAAGGACAAGCTCAATAACACATTCGGAGGTGTTATTAACAAAAAAATAGACAAAACGGAAATAGAAAAAATAATCGACGAAAGCTGGAATATGCTTGGTGAAGATTACAATACATATAATATGCTGGGAATGCTATACTCAATGCACAGCTATTCAGACACTACATATATGCATTGCATGAATGTAGGCATGATTGCTTCCATAATCGGTAAATGGCTCGGATGGGACAGCAGCGAAATCAAAATTCTTAACGCCTGCGGAATGTTCCATGATATAGGCAAAATGCAGATACCAAAGGAAATACTGGACAAGCCGGGGAAGCTTACTCACAATGAATATGAAATAATGAAATCCCATACTGTTAAGGGATATCATCTCATAAAAGATTTCGGGCTTGACCGCAGAATAGTCAACTGTACGCTGCTGCACCATGAGCGCTGTAACGGTTCGGGATATCCGTTCGGGCTTAAGGGCGATAAGATAGACGAATATTCCAAGATAGTTGCAATTGCCGATGTGTATGAGGCAATGACGGCCAACAGGGTTTACAGGGGGCCTGTATGCCCTTTTGATGTGGTGGCGCAGTTTGAAAACAACGGCTTCGATTTGTATGAAACCAAATATCTTCTTGTATTTCTCCAGAATATTGTCGATTCATATCTTCATTCGAAGGTCAAGCTCAATAACGGAGAGAAAGCGGAGATTATTCTCATAAACAGACAACGCGGTTCCAAGCCTGTTGTGATGACAACCAGCGGCAGACCGGTTGATTTGTCCAAGGAGCCGGGTCTAAAAATAGAGCAGGTATATGACTGACATTATTCAGCGCGCGGTCTGTGGCTAGAGCGGCGCGTCTTTTTCCTTATCGATAGCTTTATAGAAGGCTCTTGTGTGCAGCAGTGCACTGAGCCCTTGATTCAAAAGAAGTCCCATGAGATAAGCATATATTCCGAGCCTGGGAATCAGGGCTACAATACATATAAGATTGAGAACCTCGGAGAACATATTGTTTATAAAGACACGGCTCGTTTTGCCGAGAGCGTGCAGCATGCTTTTATATGTGGAGCCTATGAAAATAAAAGGACACAGCCATGCCATTATTTTTATATATTCATAAAGGCTTTCTTCATTGAAAATCATGGATGCCAGTCTGGCGCCCACAGTCACATATGCTATTATGCATACAAATCCGAAGGTGACGGAAAAAAGAAGTGCAAGCCTGCCGCTCTTTTGCAGTTTTTCTCTGGAATTCTGTATTCTGGCTACCGAAGGCAGCAGCATCTGTGCTACGGAATTTGACAGAGTGGCAGGAAAAAGAATCACGGGAAGCGCCATTCCGGTAAGAATTCCGTATAGACTGAGCGACTGTGAAGAAGTCAGGCCGTATATCTGAAGCATCAAAGGTATGAGGGCGGCCTCCACGCTCTGCATCCCGTGAAGGGCGACCCGGTTCAGAGATACGGGCAGAGAGGTTTTGATTATGTCGGGAAGATGCTTAAAAAATGATTTTCCCGCATTCGAGGCGTCCTTTTTTGAAGCTCTGTGTATTTTTTTGGACAGAATTATTGCCGATATGCAAAATACCGCGGAACCTATCTCGCCCGTGACAAGACCTATTGCTCCGACGGCGGCGGTCAGCCTTTTTCCCTGTTCGAGCCTGATTTTTACAATAATATATACGCTCAGTATCCTTATAATCTGCTCAAAAAGCTGTTATGCGGCGGGAATTCCGGTTTTTTCACGGCCTATGTAATATGCGGATACCATGCAGTGAACACATGAAAAAGGTATTGACAGCGACATGATTTTTATTATGGAAACACATTGTTCGTTGTGGAATACCACAGATGCAATAAAATCCGCTGAGAAAAACGTACATACGG
>CALWMX010000095.1 GCA_944382105.1 uncultured Butyrivibrio sp.
ATCTGCTGCGCAGTACTATCGTCCGCTGTCAGGAGGATGGTATCTCCGGGATCAGCCTGAGATACTGCTTGTGCCAGAGTAGCGTATCCGGTATTGCCGATATATGCCACATGGCCGTCGGCAAACACCGTTGTGGGCAGTACGCCGATCACCAATATCAGTGATAGAAGCATGGCCAGCAAACGGCTGGATGTTTTGTGTCGTGTCATAAAGTTTCCTCTTGCTATTTAAACATTCGTCCTGTGTCAAGAATCGATTTCTGAAATATGCAAAATAATTATAGCACTCATTTGTCTCTTTTTCAATCTTTTCTTCGCAAAATTCGCACTTTGCTCTTGACAAATTCATCAAGATATGATACAGGATACTTCCTTTACAAATTTCACCCGAACTTTATATTTCTGATACATCTTTTTGAGCGACATTATAAGTGCTTTTCCTTGACAAATTTCGTTTTTTTGTGGCTAATTGCGACTTAAATAAATCATTTAACGATTACCACACAAAAATAACGATTACTCATCTTTTAACGATCGCTTTGAGACTGAAAGCCGTATAAATACCAAAATCTCTGCCTTATGAACTATCGAGTCAGGGATTTATCTTTGGTCGAATGTTAGAAAAGCTGAAAAAGCCCGTAAAACAGATAAAAATTAAGAACCGTGACCCCGATACCCATTGTATCAAAATCACGGTTCTTATCTGACGGAGTGTGTGGGATTCGAACCCACGTGCCCTGAAACGGACAACCGCATTTCGAGTGCGGCTCGTTATGACCACTTCGATAACACTCCTTACAAAAGAAAACGCACCACTCAGGTGGTGCGAGCTGGGCTAACAGGACTCGAACCTGTAAATGCTGGAGTCAGAGTCCAGTGCCTTACCATTTGGCGATAGCCCATCAATCATGTTCCTTGTCCTCAAGAACAAGCATCATTATATATAATGACCCGATAAAAGTCAAGCACTTTTTCAAAAAAATTTTTATAAATAAGAGCATTAAAATTTACTCTGAAAAAATGCTTATTTCTTACCCGAAAATCCTTTTAACAATGCCGTCATTACTTTCATGGCGAGCCGTTCTGACAAAGAATCTGTATTGCTCAAGCACTCTGTTACCGTTCTGATTATTATCGGCGGCATAAGCCTTTGATGAGTCGCCGTCTCCGGTACTGAAATTGACCGGCGCATGACTCACTGCCGTCTGTCCCTGATTATGAACCGCCGCAGCAGCAGCGGAGGAGCTTTCGGAAATGCTCAGGAAAGCGCCTTGTGCGTCGTTCTCCGCAGTCTTTATATCATCATGTCCGGCCGCAGGCTTTTCATGAATGCCCGACGGCTGGGAAGGTTCTGCCGGCCTTTCGTCAATATTAAAATTCTGAAGCTTTAAATTAAGTCTGTTATCATAGTCCGGCGAGAAACCGCCTCCTGATATATGCAACGCTTTCCACCCCGCTTTCATCATCGGAATCCGGATTTGTAAGTACAGATTATTTTACAGCCTGCAATGCTTTTTTTCAATATATATATCGACAAAAAATGATTTTTTTCAACCTTTTCATCAAATGTTCACATCTTACAGTATCATTATGCTGTTTTTGCAACTCCGTTACATGGATTCAGTGTAAAGAAACAATTATTTTCCGCACCGGAATATCAAATATTTACCGTTTTGTGATTCCGAGGAGCCTATGCAACTTGCGCCCAGCTTCTCTGCCAATCGGCATGACGGAAAATTTCTTTCTGATACGACAATAAAGATTTCTTCCGTTTGCAGCCGCTCAAACGCAAATTCCTTGATTGCGGTGCACACTTCAAAAGCAAATCCCTGCCTTCTGTAATCTCTTGCGATAATATAGCCCATCTCAATTCTGTCTTCCCCGTCTATCCGGCGTATTTCAAGGCCCGCCCTTCCTATCAGCCGACCGTTGCTTTTATCCCTCACTATCCAAAGTCCGAAGCCGTAAAACCCATACATATTCCGGATATAGTTTTCGGTAAATTCTTTTTCCTTATTATAATCATAAAGAGGTTCGACATATTCCCTTATACTGTCATCATCGTAAAGTTCATACAGCTCCGGCAAATCTTCAACTGTAATCTCCCTGACTGTGGTGCGCTCTGTCTCAAAAACAGGCAGCGGCAGCTCCTTCTGCCTGCAAAAAGCCTCATTGCAGTATTCATAATCGCAGTTCTCCAGTTCCTGAGCCACATATTTTACGCCCTCCGCAAAACTCTCACTGTCCGATAAAAAAACTGCCGCATATCCGTCGTTCAATGCTGCATCAAGCTTCTCCATATCGTCGGTAATGACCAGCGAATTTTCCGGACTCTGCACTCCCGGTTCGAAAAACACCCTGGCAGGCGCGAAACGACTCATGCTTCCCCGCACGTTTTTTCCCTCTTTTAATGTGATTATAATATTTTTTAACATTGACTTGACCTCTTATTGTGGTGTACTATGAAAAAAGCAGCCATATTGCGGACAATCCCCGCATCCGGCTATTTAATACAGAAAGGAAAATTACTATGGCACAGAATCCTATTGTCAAATTTGAGATGGCGGACGGCCGCACATTTGAAGCGGAGCTCTATCCGGAAACGGCGCCGAACACTGTTAATAATTTTATAAGCCTTGTCAAAAAAGGATTTTATGACGGTCTGATTTTTCACAGGGTAATCGAAGGCTTTATGATACAGGGCGGCGACCCGCAGGGAACCGGAATGGGAGGTCCGGGCTACTCTATCAAGGGTGAATTTGACCTTAACGGTTTCACCAACAATCTGAAGCATACGCCGGGAGTTTTGTCCATGGCACGGGCTATGGATCCGGATTCGGCAGGTTCCCAGTTCTTTATCATGCACGAAACATCACCTCATCTTGACGGCTCATATGCCGCTTTCGGAAAGGTTATAAACGGAATGGACGTTGTCAACGGCATCGCCTCTGTCCGCACCGACTGGAACGACCGTCCCATGGAGGAACAGAAGCTCGGCAAAGTAACCGTCGAAACCTTCGGCATTGAATACCCGGAACCGGAAACCGTATAGTAAATACGGCACCGTTTAATCATAATAACACATTATAAAATATTTGTTAATTATTTCTTTATGTGTTATAATGTCCAGTATAAGAATTTTTTGGAGGTAATTTTTATGTTAGTAACAGCAAAAGACATGCTCAAAAAGGCTGTAGCCGGCAAATACGCTGTCGGACAGTTCAATATCAATAACCTTGAATGGACCAAAGCCATACTTACAACGGCACAGGAGTGCAATTCCCCTGTAATTCTCGGCGTTTCCGAGGGTGCCGGCAAATATATGACCGGCTATAAGACGGTAGTCGGCATGGTGAACGGAATGATTGAAGAGCTCGGAATTACCGTTCCCGTTGCCCTTCATCTTGACCACGGCTCTTACGACGGATGTCTTAAATGCGTTGAAGCAGGCTTTTCGTCAATAATGTTTGACGGCTCCCACTATCCGATTGAGGAAAATATTGCCAAGACCAAGGAGCTTGTGGAAATCTGCAAAAAGCACAACATGTCTCTTGAAGCCGAAGTAGGTTCAATCGGCGGCGAGGAAGACGGAGTTGTCGGAATGGGCGAATGTGCCGACCCTCAGGAGTGCAAACAGATTGCCGACCTTGGAGTAACCATGCTTGCTGCCGGTATCGGCAATATTCACGGCAAATATCCTGACAACTGGAAGGGCCTCAGCTTTGAAACGCTTGCTGCCGTTAAGGAACTTACCGGGGACATGCCTCTCGTGCTTCACGGCGGTACCGGAATTCCTGAAGACATGATTAAAAAAGCGATTTCTCTGGGCGTAGGCAAAATCAACGTCAATACAGAGTGCCAGCTTGCTTTTGCTGATGCTACACGTAAATATATCGAAGCCGGCAAAGACCTTGAAGGCAAGGGCTTTGACCCGCGTAAACTTCTCGCTCCGGGCTACGAGGCGATTAAAGCAACTGTTAAAGAGAAAATGGAATTATTCGGTTCAATAGGCAAGGCCTGAATCTCGGAGACGGTTTATGAGTGATTCTAATAAAGAATTGGAACGTAAAAACGAACAGACACAGGAAGCAAATCAGACTGACAATACCGGCCTTGAAAATGCATCCGGAAATACCGACGGAACGGCAGGGGATCCGCCTGCTGCTTCCTCCGGCAAAAAAAGGTCCAAGGGAGACATTGTCCGTTATATCATAATGGCTGTCGCTGCCTGCGTATTCGTTTTTGCGGCGGTCCAGATTGTCCGCATTGTGCGCAACTACAAGCATTCACAGGATATATACAATGATATTGAAAGCCAGGCCTACGCAACTCAGGACGATTCTGACAACGTGGCCCCCACGGACCCGGCAATCAATGAAGAATATCCCGGCATTAACGCCAACGCGCGGATTGACTTTGAAGTGCTGAAAAGCATAAACAGTCAGGTTGTAGGATGGGTCGAGGTTCCTTCGGTGGGCATAAGCTATCCTGTTGTCCAGGGCGAAGACAACGATTATTATCTTGACCACGCCTTTAACGACGAATTCAGCTGGTCGGGAGCCATTTTCCTCGATTGGAGAAATTCACCTTCGTTTGACGACCCGCACACGGTTATTTACGGACACCATATGAACGACGGTTCAATGTTTGCATCACTCCTTGAGTATGACAGTGAAGATTTCTACAGAGAACAGGCGGAAAATAACAATAATTACTTCTATATCTACCTTGAAAATGAAGTTCAGGTATATCAGATATTCAGCGTATGTGATGTAACGTTTGATGACAACAGGGATACCTTCCGTCTTGTGAGCGATTCCTTTTCACTTCAGGACTATCTGGATGCAATCGATGCGGTAAAGCTTTACGACACGGGAATTACCGCCGATACCGACGATATCGTCACAACTCTTTATACATGCCAGAACGGTTCATCCAACCCCGAAAGGCATATGGTGCACGGCAAACTGATAACTACAATCGGCCGTTAAAAAATTTTAAAAAACACTTGATTTTTTGGATTACATATAGTATTTTATTTACATGGTGAACAAAGGCGTTCCTTTTTACAGGGAACGTCTTTTTTTATTTTCGCGGACAAACGCTTCAATGCCGGTAATTTTACGACGTTGGTACGGCTCCGCAAATAAAAAAGAAAGGAAGATTAAATATGAGTGAAGCATTTAAAATCGATGAAATTTTTGCGGACAATGTGTTTACCGTCGGCAAAATGAAGGAGCGCCTTCCAAAACAGGTGTTCAAAAATCTCAAAAAAATAATGGATGAAGGCGGAACGCTTTCCATTGAAGATGCGGATGTCATTGCGAAGGCAATGAAGGACTGGGCCGAGGAAAAAGGAGCCACACATTATACGCACTGGTTCCAGCCGCTTATCGTAAGCCTTACGGCCGAGAAACATGATTCTTTCGTTACCCATCCTGATGAGGACGGCAACGTTATTACTTCTTTTTCGGGAAAGAAGCTTATCATGGGAGAACCTGATGCATCTTCATTTCCGTCAGGAGGCCTCAGAGCTACATACGCCGCAAGAGGTTATACGGTATGGGATGTAGCATCCCCGGTATTTATTAAAGAAGGAGCCCTCGGAGCGGTTTTATGTATACCTACGGTGTTCTGTTCATACACGGGCGAGTCGCTTGACAAGAAAACCCCGCTTCTTCGTTCAATGGACGCTCTCAGCAATGAAGCGCTGAGAATTGTCAAACTTTTTGACCCTGAATCAAAGGCGACAAGAGTTGCCGCTTCTGTAGGTCCGGAACAGGAATATTTCCTTATCAGCAAAGATAATTACGCAGCCAGAAAAGACCTGAGATTTACGGGAAGAACCCTTTTCGGGGCTCCCGCTCCTAAGGGTCAGGAGCTTGAAGACCAGTATTTCGGAAGAATCCCTGAGCGCATCGGCGCTTATATGAAGGACCTCAACAGAGAGCTTTGGAAATTAGGCATTACCGCTACAACACAGCACAATGAGGTAGCCCCGGCACAGCACGAGATGGCTCCTATCTATATGGATGCGGATACTGCAATAGATAATAACCTCATCACAATGGAAACCATGAGAAATGTGGCCGAACGCCATAATCTTGTATGCCTGCTGCATGAAAAACCGTTTGCCGGAGTCAACGGTTCCGGAAAACATAATAACTGGTCAATCGGCACCAACACAGGAGTAAATCTCCTTGACCCCGGCAAGACACCTAATGAAAACAGACAGTTCCTGCTTGTGCTTGCATGTATTATGAAGGCCGTAGATACTCATGCGGATCTTTTGCGCCAGTCGGCGTCGGATGTGGGCAATGACCACAGGCTTGGAGCCAACGAAGCGCCGCCTGCAATCATCTCAATGTATCTGGGCGACCAGCTTGAGGATGTTGTAAACCAGATTGTGGCCAACGGCACAGCCTCTACATGCATAAAGGGCGAGACCCTTGACCTTGGAATCAGCTCCGTTCCGGTTGTAACAAAGGATGCTACCGACCGTAACAGAACGTCGCCTTTTGCTTTTACCGGCAACAAGTTTGAATTCAGAATGGTGGGCGCCAATGATTCCATTGCAATGCCTAACACCACTCTCAATGCAATCGTAGCCGAAGCTTTCAAAGAAGCTGCCGATGAACTTGAGGGTGCGGACGATTTTGATAAGGCATGTGATGAATTCATAGCAAAAACCATGAGACAGCATCAGAGAATCATCTTTAACGGAAACGGATATTCCGACGAATGGGTTGCAGAAGCCGAAAGACGCGGTCTTCCTAATATCAAATCAATGGTAGCGGCAACCGAAGCCCTCACAACCGACAAAGCCGTAAAGCTTTTCGGAGAGTTCAACATCATGTCCAAAGACGAGCTTGAAATCAGGTCCGAGATTCTCTATGAAACATACAGTCTTTCTATTAATATAGAAGCGCTCACAATGATTGACATGGCTTCAAAGGATATTCTCCCTGCCCTTGTGAAATACACACCAGAGCTTGCCGCTTCAATCAACGAGGTTACATCGGCCGGAGCCGACGCAAGCGTACCAAAAGAAATGCTT
>CALWMX010000096.1 GCA_944382105.1 uncultured Butyrivibrio sp.
ATAAGTGTCTGCCAAGGCGCGACGGCGCCTTCATCAATAGTCAGATTTTCATCCGGCACCAGTGTGGATTCGTCCACGGTACGAACAATTCCGGTTCCGTTGCAGCGCTTGCACGCACCCTGCGAATTGAATGCCAACTCCTCCGCGCCTGGCGCGAAGAAATGTATGCCGCATTCCGGACATATCAGTTCCAGTCCCGCAGCAATATTCAGTGAAGGCGTTACATAGTGACCGTTGGGACACCGATGATTTGCCAGCCTTGAATACATCAGACGCAGACTGTTGAGCAATTCCGTCCCGGTGCCAAAAGTGCTTCGGATGCCGGGAACGCCAGGTCTCTGCCGCAGCGCAAGCGCAGCCGGAACATAGAGCACTTCGTCCACCTGTGCTTTCTCCGCTTGTGTCATGCGTCGTCTGGTGTAAGTGGAAAGAGCTTCCAGATACCGCCTTGAACCCTCAGCATAGAGAATACCGAGGGCCAGCGATGATTTTCCTGAGCCGGACACGCCGGAGATTCCGACAATTTTATGGAGCGGGACATCAACATCAATATTTTTCAGGTTATGCACACGCCCGCCACGTATTTTAATATATGATGGCGTTTTCATTTCACTGTTTTTCATGACCTTTTCTCCTTTTTGTCATGCTGCGATCAGAAGCTGTGTCCGCCCCCGCCGCCTGAGGAACCGCCGCCCCCGCCGCCGCCTCCTCCGCCCGAGGAGCCGCCGCCGCTGCTTTGCGGACTGTACACACGTGTCTGGTGCGTCATTTGAACCCATGAATTCCCTATATTGCATCCGGAAAAAATTTTGCCTATAAGCTCTTTGTTGTCCGCCTTTTTTCTGCGGACAGAACATTTTATGATAATAAAATTGATTATAAACGCCGCGATAAGCGCGATAAGTGCGTTGCTTATGTATTTCATGGGCTGGGCGATTCTGCCGCCGTCCAACAGCGTGTATATCTGAGAAAATGCCTCGGAAGCACAGGTGTAATAGTCGCCGTCTGAGGCATGAGTATATATGTTGTCTGTGATTGTGTTAGCGTAAGCCTTTGTTATCGTGCGGTATATGCGGCCGTCGCTGAATACATAAATGTTCCGGTTATCCATGTCTATCATAAAAACCGTGCCGCTGGAAGACCCGAACATATCACCGTAATAATTCTCGATATAGCGTTCGGTAGTGGTATGGTTATTGTCTATGGAAAGAAACGCGGCGTTTCCCCACTCCGTAACGGGCTTCATTTCGTCGGCAAGAAGCTGCTCCTCACTGTCGGTCAGCAGATTGGCGGCATCGTCTATGATTACCTCGTAGCCGGTTTCAGGGTTTGTGTAGACCGTACCGGCGAAACATGCCATTGGAAAATATATAAGCGCCGTAAGCAAAACCGCTGTCGAAAGAACGGTCTTTTTCAATAATGAAGAAAAGCTGCCGGTATATAATTTATGCACGGTCGTCACCTCCTTTTCTGTTAAACTGCGGAAGACGTCTTGTTGAAAGTATGTTGTGTTTATTGATTATGGCAATGTTGGTGGCAATCACGGCAGCTAAAACCAATATCGCCCCGGAGTAATACCATATATCCGAGACAGGATTGAAAATCCGTATTATTACGCATGCCAGCACTGCTGCAAATGAAAGCAGGAACACGGGGAAGCCTTTCCCGGCTGGCAGAGCCGAATATTTTCTGAACTCAAAAATCATTATGACAAACGAGGCTATGGCGGCGGCCGGAAGAATCAAACCGCTTAATAACTGCAGTGCGCTCATGAAAACAGACATAAATATAATGCAGACAGCCGCTATGATTATAACGGAGGCGGCGTTAATTTTCGACTTTTTTTTCCGTACGCCTGCGGACGCGGAAGTATTAAAGGAGCCGGATGCCGCGGTTTTGCGGGAAGACGTCCGGACTTTTGCGTCTTTGGAGTATTGAAAGCCTTTGTCGTCAAGCTGCATTTCCCTGCGCATTATTTTGGACAGCCCGTTCATGTATATAAGCTGTGTGATAACCGACAGAACTGCGGCGACGGAAATCACAGTGGTTGCCTTAACTGTAAAAAGCAGATTCAAAAGCAGGAATATGGGGATGGCCATTAACAGGGAGAAAAGTATATATTTGCGTCTGTCCACCGGGATGTCGGCCGTGACCTTGCCTGTCTGTCCGTTTACAACCGCGTAGGCAACCCTGCCGCCTTTGCGGTATGACATAAAGTACACCGGAAACATGGCGCTGTCAATTGCCTGACAGGATGTATTCAGTGTACTGCTTAATGAACTGTCGGAAACGGGGGCGGTTATATGGATTCCGAAAAAATCAGGGTTGTTTTCTATCGCCTCATATGTATTGTTGTTTGCGAAGGCTTCCGCGTCTTCTATGTATATATTGCAGTCCACATCTGATATGTCCGCATAAAAGCCGCTCAGTATCGACGGCGTGAATTCCTTCATGCCGCGCACATCATACGGAGCAATGCTCTCGCTCAGAGAGTCGTCGAAGGTTGAAGACGCATCGAAGGTCATACCCTTATAGTATGCGTTTACGGTGCAGCCGAGCTTAAAGTGGTTGGTGTAAATATAATTTCCGCGCCGGAAGGTTTTTTCGCCGGAAAGGAGCACATCGCCGTTCTGGTCAATGTGATACGCCCAGTAAGGCACATAAATAGCCCGGAAGCTGTCGATGCGTTTTTCGTCCTTAAGCTCCTTAGGTGCAAAAAAAGCTTTTTTCATGAGGGCGGAGTATGATTTTTTGCAGTCGTCCTTTGTTTTGCTGAACGGAATTATGTAGTTGGGACGCCGCGCGCTGCTTATTCTGCTGCTGAGGATTGTCGATGCTCCGCAGAAGCTGCAGAATTCCGCCGCCGAGGTCTCGCTGCCGATAATTTCGCCGCCGCACTGAGGACATGTGAAAACCGTAGCTTCGTACATTTGGGAGCTTTCGGCGTCGTGCTCCTTGGAGCAGGAGTAGGGGTCCATCAGGGAATGACACTGCTCGCATTTCAGCTGCTGCGATGGGATGTCAAATTTCATATTGCCGCCGCAATTGGGACATTCGTACATTTTGTTCTCCTTTTTATCGATAAATCATTAAATATTACTTTATTTTACAATGAGAGGAAAAGATTGTAAATAAAATTCATGTAAACTATTTACAAATAAAGGAATTGTGATATAATATATTTAGAAGTAATGGGTTTTATTATATCCTGACGCAGACATGGATGTCGGCGTTTATTCAAAGGAGTGATATTATGGCGGGAATATCAGGTTATAATTCAATATCGACACTGTTTTCCGGCTTGAGCGGTAATTCTTCCGTAACATCAGGCATATACGGCAGTCTTTCCGAGCTGGCCAGTATCCGTTCGGGAAGCTATTATAAGCTTGCCAAGAAGTATTACGGAATGAGTTCATCGTCTTCAGATGTATCCGGAACCGGTGTAAGCGATAGAGTATCCAGAATGGATTATGATTATAAGAATGGCGACTATAAGATTAATCTTCAGTCCACATCCACTTCCGGAGACTCTGTTTCTACAATAGCAGATACCGAGAAGAACGCTCAGAATCTCAAGGATTCGGTTGCCGCGCTCACACAGAAGGGAACCGGCTCTGTTTTTAAACGGACCGGAGGAGAATACGATACCGATAAGATTTATGATGCGGTAAGCTCATTTGTAAATGATTACAACAATATGCTCAGTGCAGCGTCTAAATCGGCGTCAACGTCAGTGTCCAACGCGGCATCGTCAATGACAACAACTACCGCTGTCAATTCCAAGCTTTTAAGCCGGATTGGGATAACGATAGGAAGCGACAATAAGCTCGCAATTGATGAGGATACATTCAGAAATTCCGATATGAGCAATGTGGAGTCGCTGTTTAACGGCAGCGGTTCATATGGATATCAGGTTGGCGTGAACGCTTCGATGATTTATTCGGCGGCACAGCTTGAAGCCAGCAAGTCCAATACATATACGGTATCGGGAACATATTCGTATAACTTCAATGTGGGCAGCCTTTTCAGCCAGAGCGTTTAATTTAATGAAAAAGCATTTTTGGCGTATCCGCCGCGGCGGATGCGCTTTTTTTATATTTTTCCAAGAATCATATTGACAACAGTTATACACTGTTATATACTGTTTATCAAGGAGAGAACAGTTATGAAGATTATAATCAATAATTCTTCAATGCAGCCCATTTATGACCAGCTTGTTTCCGGAATCAAGGCCATGATTCTGGAGGGCGAATTGAAGGAAAATACTCCTTTGCCGTCTGTGCGCGGACTCGCCTCGGAGCTTAAGATAAGCGCCCTTACGGTAAAAAAAGCATACGACATACTTGAGGACGAGGGACTTATTGTGACGGTTCACGGCAAGGGAAGCTTTGTCGCCGAAATCAATCAGGGTCTTATGCAGGAGGAACGGCGCAGGAAAATAGAAAAAAAGCTTGCTGATGCGGTAGAAGAAGGCAGAGCCGCAGGTATGTCCGACGACGAATTGGTTGAATTGTTCAACATTATTATGGAGGATACCTAAGTATGATTCTTGAAGTGGATAATATTCGCAAGGAATATGGGAATTTTTGTCTTGCCTGTTCATTTTCCGTTGAGGAGAACAGGATTACGGGACTCATCGGAGCCAACGGTGCGGGAAAAAGTACATTGTTCAAGGCTATACTTGATCTGATTAGCATTGACGAAGGCTATATACGTATATTCGGCAAGGAGCACAACAGGCTTACGGCTGCTGACAAGGAGAAAATAGGAGTGGTAATGGGTAAGAGCAGTCCGTTCGGCATGTTGACGGTCAAAAAAATCCTTCCGGTATTAAACAGTATGTATCATGATTTTGACAGAGAAGAATTTACCGGAAAATGCCGGGAATATAATCTGCCCTTCAACGTAAAAATAAAAGATTTTTCCACAGGGGAAATGGCAAAGCTTAACATTCTGATTGCAACCTGCCATAACGCAGATCTGCTTTTGCTTGACGAACCTACTGCGGGTCTTGATGTGCTTGCAAGGGAACAGATTATGGATATGCTGCGCCGGTATATGGAGACGGAAGGGCGTTCCATTATAATCAGCTCGCATATATCAGGCGATTTGGAGAATTTTTGCGATGATGTCTATATGATAAACAAGGGACGGCTTGTTTTTCATGAGGATATGGATGTGCTGCTTGACGAGTACGGGGTTCTCAAGATTGACGAACGTGCATACGGAGATGTTGACAAGTCGCATATCGTTTACGCCTGCAAATCGGATTACGGATATATTTGCCTGACGGATGCAAGACAATTTTATCTGGAGAATTATAAGGATATCGTCGTTGAAAAAAACGGTATTGACGAATTTATGAAAATTGCCGGAAAGGGGATAAAGTTATGAAAGGAATGCTTATAAAGGATTTTCAGTTAATATTTTCCAACAAAAGATATTTTTTGATATTATTGTTAATCATGGTTTTTATCTCCTTTGCAGGAAACGGTGAAAACTATGGGTTCCTTGTAACTTTCTGCGGAGTGTGTTTCGGCGTAATGGCGCTGAATACCATAAGCTTTGATGAACAGGACGGCGGTCTGCCGTATATTATGACGCTTCCCGTTACAAGAAATATGTATGTTGCGGGAAAATATATATTTGCCGTGGTGATGGTGGCCATCGGCATAATTTTATCAGGCGTTCTGGTAATGCTTGGACGGCTCACGACTGGAAGCGGGCCTGCGCTCCGGGAACTGCTTATCATTGGCGCAGTATCGTTTGTGCTTTTTGTGTCCTTTGTCTTCATTCTGATGCCGATACAGTTCAGGTTCGGCTCTGACAACGGACGGCTTATGATAATCATATTTGTGGCGACGGTCTATGCCGCGGCTTTTATAATGGATAAAATATCGGAAAGCAGAGGCTTGGATTTGGAAACCGTGATTGAGGGCGCGATTAGTACATTGTCGGCGCAGCCGCCTGCTCTTATTGCGGCAGAAGCCGCAGCAGTGCTTTTGGCGGTTACGTCGGTATCCATGGCGTTTAGCTGTGCGGTCATGAGAAGAAAGCAAATGTAAAAAGCTAATTATGTTTGTGAATTATGTTCCGGGAGGATGGAAGACATATGAAAATAATTGCAAGAATATATACTGATTTTCCTGATAAATTCGGGGTTCCGAGGCAGAGCGGACTTGTGCCCGGATTAACAGGCAGAATAGTCTTTGAACCGGAATACAGGGATGCGTCGGCGCTTCGCGGATTGGACGGCTTCTCACATATGTGGCTTATATGGAAGTTTTCCGGGAGCGTAATGGAGAAATGGTCTCCTACGGTGAGGCCGCCAAGGCTCGGCGGGGATACGCGTATGGGAGTTTTTGCCACAAGGTCCCCTTTCAGGCCTAATCCCATAGGATTATCTTGTGTGAAGCTTGAGCGCATCGAGTACGGAAGCGAAGGGCCTGTAATATGTGTATCAGGCATAGACATGATTGATAATACTCCGATTTTTGACATCAAACCCTATCTGCCCGATGCCGACTGTAAACCGGACGCGCTTTCAGGCTTTGCCGGAAAGTATGCGGACTACCGGCTTAAGGTGGAGTTTTCAGAGGGGCTTGGGGATGATGTTGCGCCGGAAAAATTAAGTCAGCTTGAAAAAGTGCTTGCCTGCGACCCAAGGCCCGCGTATCAGAATGACCCGGAACGGATTTACGGTATGTCTTTTGCGGGACTCAACGTTAAATTCAAAGTCAGCGCAGATGTGCTGACGGTTGTGGGAATTGAGGTATGCAAAGATAATTAAAAAAGGCGCATAAAACATATACAAAACCCATTGAGGCGCTCTCAAAGAGAAATGTCAACCTAAAAGAAAATATGGTTGACATTTCTTTTTCTATGAAGTATATTGTATTGGGCGGCCAAAAGTTGTATATAAAAGGGCTGTAATTTTAATTGAAGGAGATATATATGGAAAAAATCCGTGTTTCGGAAAAAATCGGGAAAAAATCACTTAAAACAAGGGATTATATTCTTAATATTACATTTATGGGACTTATGACCGCGCTGATATGTGTTCTGGCGCCGCTTTCAATTCCGCTTCCCGGTCAGGTTCCGTTATCGCTTACGCTGGTGGTCATTTATATTGCGGTGTATCTGTTAGGAGGCGTTAAGGGAACGGCTTGCGTGGCGCTCTATCTTTTTATAGGGCTTATAGGGCTTCCGGTATTTTCGGGTTTTTCAGGAGGAGTCGGAAAGCTTGCCGGCCCCACAGGCGGATATCTGGTGGGATTTATTTT